>JADLCV010000168.1 GCA_020846995.1 Paracoccaceae bacterium
CGCGGCCGGCGCTGCCCGAGGGGGGCGCTCGCCCGGGGCGCAGGCCGACGCGGGTGACCCGGGGGTTCCGGCCGGTCGGCCGCACCGTCCCCGCGGGGCGGCCGGCGCGCGCTTCTCCCGGGGCTTCCGGGCCGGGGTGGAGTGACCGGCGACGTCCCGCCCGTGACGGCGGCGGTCGGGCCCGGCCGCGGGGCCTCGATGGCCCCTGTGATTGCTCTCCCCCGTCCCGGGGTGCCCGGGCGGGGATGCCGTCAGCGCGTCGGACCGGCGGCGAGGAGCCCGGTCGCGGGGCGGGGGCGGTCCCCGGGGGTTCGGCTTCCTCCCGCCCGGGGTGCCCGGGCGGGATGCGGTGAGGGCGGCGGACCGGCGGCGAGGAGCCCGTGGGCGGGGCGGGGATGGTCCCGGGAATTGCCCTACCGCTTTCCGGGGTGCCCGGGCGGGGATGCCGTCAGGGCGGCGGATAGGCGGCGAGGAGCCCGGCCGCGGCGGCGCGGCGGGCGGCGCTGTCGGCGATGAGGGCGCGGGCGGTGGCGAGGGGGCCGCTGGCGGGGGACGGCCGGGGCTCGGGCGCGGGCCGGGCGAGGGCCGCGAGGGAAGCGGCGAGGTCGGGCGCGTCCGCGGCCGCCACCGCCTCGCCCGCCCGCCAGCGGGCGGCGGCGGCGAGCGCCGGGTCGGCCCCCGCGTAGGCCGCGGCGGCGCCGCGGTGGTCGCCGAGGCGCGCGAGGGCCGCGCCGCGGAGTCCCGCCGCCTCGGCATGGTCGTCGCCCGCGACGGCCGCGAGCGCCGCCCGCCCGTCGCCGAGGGCGAGGGCCGCCCGCGCCCAGAGCCGCCGGTCGGCGCCCGCGAGGCCGTCGGGGGGGCCGAGGAGCGCCTGCGCCTCGGCCCCGAACCCCGCTTCCGCGAGGCGGCGGGCGAGCGCCCGCCGGGCCTCGGGCCCGCCGGGGGGATGGCGGGGGGCCCCGGCCCCGGGGAGGGCGGCGAAGGCGAGGCGGAGGAAGACGTCCTCCGGCGCCGATGCCGCGAGCGCGACGAGGAGGGCATCGGCCAGCGCCGTCGTCGCGGGCCCGGGGGCGAGGCGGGAGAGGGCGGCGAAGGCCGCCTCGTGCTCGCCCCGGGCGGCGAGGGCGCGGGCGTGGACGGCGGCGAGGCGGGCGCCGACGGCGCTCTCCCCGAGCTCGAAGGCGAGGGCCTCGGCGGCGCCGGCGAGCGCCGGCGCGATCGCGGCGCCGCGGCCAAGGCGCGATTCGAGGAGGAGGGCGAGGGCCTCGGCCGCCTCGGGACCGGGGCCGGCGGCGAGGTCGGCAAGCAGGGCCTCGGCCTCCTCGACCTGCCCGCGCGAAAGGGCGATGCGGGCCGAGACGAGGCCGATCGGGCTTCCCGCCGCGCCCGCCCGCTCGGCCGCATCGCGGAGCGCGCGCGCTGTCTCGGCGTCGCCGGTGGAGAGGAAGCGGTCGGCGAGGGGCCGGCCGAGGAGGCGGCGCAGATGCGGGGGAAGGCCGGAGAAGGCCCGCAGGACGGCCGCGGTCGCGACCGGCACGCCGCGCTCGAGGGCGGGGGCGGCCAGCACGGCCCAGAGCGCCACCGCCCCGTCGCAGGCGGCCATGCCGGCGAAGGGCGCCGCCGGCACCGCCGGCGCACCGTCGACGATTAGGGCGAGGGCGGCGACGCCTGCGGCCTCCGCTCCCGGGACGGGAAAGGCCGCGAGAAGGGCCCGGGCCTCGGCCCCGAAGCCGAGATGGACGTAGAGGCGCGCGAGCGCGAGCACGGCCACGGGATCGGGGCGGTCGAACTCGCCCACGAGCGCGCTCCGGCCGCGGGCGATCGCCGCGCCGGCATCGCCGCCGCCGCCCCAGGCCGCGACGTCGAAGTCCCCATCCCCCGGGCACTCCCCCCCCGTGGGGGTGAGGGCGATGCGGGGCGTCGCGCCGGCGGCGCGGTCGAGACCGGTCTCGATGCGGATCGGAGCCCCGGGGGCGAGGTTGGCCGGTGCCGGGGGATCGCCCGCCGCGGGCGCGGGAGGAGGCGCGGGCGGCGGCAGCGGGGGCGCGGACGGGGGCGGGGGCACCGCCACCATGCCCTGGGCCGCGGCGCGGGCGAGCTCGAAGAGGAGATCGGCGCGAGCGGCGGCCAACGGGTCCTCGGCCGCCCCGGACGCTTCCTCGGCCGCCGCCGAAGGGGCCGCGGGCGCCGGGCCGGCGGGTCCGGCTGCGGCGGGCGGCGCCCCGTCCGCCGCCGGGGCCGGCTTCGGCCCGGCCCCACCCTCCCCCGGGGCGGGGGTTGTTGCGGTGCCGGCGCCCATCCCCCGGTCCGCGGCGGCGGCGGCGGCGGCCGCGGGCGCCTTCTCCCCGGCGCGGTTCCGGCCGGCGACGGTCGCGGGAACGGGCGGCGGGGAAAGGCCGGCCCGGCGCCAGTAGGCCGCAAGGTAGGGATCGCCCGCCACCCCCCCCGACCCGGCGACCGCCGCCGCCGGGGACGGGCGCGGCCGCGGCCGGGCGGCCGCGGCGGCGAGCGGGCGCTCGAAGGGCGAGCCCGCGGGCGGCGGGCCGTCGCGGATGTCGATGGCGAGAAGGTCCGGCGCCGCCTCGGCGGCCGTCGCGTGGCAGGGGCAGGCGAGGGCGATGTCGAGCCGGCCGCCCGTGGCCGCGAGCCCGCCGACGCGGCGGCGGTCGATGCGCCGGAAGGCCTCGGCGAGGTCGATCGCGACCCCGGCGCCGGCGATCACGAGCCCGTAGCCGCGCGGGCTGCGGCCGAGGCTCCAGCCCGCGCCGGGCGCGATCGTGACCGTGAGCCGGGTGAACCCCGCATGTTCGCCGCCCCGCACCAGCGCGACGGCGGCCGCCGCGGGCGCGGCGGGAAGCGCGAGGAGGAGGGCGGCGAGGGCGGCGGGAGGCGAGGGGAGGGCGAGGAGGAGAGCGGCGAGGGCGGCAGGGGGAGCACGGAGCGCAAGGGAAAGGGAGCGGAGGCGGGCAGCGCGGGCCGCGGGTGGGGCGCAAAGTGCGCGGGAGAGGGCGCGGAGGAGAGCGGCGAGGGCCGCGGGCGGGGCGGGCAACGCAAGGAGGCGCGCGGCGAAGGCGGGCGGAGCGCGTCGTGCGAGGGAGAGGGCGCGGAGGAGAGCGGCGAGGGCCGCGGGCGGGGCGGGAGGCGCGAGGACGAAGGAACGAAACAGCTCCGCGGCCATGGGCCGAGCGGAAGGCGCGAGGGAGAGGGCGCGGAGGAGTGCGGAGAAGGACGCGCGAGGGCCGGGACGGGCGTGGATGCGCGCGACGAGGGTCTCAGGCGGGCCGGGAGGCGCGGCGGCAGGCGCGACGGACGGCGGGCCGGGAGGCGCGGCGAGGCGGGCGTGGGCGGCGGCCGGTGCCGGCGCCGCGGGGTGGCCCGGGGGCGGGGGGAGAGCGGCGGGGAGGGCGGGCGGCGGGCTCACGCGGCCTCCTGGCGGAGCGCCTTCAGGGCCTCCTCGAGGTCGCCGAAGTCGGGGCGGAGGTGGTGGGGGGTGTGCTGGCGGCCGACCTCGATGCACATCGCCGTCGGGTGGTGGTGGAGGTTCGCGACCAGGACCTCGCGGATGAGCTGGTAGAAATGGGCGTCCTCCTCGACCACCGCCCGCAGCCGGCTCGCGAAGGGGCCGACGAGGCCATAGGCGAGGAAGACCCCGAGGAAGGTCCCGACCAGCGCCCCGCCGATCATCTTGCCGAGGATCTCGGGCGGCTGGTCGATCGCCGCCATGGTCTTGATGACCCCGAGGACGGCGGCGACGATGCCGAGGGCGGGGAGCGCGTCGGCCACCGACTGGAGGGCGTGGGCGGGGTGGAGCGCGTGCTGGAGGCTCGCCTGCATCCGCCGCTCCATCACCTCCTCGACCTGGTGGGGGTCGTCGTAGTTCATCGCCGCCGCCCGCAGGGTGTCGCAGATCAGGGCCGCGGCCTCGTGGTCGGCGCGGATGCGCGGGTAGCGGCCGAAGATCGCCGAGCTCTCCGGGGCCTCGATGTGCTCCTCGAGCGCGACCGGGCTCGAGCGGGCGAGGCGGACGAGCTCGAAGAGGAGGCAGAGGAGGTCGCGGTAGTCGACCGCCTGCCAGCGGGCGCCGCGGAAGACGCGGGAGACGTCCTTCAGCGTGTGGCGGGCGGCGGCGCCGCTGTTGGCGATGAGGAAGGCGCCGGTGCCGGCGCCGGCGATCATCATGAGCTCGAAGGGCAGGGCGTGGAGGATGATGCCGATCTTGCCGCCGGCGGCGAGGTAGCCGCCGAAGACCATGCCGAAGACGATGGCGATGCCGAGAACGCCGATCATGGGCGCACGCCCCCAGGCCGGGCGGCGGGAACGGGAACGGGGATCGGGGCCATGGCCGGGGCCTCAGTCGCGCGGCGCGCCGGCGTTGCGGCCGGCGAGGAGGACGGAGATCGTGTAGGCGAGCCCGGGCTCGAGCCCGGCGAGGACGGCCGCCGCCGCCTCCGGGCGCATGCGGGCGAGGAAGCCCGCCGCGAACTCGGGCGCCATCTCGGCGAAGAGGCGGGCGGCCTCGAGGGGCTTCATCGCCTCGTAGACCGCGGTCAGGCGGGCGATGTCGTCCTCGGCCGCGCGCTCGGCGAGGGCGAGGGTGGCGGCAAGCCCGGCCTCGGCGGTCGCGAGGGCGGCGAGGCGGTCGGCCACCCCGGCCTCGATGCGCTCGAGGGCGGCGAGGCGGTCGGCGAGCGCGAGTTCGCGCGCGCCGACGCGCTCCTCGCGCGCGCGGAGGGCGGCGAGGAGTGCGGCCGGCGGGTCGGCCGCGGCGGGGGGCGGCGGGGCCGCGGTGGCGGCGGGCGGCGCCTCGTCGATCCTGGCGAGGGCGGCGCCGATGCCGCTCGCGAGGCGCAGGAGGGCCGCGGCGACGAAGAAGAGGGCGATGAGGACGAGCGGGCCGCGGCCGCGGCGCGGCCTTGCGCGCGGCCCGGGCCCGGGGACGGGCGCGGCGGCGGGGGCGGCGGCCATCACTCGGCCGCCTCGGCGAGGCCGCGGCCGCCGCGGTGGCGGACGAAGCGCGCCCGCCGGTCGGCCGCCGCGAGGGCGTCGGCCGCCGCCTCGGGTCCGGCCGCGGCCTCGGGCCCGGCCGGGGCGCGGGCGGCGGCGTTGGCGGCGGCGGCGCGGTGGGCGGGGGCAGCGGCGGGGGCGGCGGCCGTGGCCGGGGCACCCGGTCCGGCCCGGCTGCCGGCGGCGGGAAGCGGGCGGGGGGCCGCGCCGTCGGCCGCGGCCGCGGGCGGGGCCTGGGTGGCAGCGGCCCGATTCGCCCCCGCGGGGGTCGCCGCCGCGGGGAGGTCGTGGAGGGCCGCGACGAGGAGCTCGCTGCGCTGCGCCGCCGCCTCGGCGCGCAGCCGCTCGGCCTCGAGCGTGGCGGCCGAGGCCCTGGCCGCCGCCTGGGCCTGGCCGAGCGCCCGCGTCATCTCGTCGACCTGGGCCGAGAGGACGGCGATCGCCCCCCCCATGCCCGATTCGAGCTCGGTGAAGCGGCGCAGCCGGCGGGCGAGGACGAGGCAGTAGGCGGCGGCGCCGAGCGCCCCGGCCCCGAGCAGGATGTCGGCGACGATCGCCATCGCCGGCCCTCAGTTGAGCACGAACTCGGTGATGAGCAGGTTGAGCACCCGCCCCTCGCCCGCGACCATCTGGATGCGGCGCAGCATCTGCGCCCGGAGCCGCACGAGCGCCGCCGCGTCCTCGAGTTCGGCCACCGCGACCGCCCGCAGGTAGCCGTTGAGGACGTCGAGGACGCGCGGCAGGAGGACCGTCACCTCGGCCTCCATGGCCCGCGGCACCTCGAGCTGGGCGGCGAGGCGGAGATGGCGGCCCCCCGGCGCGTGGCCGAGGGCGACGACGAGCGCCGGAAGGGGCACGAAGGCGATGTCGCCGAGCGCGTCGCCGGCGGGCCCGGGCGCCGCCCCGGGGCCGAAGATGAGGCCGGAGTGGACGGCCCAGAACGCCCCTCCCGCGGCCGGCAGCGCGAGCCCGAGGCCGAGGAGAAGGGGCAGGAGCCCGCGGCGGGGACGGGGCGGGGCGGCGGTCTCGGTCATCGGCATCGGTCCTCGCGGCTGGACGCCTCCCACATACCCCGAGGCTGGCTAACCGAATGTTAAGCGCCGCCGCCCAAGCCTCGGCCGGGCGCGGCAGCCTCGTCCGCGCTCCGGGAGAATCGCCCCCTTGCGGCACCTCGCCACCGCCCTTGCCGCCCTCGACCCCCGCCGCCGCCTCGTCGCCGGGCTCGCCGCGCTCGCGCTTCTCGCGGTCCTCGCCTGGCTCGTCTCCCTCGGCACCCGGCCGCGGCTCGCGCTCCTCTACGCCGGGCTCGAGGCGGCGGCGGCGGGCGAGGTGGTGGCGGCGCTCGACCGCCGCGGCGCCGTCTACGAGGTCCGGGGCGACGCCCTCTACGTCGACCGGGCCCAGCGGGACGAACTCCGCCTTCTCCTCGCCGCCGAGGGGCTGCCGGCCTCGGGCGGGGCAGGCTACGAACTTCTCGACGGGCTCTCGGGCTTCGGCACCACGGCCCAGATGTTCGACGCCGCCTACTGGCGGGCCAAGGAGGGCGAGCTTGCCCGCACCATCGCCGCGAGCCCCGCCCTCGGCGCCGCCCGCGTCCACATCGCCCGCCCGCCGGCCCAGCCCTTCGCGCCCGCTGCCCGGCCGACGGCCTCGGTCACCGTCACCGCCGCCCGCGGCCCGCTCGCTCCGGCCGCGGCGCGGGCCCTGCGCCATCTCGTCGCGGCCTCGGTCGCGGGCCTCGCGCCGGCCGACGTGACGGTGATCGACGGGGCGAGCGGGCTTGCCCTCGTCGACGATGCCGAGACCCTGCCGGGCCGCGCCGGCGACCGCGCCGAGGAACTGCGCCGCAACGTCGAGCGCCTGCTCGCTGCCCGCGTCGGCCCCGGCCGGGCGGTGGTCGAGGTCGCGGTCGAGACGGTGACGGAAAGCGAATCCGTCGTCGAGCGGACGATCGACCCCGGGACCCGCACCGCCGTCAGCGAGGAGGCCGAGGAGCGCTCGGCGAGTTCGGCAGCACCCCAGGGCGGCGGCGTCAGCGTCGCCTCGAACCTGCCCGAGGGCGATGCCGCGGCCGCCGGCACGAGCCGCAGCCAGAGCGCCGAGACCCGCAGCCGCACCGCCTTCGACCTCTCGGAGACCCGCCGCGAGCTCACCCGCGCCCCCGGCGGCATCCGCCGCCTCACCGTTGCCGTCCTCGTCGATGCCCTGCCCGCCGCCGACGGCGGGGCGGCGGCGCCGCGCGGCGAGGACGAACTCGCGGCCCTCCACGATCTTGTCGCCTCGGCGGTCGGCTTCGATCCCGCCCGCGGCGACGTCATCACCATCCGCTCGCTGCCCTTCGAGCCGGCGGCGGCCGCAGGCGACGCGGCCGCCCCGGGCCTTCTCGAGGGGCTCGACGCGACCGCCCTCGCCCAGCTCGGCATCCTCGCCCTCGTCGCCCTCGTCCTCGGCCTCTTCGTGCTGCGCCCGATCCTCGCCGGGGGGACGCGCGCGGGGGGGCTCCGCGGCCTCTCCGCCCCGGCCCCGGCGCGGGGGCTGCCCGCGCTCGCCGGCGCCGGCCCCGGGGCGGCGTCCGCGGCCGGACCGGTCCTCACGGGAGAGATCGACGACGGGGCCCCGCCCGCCGCGCTCGCCTCCCTGCGCGCGGCCCCGGCGTCCGCGGCGGCGGCCGGCCGCGCCGAGGCGCCGGCCGCTGCCGACGACCCCGCCGCGGCCGATCCCGTCGCCCGCCTGCGCCGCCTGATCGCCGAGCGCCAGGCCGAGACGGTCGAGATCCTGCGCGGCTGGATGGAGGAACGCGAGGAGCGACCGTGACGGGCATGCGCCTCCGGCTCGAGACCTTCGACGCCCCCGGACCGGCCGCCCCCGGCGCCGCGCGCGGCCCGGCGCCGGGGGCCGAGGCCGAGGGGGCGAGCGAGGAGGCGCGGCTCGAATCCTTCGAAGCCGGTTACAAGGCCGGCTGGGAGGATGCCGTCGCCGCCGCCGAGGAGGACCAGGGCCGCCTCCGCGCCGATCTCGCCCGCAACCTCCAGGCCCTCTCCTTCACCTATCACGAGGCCCGCGGCCACGTCCTCCAGAGCCTCGCGCCGCTCCTCCGCGAGACCGTCGGCCGGGTCCTGCCGGCCCTGGCACGGGGGGCGATCGGGGCCGTCGTCGCCGAGACCCTGCGCCCCTTCGCCGAGCGCTGCGCCGGGGCGCCGGTGACGGTCCTCGCGTGCCCCGCCTCGCGCCCGGCGGTCGAGGCCGCCCTCGCCCTCGAGCCCGGCCTGCCCTTCGCGATCGAGGAGGAACCGACGCTCGGCGCCGGGCAGGTCTACCTGCGCTTCCGCGACGGCGAGACTCTCGTCGACCTCGACGGCGCGACAGCCGCCATCGCCGCCGCCCTCGAGGACTATCTCCACCCCAGAGAGGAGGCGTCGCGACGCCATGGATAACCCCGCCGCGGGCCTTGCCGGCCCGGCCCCGAACCCCTTCGCCCAGGTTCCGATCGAGATCACGGTCTCGGTCGGCAAGGCCCGCCCGATCGTCCGCGACCTCCTGCGGCTGCACCGCGATTCCGTCCTGACCCTCGACCGGCGGGTCGACGATCCGGTCGAGCTTTACGTCGGCGACCGCCTGATCGCCCGGGGGGAACTCCAGGAACTCGAGGGCGAGCAATCGGGCCAGCTCGCCGTCCGCCTGACCGAGGTCGCCGACCTCGCCCAGGGGCTCTGAGGATGGGCCGGACCGGCGCCCGCGGATCCGGCCCTCGCCGCCGCCCGCCCCCGCCCGCGGCGGAGGGACTGCGGGCGCCCGCGGCGGAGCGGCCGCCGGCGGCCGCGGCCGAGGGATCGTCGCCGCCCCGGCCCCGGCCACGGGGCGCTTCCCTCGCGGCGGCGCTCCCGCTGCCGTCCGGCCCGACCGGGACACCGCCCCGGCCACCGCCCTCCCTCCTCATGGCGGCGTTCCCGCTGCCCTCCGGCCCGCCCGGGACGCCGCCCCCGCCGCCGTCCGGCCCCCCCGCCGCGCTTCCCTGGGCGGCGCTCGCCCTCCTCGTCGCCCTCGCGGCGGGGGCGATCGCGCTTGCCGCCGGCCCGGCCGGGGCCGAGGCGATCACCCTCGACCTCGGTCCGGGCGAATCGCTCGCCACGCGGACGATCCAGATCCTCGCCCTGGTGACGCTCCTCAGCCTCGTGCCGGGGCTCGCCATCATGGTCACCTGCTTTCCCTTCATCGTCACCGTGCTCGCGATCCTGCGCCAGGCCATCGGCCTCATGCAGTCGCCGCCCAACATGCTGATCGTGAGCCTCGCGCTCTTCCTCACCTGGTTCGTGATGGAGCCCGTCTTCACGGCCGCCTGGGAGGCGGGCGGGCGCCCCTTCGTCGCCGGCGAGGCGGGGGCCGAGGAGGCCTTCCTCGCCGCTGCCGTGCCCTTCCGCGGCTTCATGGCCGCCCGCCTCGATCCCGAGACCTTCGCCGCCCTCGCCGCCCTCCGCCCCGATGCCGCGGGGCTGGCCCCGGGAGCGGAGGCCCCGCTCTCGGTCCTCGTCCCGGCCTTCCTCCTTTCGGAGGTGGCGCGGGCCTTCGAGGTCGGCTTCCTCGTCTTCCTGCCCTTCCTCGTCATCGACCTCGTGGTGGCGGCGGTCCTGATGTCGATGGGGATGATGATGGTGCCGCCGGCGGTGGTGGCGCTGCCGTTCAAGCTCGCCTTCTTCGTCGTCGCCGATGGCTGGGGACTGATCTCGGCCGCCCTCGTGCGGAGCTACTTCTGAACCCGCGCCCGGCCGCCCGTCCGGCCCCGGCGACGGCCCGGGGCCCGGCGCCGGGGGCGGGCGTGGCGGGCAGGACCTCCCCCGGGGCGCGGGCGCGGTGGCGCGCGGCCGCCCGCCTCCCGGGCAGCGGCGCGGGGCTCAGCGCCAGAGGCGGGCGTGGCGGGCGAGACCTCCCTGGGCGCGGGCGAGGAGGCGTGCGGCCGGCCCGCGGACGGGCGCGGGGCCCGCGGCGAGGCGCTCGAGCGCGACCTCGGGCGGGCAGGGAAGGCCCGTCGCGGGGTCGACGTAGCGCGGATAGGCGACGAGGACGGCGTGGACGAGCCCGGCGAGGCCCGGCCGCGCCTGCCGGCGCGCGGGCACGCGCCCGAGGTCGCGCGTGAGGCCCCAGCCGGCGTAGAAGGGCGCCCCGAGGCAGGTCACCGGGCGGCCGCGCAGGAGCGCCTCGAAGCCGAGCCCCGAGGTGATCGTCCACACCTCGTCGGCGGCCATGATCGCCGCCGCCGCATCGACGCCGGCGAGGACCGCGTCGGCGAGGCGGGCGAGATCCCCGGCCGCCACCGCCCCCGGCCGCAGCCCGGCCTCGACGTCGGGATGGGGCTTGTAGAGGATGACGGCCCCGGGGTTCAGCGCCCGCACGCGGGCGAGGAGGTCGCGGTTGGTCGCGACCTCGCCCGCGCCGAGGCGGATCGAGGCGTCGTCCTCGACCTGCCCCGGCACGAGGATGCGGCGCCCCGCCGGCAGGGGCGGCAGGGGCCCGCCGAGGTTGTACTTGGTGATGCCCAGGGCGACGAGGCGGGCCGCGAGCCCGTCGGCGCGGCGGCGGGCAGCCTCGGTCAGGGGCGTCGCGACCAGCCGCTCGAGCCGGCTCTCACGCGAGGGGTCGTAGTAGATTCCGAGGTCGTCGGCGACGAGCGAGAGCGGCGGCACGAGTACGGCCCCGAGCCCGCGCGAGCGCAGGAACCCGTCCTCGATGCGCAGGAGGGGAAGGCCGCGGGCGGCGGCGGCGGCGGCGAGGCCCGGGCTCTCGCGCCCGGCCCAGACGATCAGCCCCCGGCCCCCGGCGGCGGCGCGGGCGGCCGCGGCCGCCTCGCCGCGGGCGAAGACGAGCGGGCGGTGGCGGCCGAAGAAGCGGCGCAGGTGCGGCCGCTTCCAGGCCCGCATGCCGAGGGCGACATGGCCCGCGCGGTCGGCGCGGAAGGCCATGACCTCGGCCTCGATCTGGTCGAGGGCGTCCTCGAGGGGGCAGAGGCGGTCGCGGCAGGGGTCGAACCAGCGCGGCAGGAGGATCATCGCGGCGGCGAAGATCTGGGCCCGCGTCAGCCGCCGGCCGCGGCGCGGCAGGGGGCCGAGGCGGTCGTCGCTGAGGCCCCAGCCGGCGTAGAAGGGGGCGCCGAAGACGACCGGCCGGTGGCCGGCGAGGATCGCCTCGAACCCCATGAGCGAGGTCGCGGCATAGACCGCGACCGCCCCCTCGAGCAGGCGCCAGGGCGAGAGGGGCGCGGCGAGGATGCTGACCCGCCCGCCGGCGTCGGGCGGGCCGAAATGGCCCGGGCGGAGGCCGAGCGCCGTCTCGGGATGGGAGCGGATGATGATGCGCGCGCCCGGATGCTCGTCGCGGGCCGCGGCGATCATCGCCGCGAAGGTCGCGGCCCCGGCCCGGCCGTGGGCGATCGAGGCATCGCCGCGGGTCTGGTCGAGGACGAGGACGTAGCCCGGGGCGGGGGCGGCGAGGGCGGGGTCGTGGAGGTTGTACTTGGAGAGATCGAGGGCGCGGATGCGGGCGATGCCCTCGCGGGCCCGGGCGAGGAGCGGGGCGTCGTCGAGGGGGTGGGTGGCGAGGAGATGCTCGAGATCGGAAGGGGCGGCGGCGTCGAAATGCACCCCCCGCGAATCGAGGATCAGCCCCCAGGGCGGCGCGCCCGCGCGGCCGGGAAGGAGCGAGCGCAGGAAGGCGTCCTCGACGCGGACGAGCGCCGCCCCGCGGGCCCGCGCGATCGCCTCGCCCCGCGCCGCATGGGGGCTTCGTCCCCAGACGAGGACGCGGTCGCCGGCACGGGGAAGCCCCGGGCGCGGGGCCCCGAGGGCCGCCGAGAGGATGCGCCGCACCCGCCCGGGGCGGAGAAGGCCGAGCGTGAAGGCAAAGGGCCGCCGGGGTGGGGCGCCGCCGGCGACCGGAGGGTCGGGGCCCGTCATCGTCCTCCTCGCCGGGGGACCCCCCCGGAAGGGATCTAGCTGCCGCTGCCGCCGTCGGTCGCCGAGCGGATCGAGGCCGCGGCCCCGGTCACGCCGGTCAGGGCGGCGAGCATCTTCTGCCAGGCGACATAGGGCGCCTCGGTGACATAGACGAGGTCCTGATCGCGGATGACGAAGTCGCGGGCGAGGAACATCCCGAGGGGCTCGGTCAGGTCGAGGACGTAGACGAAGCGCTGGTCGCCGGCGAGGTCGTCGCGGCCGAGGACGGCGTTGGCGATCTCGGCCGGCTCGGTGCGGAAGACGAAGACGCCGGTCGGGTCGGCGAAGTCGGAGTTGAGCCCGCCGACGATCGCGAGCGCCTCGACCGCCGAGAGCACCTGGGTCTCGAAGGGGACGCGGTTCTGCGTCCCGGTGGCACCGAGGACGGTGAAGGCGCGGGTGTCCTCCTGGACGAGGATGCGGTCGCCGTTGCGAAGCGCGATGTCCGACCGCGGCCGCTCGTAGAGATCCTGGAACCAGATGCGGCCCTGGGTGCCGCCGCGGGTCAGGGTGATGACGGCGGTCTCGGGCGGGATGATGACGCCGCCGGCGCGGGCGAGCATCGCCGTCAGGGTCCGCGTCGGCCGTTCGATCGGATAGACGCCCTGGGCGCCGACCCCGCCCACGACCGAGACCGTCGAGCCGTCGCCGGCGAGGCGGCGGACGAGGACCTGCGGGTCGGGGGTCTGGACGTCGAGCTTCGCCGTGATGAGGGCGCGCAGCGCCTCGGGCGTGTTGCCGGCGGCCCGGAGCCGGCCGGCGTAGGGCACGAAGATGAAGCCCGCGCCGTCGACCTGGACCTCGTCGATCAGCGAGACCTTCTGGCCGGCCGAGGCAAGAAGCCCGTCCTCGACGTTCTCGTAGATGGTGATGCCGAGGACGTCGCCGGGGTTGATGACGTCCGATCCGAGCTGCCCCGCCCCCTCGAGGGCGGCGCCGAAGCCCAGGGCGGGAATGGCCGCGGTGGCCCGCGTCACGCGGTCGTTGACGGCGACGACGAAGGCATCGCCCTCGCGCTGCACCGAACCGGCGAAGATCTCGCCCTTGGTGGGCCCCGGGCGCGGCAGGCCGCAGCCCGCGACCGTGGCCACAAACGCCACCACGGCCAGGAATCTGGCCGCCGTTCCCGCCGTCGCTTTCACTGCACGCGCTCCTTGCCTGGAAGCTGCCTCGACTTTTTTTCGTAACGATACGGAAAGGCGCGCGAAAATGAAAGCCCGCGGAGCGCGCCTCAGGTCACGAGGCGCAACTGTTGCCGCGGTGCCGCTTTGCCGTCGCGGAGCGCATCGTAGGGATCCTCGGCCGCGAGCATGAGGTCGACGACCTGGCGCAGGAGTTCGCGCCGCCCGCGCGCCCCGTAGAAGCTGCCGGGAACCTGCGAGGTCTCGAGCAGGTAGCGGCGGTAGTCGCGGTAGGCGCGGCGGTCGGGGCGGGTCGGGGCGGCGAAGAACTCGGGGAGGGGCTGGGCCGAGACGAATTCGGGCTTGGCGTAGACGGCGCGGCCGAAGACTTTGAGGGGCAGGCCGCGCCAGAGGGCCTGCTGGGCGGCGGTCGAGTTCACCGTCACGGCGCTGCGGGCGCGGTCGAGCAGGAAGGCGAGCTTGCCGCCGCGCACGAGATGGACCCGCCCGGCGACGCCCTGGGCGCGGGCGGCGGCGGCGATCGCGGCGGCGATCGGGGCGCGGCCGTCCTCGAGCGGGTGGGCCTTGAAGATCAGGTGATGGTGGACCGGGGCGCCGCGGGCAAAGCCCTCGACCACGGCGGCGACGAAGGCCGTCTGCGAGGCAAAGGGGCCGTGGTCGCGGAAGCTAGCGTCGTGGGCCAGCTGCATGAGCACGAGATGGTAGGGAAATCCGCCCCGGCGGATGCGCCGGCTGGCGAGGTAGCGCTGGAGGCCGTGGACCGGCATCAGGAGCAGCCGCCGGAGGTGGAGGGCGAACTCGGCCGCGACCGATTCGGCGCGGTGCGAGCGGAAATGCGGGTAGCCGCGGTTGTTGGCGAGGACGCAGGCGTGGTAGAGGGCGCCGAAGAGGATGTGCTCGCGCATGTCGCCCCAGCGCGCCGGGGCGTCGGGCAGGTCGGGGTCGCAGCGGGCGAGCGCGGCCTGCATGTCGCGCACCCCAAGCTCCATCAGCCGCGAATGGCCGTTGGCGCCGCCGCGCTCGTAGGTGACCCAGTAGGGGCGCAGGTAGCCCTCCTCGAAGACGTGGAGCGTGAGCCCGCGGGCGCGCGCCGCCGCCACGGCCGCGGCGTGGACCGGGCGGGTGTCGCCGTAGAGCGCGATGTCGGTGATGGCGTGGCCGGCGACGAGTGCCGCGAGTGCGGCCGGCCAGGCCTCGGGGCGGTCGCGGAAGGCGATGTAGCGGGCGCAGTCGCGCCAGAATGCGCGGTCGCCCTGGTTGAAGCCGACCCGCCAGACCTCGGCCCCGGCCCGCCCGAGCATGGCCCCGAGGCTGGCGAAGAAGGGCCCGTGCGGCCCCTGGAGGAGGAGGAAACGCCGGCCCGCCCCGGTCAGCCGCCCGGCCGGCGGCGGCCTGCCCGCCTCGCCCCCGTCCCCCGTCGCCGTCCCCGCCATCCCCGTCCCCGACCCCCCCCCGATCCTCCCTCGCCCCCGGAACCTGCCGCGGCCGGTCGGCGAAAGGCAAGCCTCGCCCGCGCCCGCGGCAGGAGTGGGGCGGCAATGGGGCGGGGAGGGGGGCCGGGCAGGGGGGACGGGGGCCTTGCGGGACGCCGCTGCCCGGGTTAGCTCGATCGCAAGGGAAGGGCCGCGCATGTTCACCGGGATCATCACCGACGTCGGCCGGGTTGTGGCGCTGAGCCGGCCCGGCGACCTGCGGGTGCGGATCGCCACCACCTTCGATGCCCTCCGCCTCGATCACGGCGCCTCGGTCGCCTGCGACGGGGTGTGCCTGACGGTGGTCGGTCGCGGCGGCGGCGAGGCGCCATGGATCGAGGTCGACGTCTCGGCCGAGACGGTCGCGAAGACGACGGTCGGCGACTGGGGGCCGGGCCGGGGCGTCAACCTCGAGCGGGCGCTCCGGGTCGGCGACGAGCTTGGCGGCCACATCGTCCAGGGCCATGTCGACGGGGTGGCCGAGGTTGTCGCCGTGACCGCCGAGGGGGCGAGCACGCGCGTGCGGCTGCGGGCGCCGGGCCCGCTGGCGGGCTTTCTCGCGCCCAAGGGCTCGGTCGCGCTCAACGGCACCTCGCTGACCGTGAACGAGGTGGCGGGGGCGGAGTTCGGCATCAACCTCATCCCCCACACCAAGCTCGTGACGACCTGGGGCAGGGTGGCCGCGGGCGACCGCGTCAACCTCGAGGTCGACACCCTCGCCCGCTACGTCGCCCGGCTGCGGGAGTGGTCGGCCTGAGGCGGGAGGGCGGGGGCGTCCCCCGGCCGGGGGGGCCGCGCCGGTGCCCGCGGGCTCTGGCCAAGGCCGCGGCGCTGATGTATCGGCCCTGACGCGGGGTTCCCGCCCCGCCCGTCCGCGCCGCCAGGGATTGCGCCCCATGACCGACAGCACCGGCGAGTTTGCCGCCGCGATCTCGCCCGTCGAGGAGATCATCGAGGACGCCCGCAACGGCCGCATGCTCATCCTCGTCGACCACGAGGACCGCGAGAACGAGGGCGACCTCGTCATTCCCGCCCAGATGTGCACGCCGCAGGCGATCAACTTCATGGCCATGCACGGCCGCGGGCTGATCTGCCTCGCGCTGCCGGGGGCCCGCATCGACGCCCTCGGCCTGCCGCTCATGTCGCCCAAGAACTCGAGCCGCCACGAGACCGCCTTCACCCTCTCGATCGAGGCCCGCGAGGGGGTGACGACGGGGATCTCGGCCCATGACCGGGCGCGCACGGTCGCGGTCGCGATCGACCCCACCAAGGGCGCGGCCGACATCGCCACCCCCGGCCACGTCTTTCCCCTCCGCGCCCGCGAGGGGGGCGTCCTCGTGCGCGCCGGCCATACCGAGGCGGCGGTCGATGTCGCCAGGCTGGCGGGGCTGAACCCGGCCGGGGTCATCTGCGAGATCATGAACGAGGACGGCACCATGGCCCGGCTGCCCGACCTCGTCGCCTTTGCCCAGCGCCACGGGCTGAGGATCGGCACCATCTCCGACCTCATCGCCTACCGCCGCCGCTACGACAACCTCGTCAACGAGACCGCCGTGCGGCGCGTCCGTTCGGTCTTCGGCGGCGACTGGCTGATGCGCGTCTTCACCGACGAGACCCAGGGCGCCGAGCACGTCGTGCTGACCAAGGGCGACATCACCGCCGCCGAGCCGGTCCTCGTGCGGATGCACGCGCTCGACCCCCTCGAGGACGTCCTCGGCATCGGGCTCGCCCATGCCGGCGACCTCGCCGGGGCGATGCGCCTCATCGCCGCCGAGGGCCGCGGTGTCGTGGTCCTCCTGCGCGACACCGCGCTCAAGCTCCCGACCGCCGACGTGGCAAGCCCGCAGACGCTGCGCCAGTACGGGCTCGGGGCCCAGATCCTCGCCGCCCTCGGGCTCCACCGGCTGATCCTCGTCACCAACTCGCCCCGGCCCCGGATCGTCGGCCTCGAGGCCTACGGGCTCGCGATCGAGGACACGCGGCCGATCCCGAGGGGCTGAGCCATGGCCATCGCCGAACGTCACGACACCCTGCCGCTTCCGGTCTTCGACCGCCCCGTGCGCGTCCTCCTCGTCGTCGCCCCCTATTACGGCGACATCGCCGATCAGTTGCGGGCGGGGGCGCGGGCGACGCTCGCCGCGGCCGGGGCCGACGTCGAGGAGGTGGCGGTTCCGGGCGCGCTCGAGATCCCCGCGGCGATCCGCCTCGCCCTCCGCCACGGCGGCCATGACGGCTTTGTCGCCCTCGGCTGCGTCATCCGCGGCGAGACCACGCATTACGAGATCGTCAGCACCCTCAGCAACCGGGGGCTGCTCGCGCTCGGGCTCGAGGGGGCCTGCATCGGCAATGCCATCCTGACGGTCGAGAACCGCGCCCAGGCCGAGGTGCGGGCCGACCCCGCGGGCGAGGACAAGGGCGGCGGCGCCGCGGCCGCGGCGCTCCATCTCGTGGCCCTCGCGCGCCGCTTCGCCGAGGCGCCGCGCTCGGTCGGCTTCGTCGCCGGGGTGCCACCCGCGGCCAGTGACCCCGGGCGCCGATGACGCCCGCCGGCCATCACGGGGGCGAGGCCGGGCACCGCCGCCGGCGCTCGGCCGCGCGGCTGCGCGCCGTCCAGGCCCTCTTCCAGATGGAGGCGTCGGGCCAGACCGTCGAGGCCGTGGTGGCCGAGTTCGAGGCCCACCGCTTCGGCCTGCCCGAGGGCGAGGTCGTGCTCGCCGAGGCCGATCCGGCCCATTTCCGCCGCCTGGTCGGCGATGCCGTGAACCCCCAGGCGCGGATCGACCAGATGACCGGCCGCGCCCTCGATGCCGGCTGGCCGATCGACCGCATCGACCCGACCCTCCGGGCGCTCTTCCGCGCCGCCGGGGCCGAACTCGTCGCCGGGACGGCGCCGCCGCGGGTCGTCATCAGCGAGTTCGTCGAGATCGCCAAGGCTTTCTTTCCCGAGGGGCGGGAGCCGGGCTTCGTCAACGGCGTCCTCGACACCATGGCCCGCGAGGCCCGGCCGGAGGCGTTCTGACCCGGCCGGCCGTCCCCCCGGGCGGACCGGATGCAGGGAGGGCCCGCATGCCCGCACTCGTGCGCCTCTACCTCCGCCAGGTCGCCCTGGGCTTCCTCCTCGGGGGCCTGTTCACCCTCCTCCTCCTTCTTCTCGACGTCGGCGGCCTCGGCCATCTCGTCACCCATGTTCGCGGCGGCGGGCTCGCCGTCTTCCTCCTTGTCGCCTTCAACGGCATCGTCTTCGGGGGCGCCCAGTTCGGCATCCGGGTGATGGGGTTGGCCGCGGGCGAAGGCGACGTGCCGCCCGCCGCCCGCCTGCCGGCGCCGCCGGCGGTCGGCCCGGCACCGCCCAGGCCGGTCGCGGTCGCGGTGGCGGGCGCGCGGCCGGGGCGGGGCGGGCGCTTCCGCCCCGGCTGATGCCCGCCGCGCCCGCCCGCCGGGGCGCGGGCCGTCCCGCGCCGGCCGGCGACCCCCCCGCGGGGGGGCCTCAGCCGCCGCAGAGGCCCTGGAGCGCGACCCAGGCGTCGTCGCCGAGGAGGGGGGGCGCCCCGGCCGCCCCGGCGAGGCGCGCGGGGTCAAGCCCCGCCCGCCTCGCGTAGGGCCCCCCGGCGACCCCCGCCGCGACAAGGCGGCGGTCGAGAAGGGCAAGATCGAGGGGGCGCGCGGGGGCGGCGAGGCCCGCCGCCCCGAGCCCCGCGAGCGCCCCCGCCGGCAGGTCGCCCGAGGTCAGGAGGGTGAACGTCGCCCCGAGCCCGGCCGCGGCGAGGACGGCGACGAGGGGGTCGGCCGTCTCGGCCCGGAGCCTTTCGGCGAGGATCGCCGCCGCGGCCGCCTCGGGGCCCTCCTCGTCCTCGACGAGCGCCCGCGCGAGGATGACGATGCCGCCCGGGAGATGGGCGGCGAGCGCGGGGCCGGCCGGCAGGACGACGATCTCGCCCCCCGGGGGCCCGGGCAGGGCCGCGCCCAGGCGGGCGAGCGCCGCCGTCGCCGCGGGGGCCCGGCAGGCCGGGCCGAAGCGCGCCTCGGCATCGGCGAGAAGCGCCCGGCCGATGGCCGCGCGCCGGGCCGCGGGCACGATCGCGGCGGCATGGCCGACGACCGCCGCGGGCAGCCAGAGGGCCACGGCCACCCCGCCCGCGAGGAGAAGGGCGAGGGCGAGAGGCCCCCGCCGCGAGCCCCCCCGCCGGCTCCTGCCGTCGAGGGCCGCGCGCACGGTGCTGACGGCGGCGATCATGTCGGCATCGTCGATCTCGAGCGTCTCGGGCGCCTCGGCGCCGGGGGCGTAGAGGGCCGGGAGGGCGCCGGGGTTCAGCCGCACGACCGCCGGCAGCGACCAGTGGGCGAGCGCGAGACCGCTCCGCATCTCGGCGATGACGAGCGTCGCCGCGCCGAAGGCGACCGCGACCTCGCGCCGCTGCGCCCCCGGTCCCTCGCGCCACAGCCCCACGCATTCGAGGCGCTGGTAGCGGCTCAGCGCCGTCATCGTGGTCTCCGCCCGCGCTTCATCCGGGGACCGAGCTTAGCCCTCCCGGCCGCGAGCGGCAACGGTCGCGGGCGCCCTTTCAGAGGGCGAGGCGGAAGCGCCGGAAGCCGCCCTCGCCGTCGCCCGCGGGCGCGATCGCCCGCCCGCCCGGCGCCGGCAGATGGGCGAGCGCGCCCGGCCCGGAGTCGAAGACGACGGTCGTCCCGGGCATGGGCGCAAAGCGCCAGACCTCGACGGGGGAGGATTCGACGGGGCCGGCGCGGGCGAGATGGGCGGCGAGCACCTCCCGGCAGGTCGGCGGCCCCGCGAGCACCACGCGCCGCGCGGCGCCGGCGCCGGGGAAACCCCCGCCGCCGGCGGCGCGGTAGTCGCTGGTGACGAGGATCACCGCCTCGGCGGGGTCGAGCGGCCGGCCGGCGAGCGTGATCGCGCCGACCCGCCGCGACCCCGGCTCAACCAGCCGCCCCTCGGCGTCGTAGCGGGCCGGCCGGGCGAGGTCGATCGTGTAGCCGAGCCCGTGGACGACATCGAAGTTGTGGCAGGGAAAGGCGGGGTCGATCAGGGCCGCGTCCTGCGCCCCGGGCCTGACGCGAAGGAACTGGCCGGCCGCCCGCTCGAGCCATTCGGCCACCTCGGCGCCCGAGAGGGCGAGCGCGCAGGGCTGGTTCGGATAGGGGAAAAGCTGGGCGACATCGCGCATCGTCAGGGGCCCGGCGGCGATGTCGGCATAGTTCGCGGGCCCCCCGCGGCCGCCCGCGCGCGCCGGCGCGACCGCCGCCAGGATCGCCCGCCCCGCCGCCGCGCCGCCGGCGAGGCGGGCGCGGACATGGGCCGTCTGCGCCGCCGCCACGAGCGCGAGGACGGGGTCAGGGGCGACGAGGGCGAAGTAGCTCTGGAGGGCCGTCCGCGTTGTCCCCGCCGGCCGGTCGAGCGCGGCACGCACCTCGGCGTCCCAGGGCCGGGCGGCGGCGCTGACCGCGGGGCAGGCGGGGGCCGCGGCGCGCATCCCCCCGCCCGCGCGCCGCCGCGCCACCGGCCGGGCGCGGCCGCGGCCGCGCTCCGGCCGCCAGCCGCCCGCCCCGCCCGTCGCGCCCGCCCCGCCCGTCGCGCCCGCCCCCTCCGCCCCGGCCGCCCCGGCCGCCCCGGCTGCGACCGCGACATCGACGCTGCCGAGGTGGCTGCCCCCCGCCCCGGCCATCACCGCCGGCCGGCCGGCGATCGTCCCCCGGGCCACCGAGAGCCCGGGCCGGCCGGCGAAGGCCGCGCCGGGAAAGACGAGGTGGCTGTGGCCGGCGAGGACGACGTCGATGCCGGGCAGGCGGGCGAGGGGGAGGGCCGCGTCCTCCATCCCCGGGGCGTGGCGGGCGGCGCCGATGCCGGTATGGGCGAGGGCGACGACGACCTCGGCGCCGGCCTCGCGCAGTTCGGGCACGAAGGCGCGGGCAGCCTCGACGATGTCGCGCACGAAAAGGCGGCCGGCGAGGTGGCGGGCGTTCCACATCGTCGTCTGCGGCGGCAGGAAGCCGATAAGCCCGACCCGGAGCGGCCGCTCCCCCCCGGCCCCGCCCGCGAGCGCACGCTCGACGATCACCCAGGGGGGCAGGAGCAGGCGGTCCTGGCGCGGCCCGGCCCCGAGCGCGAGGGCGGCATTGGCCGAGACGACGGGAAAGCGCGCATCCGCAAGCGCCCGCTCGAGGAAGGGCAGGCCGTAGTCGAACTCGTGGTTGCCGATCGTCGCGGCATCGTAGCCGGCGGCGTTCATGGCCGCGATCACGGGATGGACCTCGCCCGCGGCCAGGCCGCGCCCGATCCCGACGAGATCGCCGAGGGGGCTGCCCTGGAGGAAGTCGCCGTTGTCGAGAAGAAGGCTCGCCGGCGCCGCCGCCCTGAGCCGGCGGGCGAGGCCGGCGGCGCGGGCGAGGCCGATCCCGGGGGCGGGACGGTCGGCGAAATAGTCCCAGGGCAGGATCGTCGCGTGAAGGTCGGTGGTCGCGATCAGGCGCAGGCGTGGACGGCCTGCGCCTGCCCCGGGCGGCGCCGCCCCTGCGGGAAGGGCGCCGCCGGCGTCGGGTGGCGGCGCCGTCCGGACGTGCTGCACGCTCGCTTCCCCCTCGCGACGCTCCGGGGCGCGGGCCCCGCGGCGGGCGCCGGGACGGCCACGCGCGCGGGGGCGCCCGCCCCCCTCCGGGGCCGGACCCTAGGGCGGGCCCGGGCGGGCTGGCAACGGCCGGGCGGCGCCGGGGCCGGGGAATTTCGCAATCCTGGGTTGGTTGGGCCACGCCCCCCAGGCTGGCCGGCGCGGGTCGGCGCGGGCGCGCCCGCCCGCCCGGGCGCCCCCGGCGTTGCGCGGCGGGCGCGGTCGTGGCAATGGAGGCCCGGCGCGCGCGGGGCGAGGGTGGCCCTGCGCCGCCGGAACCACCGGCGGGGCGGGCGGCCCCCGGGGGGGCGGGCGCGGGGAGGGTGGCGGATGCGCTGGGCAGAGACGGTGACCTTCGGCGGCACCGGGCGCGACCGGGCGGCGGCGCTGCGCACGCGGCCGGGGGCGGCGGCGGCGGCCCTGGCCCACCCCGAGGCCCGCGTCCTGCCCCTCTGGCGCGGCAAGACGGTGATCGCGGGCGAGGGGCGCGACCGGCTCGGGCTCCTCCCCGCGGGCCATGCCGCCCTCGCCGCGGCGGCCGAGCCGCCGGCCTTCATCGGCCTCGGCGGGGGGGCGGGGGGCGAGGCGCCGGTCTTCGCCGCCGACCTCGCCGGCTGGGAGCCGGCCGGCGTCGATGCCGCCGCCGCGGCGGCCTTCTTCGACCCCACCGAGCAGGGCCACCCGCTGATGCCGCCCGACCACCGCTTTGCCGAACTGCGCGGGGTCATGACCCGCCTCTCGCCGCGCGAGGCCGAGCTTGCGGCGACCGCCAAGGCGCTTCTCGGCTGGCACGCGACGCACCGCTTCTGCGCCCGCTGCGGGGCCGCCTCGGCCCCCGCCGCGGCCGGCTGGCAGCGCGCCTGCCCGGCCTGCGGGGCGAGCCACTTCCCGCGCACCGACCCGGTCGTCATCATGCTCGTCACCCGCGCCAATGCCGTCCTCCTCGGCCGCTCGCGGGCCTGGCCCGAGGGGATGTATTCGCTGCTGGCGGGCTTCATCGAGCCCGGCGAGACGATCGAGGCGGCGGTGCGCCGCGAGGTCGCCGAGGAGACGGGCGTCGCCGTCGGCGCCGTCCGCTACCTCGCCTCGCAGCCCTGGCCCTATCCCGCCTCGCTGATGATCGGCTGCGCCGCCGAGGCCCTGGGCGAGGCGATCACGGCCGACCCCGAGGAACTCGAGGATGCGCTGTGGCTGACGCGCGAGGCGATGGTCGACGTCCTCGCCGGCAGCCACGCCCGCGTCCGGCCGCCGCGCCGGGGGGCGATCGCGCGCTTCCTGATCGAGGCCTGGCTGTCCGACCGGCTCGACTGACGGGGCCGGAGGTGCGCCTGGCCGCGAGCCACGACGTCTCGCTCCCCCGCGCCCGCCTCTGGGCGGCGCTGACCGACCTCGACCATCTCGAGGCGCTGGCGCGCGAGCACCGGGTCGAACTTGCGCGCGCGGGCGCCGGCGGGGCCGGCACCGAGTGGGAGGCGCGCTTCCGCCTGCGCGGGGCCGACCGCCGCCTCGGCGTCCGCCTTGTGGCCGAGGAGGCGCCCGAGCGGCTCGGCTTCGGCCTCGAGGGCGAGGGGATCCTCGGCACGGGCGAGGTCGCGCTGGCCGCGCTCGGCCCCGGCCGCACGCGCCTCGCCGTGAGCCTCGAGATCCGGCCCCGGACCTTCGCCGCCCGCCTCGTCCTCGCCTCGCTCGGCCTCGCGCAGGGCCGGGTCGAGCGGCGATTCGCGCGCGGGGTGGCGGGGTTCGCCCGCCTCCTTGCGGCCCGCGGCCGCCGCCGGGCCGACTGAGGCGCCGGACCGTGTGATGCACCTCTCGCCCGGGCGCGGCTTCCTTTTCGTCCACATCCCCAAGACCGGCGGCACCTCGCTGGCGCTTGCGCTCGAGGCGCGGGCGGCGGCGGCGGACATCCTCATCGGCGACACCTCCAAGGCGCGGGCCCGCCGGGGCCGGTTGCGGGGCGCGCGGGCCGCGGGGCGGCTCTGGAAGCACTCCCGCCTCTCCGACATCGAGGGGCTCGTCAGCCCCGAGGCGATGGCGAGGCTCTTCGTCTTCACCCTCGTCCGGAACCCCTGGGACCGCGTCGTCAGCCTCTATCACTGGCTGCGCGGCCAGCGCTTCGGCCATCCCGCGGTGGCGCTGGCCCGCGCGACGGACTTCGCGGCCTTCCTCAACCACCCGCGGACGCAGGCGAGCCTCGCCGCAGACCGCTTCGGCGCCTATGTCACCGACCCCGCGGGCGTCGATCGCTGCGGCCTCTGGCTCCGGCTCGAGCGGCTCGAGGACGACCTGCCGCTTCTCGAGGCCCGCCTCGGGCTCTGCCTCGCACCCCTCCCGCACGCCAACGCGACCCTCCGGCCGCGCGACTACCGCACCCTCTACAGCGATGCCGACGCCCGCCTTCTCGCCCGCCTCTGCGCCGAGGACATCGCCCGCTTCGGCTATGCCTTTGACCGCCCCGCACCCGCGGGGCCGGCGCCGCAGGCCGGCCCCTGAAGGAGCGGACAGGGGCCCCGGGCGGCGCGCGCGCGGCGGGTGGCCCCTCGACCGGGACGGGAACGGGGGGGCGGGCGGCCGCCGGCAGGGCCTTGCTGGCCGGGCGCCCTGCGCATACCTTGCCCGCGAACATCCCGGACACCCCCATGCGCATCGGCATCCTCGAGACCGGCCTCGCGCCCGAAGAACTTCGGGTGCGCCACGGCAGCTATCCCGACATGTTCGCCCGGCTCCTGGCCGGGCAGGGCTTCGAGTTCCGCGCCTGGCGCGTCGTCGCGGGCGACTTTCCCGCCGGTGTCCACGACGCCGACGGCTGGCTTCTCACCGGCTCGCGCCATGGCGCCTACGACGACCTGCCCTTCATTCCCCGTCTCGAGGCCTTCATCCGCACGGCCTACGCCGAGGGCGTGCCGCTCGTCGGCATCTGTTTCGGTCACCAGATCATCGCCCAGGCGCTCGGCGGGCGGGTCGAGAAGGCGGCCGCGGGCTGGCAGGTCGGCCCCCAGGACTACGACTTCGGGGACCGCACCCTGCGCCTCAACGCCTGGCACCAGGACCAGGTGACGATGCCCCCGCCGGAGGCGCGGGTGATCGCGAGCAGCCCCGCCTGCCCGGTCGCGGCCCTCGGTTACGCCGGGCCCGCCCTCACCGTCCAGGCCCATCCCGAGTTCGATGCGGATTTCATCGGCGGGCTCATGGAGACGCGCGGCCGGGGCGTCGTGCCCGCGGGCCGTCTCGAGGCCGCCCGCGCCCGGCTGGACGAGGCGACCGACGCCGGCGCGCTCGCCGCCCGCATCACCGAGTTCTTCCATGACCGCGGAGCCGCCCGCCATGTCTGACTGGACCGACGCCCTGCCGGAGGCGGCGCGCGCCTACATCGCCGACCGCCGCCTCGACGAGGTCGAGTGCATCGTTCCCGACATCACCGGCATCGCCCGCGGCAAGGCCATGCCGGCCTCGAAGTTCGCCAAGCAGCCGCGCTTCTACCTGCCGAACTCGATCTTTCTGCAGACGATCACCGGCGACTGGGCCGACAGCCCGGCCGAGGCCTTCACCGAGCCCGACATGATCCTCGTCCCCGACTTCCGCACCGCCTCGGCGGCGCCGTGGACGGCGGACGTGACGATCCAGATCATCCACGACGTCTTCGACCAGGCCGGCCGGCCCGTGCCGGTCGCCCCCCGCAACGTCCTCAAGCGCGTCTGCGACCTCTACCGCGCCGAGGGCTGGACGCCGATCGTCGCCCCCGAGATGGAGTTCTACCTCGTCGCCCGCAACATCGACCCCGCGAAGCCGATCGAGCCGCCGATGGGGCGGTCGGGGCGGCGGGCGGCGGCGCGCCAGGCCTATTCGATGTCGGCCGTCGACGAATACGGCCCCGTCATCGACGATATCTACGACTTTGCCGAGGCACAGGGCTTCGAGATCGACGGCATCCTCCAGGAGGGGGGCGCGGGCCAGGTCGAGATCAACCTCCAGCACGGCGACCCCGTCGCGCTGGCCGACGAGATCTTCTACTTCAAGCGCCTGATCCGCGAGGCGGCGCTGCGCCACGACTGTTTCGCGACCTTCATGGCCAAGCCGATCGAGGACGAGCCCGGATCGGCCATGCACATCCACCATTCGGTCGCCGACGCGCGCACCGGCCGCAACATCTTCTCCGACGAGGCCGGGGCCGAGACCGAGGTCTTCCAGCATTTCATCGCCGGCATGCAGACCTACCTGCCGGCGGTGATCGCGGTCCTCGCCCCCTACGTCAACAGCTACCGCCGCTACGTCCCCGACTTCGCGGCCCCGATCAACCTCGAATGGGGCCGCGACAACCGCACGACCGGCCTCCGGGTGCCGATCTCCGAGCCCCAGGCCTGCCGGATCGAGAACCGCCTCGCGGGGATGGACTGCAACCCCTACCTCGGGCTCGCCGCCTCGCTCGCCTGCGGCTATCTCGGGCTCAAGGAGCGGAAGCTGCCCAAGCCCGAGTTCATCGGCGACGCCTATCTCGCCAAGGACGAGCTGCCCTTCACGCTCGGCGACGCGCTCGACCTGTTCGACGACTGCAAGCCCGTGCGCGAGGTCCTCGGGGGCGAGTTCTGCGCCGTCTACGGCTCGGTCAAGCGGCTGGAATACAAGGAGTTCCTCCAGGTCATCAGCCCCTGGGAGCGCGAGCACCTGCTGCTCAACGTATGAACCTCCTGACGGCCAACGACCGCCCCGGCGAATACCCGCGAAGCTGGTATGCGGCGACGGCGGCGCCGCTCGCGCCCTTCCCGCCCTTCGCCGGCCACCGGCGGGCCGATGTCGCGATCGTCGGCGGCGGCTACACCGGGCTCTCGGCGGCGCTCCATGCCGCCCGCGCCGGGCTGTCGGTCGTCCTCCTCGAGGCCCATCGCGTGGGCTGGGGCGCCTCGGGGCGGAACGGCGGGCAGGTCGGCTCGGGCCTCCGCCTCGACCAGGAGCGGCTCGAAGGGCTGGTCGGAGCGGCCGACGCGCGGGCGCTCTGGGACCTTGCCGAGGAGGCCAAGGCGCTCGTCCGCGGCCTGATCGCCGCCCACGACATCGCCGCCGACTGGCGGGACGGCATCGCCTATGCCGCCTCGTCGGCCGCCGGTGCCCGCCGGCTTGCGGCCGGGGCGCGCCATCTCGCCCGCCACTACGGCTACGGCGCGATCGAGAGCCTCGAGGCCGCGGACTTCGCCGCCCTCGTGCGCTCGCCCCGCTACCGCGGCGGCGTTGTCGACCGCGGCGCCGGCCACCTCCACCCGCTCGCCTTCGCGCTCGGGCTTGCCCGCGCCGCCGCCGCCGCCGGCGCCAGCCTCCACGAACAAAGCCGCGTCCTCCGCCTGCACGCGGGCCCGCGCCCCTCGGTCGAGACCGCCGAGGGGCGCCTCGAGGCGCATCAGGCGATCCTGGCCGGCAACGGCTATCTCGGCGACCTCGCTCCGGCTGTCGCCGCGCGAGTGATGCCGATCAACACCTTCATCGTTGCCACCGAGCCCCTCGGCGGGCGCCTCGCGACGGTCCTCGGCGCGCCCCTCGCGGTCGCCGACGACCGCTTCGTCCTCAACTACTTCCGCCCCACGCCCGACGGCCGGCTGCTGTTCGGGGGGGGCGAGACCTACGGCTGGCGCTTTCCCGCCGACATCGCGGGCCTCGTCCGCCGGCCGCTCGAGCGCATCTTTCCCCAGCTTGGCGGCGTCACCCTGACCCATGCCTGGGGCGGCACGCTCGCCATCACCCGCTCGCGGCTGCCCCACCTCGCCCGGCCGGGGCCGGGCATCCTGTCGGCGGGGGGCTACTCGGGCCACGGGGTCGCCTTCGCGACGCTCGCCGGCCGGCTTCTGGCCGAGGCGGCGGCCGGGCAGGCGGGCCGCTTCGACCTCATGGCCCGCCTGCCGGTGCCGGCCTTCCCCGGCGGCATGGCGCTCCGCCATCCGCTCCTCGTCCTGGCCATGAGCTGGTATGCGCTGCGCGACCGGCTGGGCATCTGAGCCGCGCGATTGTCGCCGCCCCGTCGGCCCGCTATGGCAGGGTGAAAGACCGAAGGATGCCGCCATGCCCGACGAGACCCCGAACTCCTGGGAGATGCGCGCCGACCGCCATTCCCTCTACGGCTTCACCGACCTGCCCTCGGTCCATGCCCGCGGCGCCGTCGTCATCACGAGGGGCGAGGGCCCCTATGTCGTCGACGTCCACGGCCGGCGCTACCTCGATGCCAACTCCGGGCTCTGGAACATGGTCGCGGGCTTCGACCATCCCGGGCTGATCGCCGCCGCCCAGGCGCAGTATGCGCGCCTGCCGGGCTACCACGCCTTCTTCGGCCGCATCTCCGACCGGGCGGTGGAGCTTTCCGAGCGGCTGGTCGCGGTCTCGCCCTTCGCGCGCGGGCGCGTCTTCTACACCAACTCGGGCTCCGAGGCCAACGACACCATGGTCAAGATGCTGTGGTTCCTCGCCGCCGTCGAGGGCCACCCCGGGCGGCGCAAGATCCTCACCCGCACCGGCGGCTACCATGGCGTCACCGCCGTTGCCGCCTCGATGACGGGCAAGCCCTACAACGCCCTCTTCGGCCTGCCGCTGCCGGGCTTCATCCACCTCACCTGCCCCCACCACTGGCGCCACGGGGCGCCGGGCGAGAGCGAGGAGGCGTTCTCGGCCCGCCTCGCGCAGGAACTCGAGGCGACGATCCTCCGCGAGGGGCCCGGGACCATCGCCGGCTTCTTCGCCGAACCGGTGATGGGGGCGGGCGGGGCCATCCCGCCGCCCGCGGGCTATTTCCAGGCGCTGGCCCCCGTCCTTGCCCGCCACGGCATCCCGCTCGTCGCTGACGAGGTCATCTGCGGCTTCGGGCGGACGGGCGAGGTCTGGGGCTGCCAGTCCTACGGCTTCATGCCCGACGCCATCATCGCCTCGAAGAACCTCACCGCCGGCTTCTTCCCGATGGGGGCGGTGATCCTCGGCCCCGCCCTTGCCGACCGCCTCCAGGCGGCGGCCGAGGCGGTCGAGGAGTTCCCCCACGGCTTCACCGCCTCGGGCCATCCGGTGGGGGCGGCGATCGCCCTCAAGGCGATCGACGTCGTCCTCGGTGAGGGGCTGATCGACAACGTCCGCGCGCTCGCCCCGCGCTTCGCGGCCGGACTCGCGGCGCTGATGGCGCGGCACCCCAACATCGGCGAATGGCGGGCCAGGGGGCTCATGGGCGCGCTCGAGGCGGTGCGCGACCGGGCGAGCCGGACGCCCTTCGAGGCCCGCCTCTCGGTCAGCGAGCGGATCGCCAACGCCTGCATCGACCACGGGCTGATCTGCCGGCCGCTCGGCCAGGCGATCGTGCTCGCGCCCCCCTTCATCCTCACCCCGGCGCAATTGGACGAGATGTTCGAGAAGCTCGACGCCGCCCTCGCCGGGGTCTTCGCCGAGCTCGCATGAACGCGGGCGCCCGGAAGCACGGCGAGGGGGCGCGGGCGGCGGGCGGCTACTGGCCGAGGCGGGAGAGCTTGGCCTGGAGTTCGGCCAGCTGCTTCTTGATGTCGTCGAGTTCCTCGGTCGGGGTCGCGGCCGGGGGCTGCGCTGCCGGCGGCGCCGTCCAGCCGCCGCCCATCATCGACTTCAGGAACGCCTCCTGCTGGCGCTGGAGGGCCTCGAAGCCCGGCAGCGTCGCCATCGGGTTCGGCACCCGGGCGAGGTTCTGGAACATCTTCGAGGGCCCCTCGCGCAGCATCTCGAAGGAGGCGGCGAGGAACTGCGGCATGATCGCCTGGACCTCGGTCGTGTAGGCGCGCACGAGGTCGGTGAGGACGGTCAGCGGCAGCACGCTCTCGCCCCGGCTCTCGTGCTCGGCGATGATCTGCAGGAGATACTGGCGCGTGAGGTCGTCGCCGGTCTTGAGATCGACGATCTGCACCTCGCGCCCGGCCCGGATGAGGCCGGCGATGTCCTCGAGGGTGACGTAGTCCGAGGTCTCGGTGTTGTAGAGGCGGCGGCTCGCGTAGCGCTTGATGAGGAGCGGCTTGTCGGTCTTCTCCACGCGCGCCCTCCCCTGTCGGCCTGCGCGCGCGAAGCTAGACCAGCGCCGCAGAAAAGGAAAGGGCGGGCACCGGCCCGCCCCTGCCTGGTCCGGGGTCGCGCCGGCCCGTGCGGCCGGCGCTCCGGGGTCACTTCGCGGCGGCGGCGGCGGCGGCGGCGGCGGTCGTGCGCTTGACCGAGCCCGTCACCTCGGCCGTGGCCTTCTTGACGGCCGCCGTGGCGTCCTCGGAGAAGTCCTTGCCGGCCGCGAGCATGATCTCGATCGTTTCCATCTGGACCTTCTTGGCCACCTCGGCGAAGGCCGCGAGGTTCTCGGCGGCAAGCTCGGCCGCGCCCGAGGCGAAGTCGGTCACCGCCTTGGTGTAGTCCGCCGGCTCGGCCTTGGCCTTGGCCACGTTCTGGATGCGGCCGAGGGTGTCGCGGGTCCAGCGGGTGGTGATCTCGGTCGACTTCTCGGCCGCCTCGACGGCGACGCGGGTCATCTTCTCGCCGAAGGCGGCCTGGGTGCGGAACGCCTCCCGCATGCCGTGCGCGTCCGCCGGGAACGCCGCCATCATGTCCTGCACGATCTTGGTGAAGTCGTTCGTCTTGGCCATCGTCGTCTCTCCTTGACCCCGGGGGCCCGCCCCCTCATTCCGATGGCGCCGATATAGATGCCGCACCGCAGCATTGCAAGCCCGGATTGCCGCATAGCAGCAAGATTTCTGCGGCGCCACGCCGCAGCCCCCGACCCGGGCCCCGCGCCCGGGGTGCCGCGGCGGCGAGCGGGCCGGGGCCGGGGAGGGGTCAGGGCGCGGGAGGTGCGCCCTGGCGGTCGGGGTCGGCGACGACGTAGGTGCCGGGGGCGGCGGCCAGCACCGGGTGGGCGGCGTCGCCCGGGGCCCGCGCCGGCACGCGCTTGCCCGACCGGGCCGCGAGCCACTCGCCCCAGCGCGGCCACCACGAGCCCTCGTGCCGGGTCGCACCGGCCTTCCAGTCCTCGGCGCTCCCGGGCATGGCCTCGTTGGTGTAGTGGCCATACTTCTTCTTGCCCGGCGGGTTGACGATGCCGGCGATGTGGCCCGATTCGGAGAGGATGAAGGTCTTGTCGGCCGAGCCCATCTGGCGGACGCCGGCGTAGCTCGACCGCCAGGCGGCGATGTGGTCGGTCTCGCAGGCGATGGCGCAGACGGGCACGGCGACGTCGGCGATCGCGAGGGAGTGGCCGAGCATGGTGAAGGTTCCCCTGGCGAAGCGGTCGTCCTGGCAAAGCTCGCGCAGGTATTCCACTGTCATCCGTCCCGGCAGGTTGGTGCTGTCGCCGTTCCAGAAGAGGAGGTCGAAGGCGGGCGGCGTCTCGCCCATCATGTAGCTGCGGATGGCGGGCTGGTAGATGAGGTCGTTGGCGCGCAGGTAGGAGAAGGTGCGCGACATGTAGAACGACCGCAGGTAGCCCTCGTCGGCGCATTCGCGATCGATCGCGGCGAGGAAATCCTCGTCGAGGAAGACGGCAAGCTCGCCCTGGTCGGAAAAGTCGGTGAGGGTCGTGAAGAAGGTGGCCGAGCGCACCGGGCGCTCGCCGCGCCTTGCCATCAGCGCCAGCGCCAGCGCGAGCGTGGTGCCGCCGATGCAGTAGCCGATGGCGTTGACCTGGGCCTCGCCCGTGATCGCGCGGACCTCGCGGATGGCGGCGAGATAACCCTCCTCGACATAGCTGTCCATGCCGACGTCGCGATGGCGGGCGTCGGGGTTGACCCAGCTGACCACGAAGAGCGTGAAGCCCTGGTCGACGATCCAGCGCACGAGGCTGTTCGCGGGCTTGAGGTCGAGGATGTAGAACTTGTTGATCCAGGGCGGAAAGAGGACGAGCGGCGTGCGGTGGACGGTGGCGCTGCGGGGGGCATACTGGATGAGCTCGAAAAGGCGGTTGCGCCAGACCACGGCGCCCTCGGTGGTGGCGAGGTTCTCGCCCACCCGGAAGGCATCGCGGTCGGCAAGCGTGACGACAAGCTCGCCCTCGTTCGTCTCGAGGTCGCGGACGAGGTTCTCGAGCCCCTTCACGAGCGACTCGCCCTCGGTCTCGACCGCCTTCTGCATCGCCTCGGGGTTCAGGGGCAGGAAGTTCGTCGGCGCCAGCATGTCGATGATCTGGCGCGTGAAATACTCGATCCGCCGGCGCTCGCGCTCGGGCATGTCGGCGCGCGTGCCGACGGCCTCGGTGATGGCCGCGGAGGTGATCAGATACTGCTGCTTGACGAAGTTGAAGTAGGGGTGGCTGTCCCACAGGGGGTTGGCGAAGCGGCGGTCGGCCGGCACGAGGTCGGGCGGGGCCTCGAGGTTGCCGCGGGCGAGGCGGTGCTGGGCCTCGACCGCGTGGCGCAGCGTCTTGCCCCAGTAGCCGACCTGCTGCTCGATGATCTTCGAGGGGTTGCGCATCATCTCGGCGAAATAGGCCGCGGCCGCCTTGACGAAGACCTCCTGGCTCGGCGCCTGCAGGCCGGGGGCGGCGGGGCGGCGGCGGGCCATCGCGGCCACGAGGCGTTGCGACAGCTCCTCGATCCGCGCGACGTTGCGGTTCAGCCGCGCAAGGCTTTCCTGCCGTTCCGTTTCCTCGGTTGTCATGGGAGGTTTTCCCCTCTATCTTCGCACTTGCAGCATACCGCCCCTCCGTGCCGGGGGAAGGCGGCGCGATGTCCAAGGCCGGCCCCGGCGGGAGTGCCCATGCGCTACATGTTGACCTACGACCTTATGGAGACGGCGCGCAACAGCAATGAATGGCTCGGCGCCTCGGCCCGGGCGATCGCCTCCTACCCGGCCTGGGGGCTCGTGCCCCATCCCTTCTTCAAGGTCATGTCGGCCTGGGGGCGGGTGACCGAGCGCAGCTTTGCCCGCATGGTCATCAAGCCCGACTGGGGCATCCGCACCGTCGTCGGCGAGGACGGGCGCGACCACCTCGTCAGCGTCGTCGTCCGCCAGTCGCGGCCCTTCTGCGACCTCGTCCAGTTCGAGGTTCCGAGCCGGGCGCCGCGCCGGCGCCGCGTCCTCCTCGTCGCGCCGATGTCGGGCCATTACGCGACCCTCCTGCGCTCGACCGTGCAGAGCCTGCTGCCGGACTGCGAGGTCTTCGTCACCGACTGGCGCAACGCCCGCGACATCCCCGTCTCGCAGGGCGACTTCGACGTCGAGGACTACACTCTCTACCTCGTCGATTTCCTCCGCCACCTCGGCCCCGACACCCATGTGATCGCGGTCTGCCAGCCGGCCCCGCTCGCGCTCGCCGCCTGCGCCCTCCTCGCCGAGGCCGAGCCCGCCGCCCAGCCGCGCACGCTGACCCTGATCGGGGGCCCCGTGGACCCCGACGCCGCCCCGACCGAGGTCACCGACTTCGGCCGCCGCGTCACCATGGGCCAGCTCGAGCACCTCGCCCTCCAGCGCGTCGGATTCAAGTATGCCGGCGTCGGGCGCATGGTCTATCCCGGGCTCGCCCAGCTCGCCTCCTTCATCTCGATGAACGCCGACCGCCACGGCCAGGCCTTCTTCCAGCAGGTGGTCCGCGCGGCCAAGGGCGAGGCGAGCGAGCGGGACGCCCACAACCGCTTCTACGACGAGTATCTCTCGGTCATGGACATGACGGCCGAGTTCTACCTCTCGACCGTCGAGCGCGTCTTCAAGGCCCGCGAGATCGCCCGCAACGTCTTCAGCGTCGGCGGCCGGCGCATCGACATCGGCAAGATCACCGATGTCGCGGTCAAGACCGTCGAGGGCACCGGCGACGACATCTCGGCCCCGGGCCAGTGCGTCGCCGCCCTCGGGCTCTGCACCGGCGTGCCGGCGCACAAGAAGGTCAGCCATGTCGAGCCCGGCGCCGGCCACTACGGCATCTTCGCCGGCCGCTCGTGGCGCAACAACATTCGCCCCCTCGTCCTCGGCTTCATCGACGCCCACGGCCCGGCCGGCCCGAGGGCCACGGCCGGCCCCGACCGCCCGCCGCTGACCCTGCGGGTCTCGAAGGGCTAGGGCCGGGACCGGCGACGTTCCGCCCCCCTCCCGCCTGCGGGCGCAGGCCCCTGCCGGCGCGAACAGGCCCCGGCGGCTAGCGCCCCTCGGGGTGGCCGCCGTCGATGATCTCGCCCGCGCGGATCGCGAAGCGGCGGGCGAGGGGGGCGAGCGCCGCCGCGTCCGCCCCCGCCGCGCTGCCCTCGCGGGCGCGGTCGGCGATGCCGACGAAGATCACCGCGAAGCGGTAGAGGGCGAAGACCCGGTGGAAGGGCAGGAGGGGGGCGCTGTCGGGGCGCCCGGCCCGGTAGCGGGCGACGAAGGCCGCCTCGTCCGGCAGCCCGAGGGCGGCGAGGTCGAGGCCGAGGAGCCCGCCGTATTCCTCCGGCGCGCTGTGGAAGGCGATGCAGCAGAAGCCGAGGTCGGCGAGGGGATGGCCGAGGGTCGCGAGTTCCCAGTCGAGGATCGCCGCCACCCGCGGCTCGGTCGGGTGGAAGATCATGTTGCCGATGCGGAAGTCGCCGTGGGCGAGGCGCGTGACCCCGTCGTCGGGGGGGAGGTTCGCGGGCAGCCAGTCGGCGAGGCGGTCGAGTTCGGGGATCGGGCCCTGCGCCGATTGCCGCCACTGCCCGGTCCAGCGCGCGATCTGGCGGGCGAAGTAGGTCCCCGGCCGGCCGAGGTCGGCCAGTCCGACCGCCTCGGGCCGGGCCCCGTGGAGGGCCGCCATGGCGTCGGCGAGCCCCATCCAGATCGCCCGCCGCTCCTCGCGCGGCAGGCCGGGAAGGGCGGCGTCGGCGAAGACGCGGCCCTCGACGCGCTCCATGAGGTAGAAGGGCGTCCCGAGCAGGCCGGCGTCGGCGTGGAAGAGGATCGGCCGCGGCACCGGCAGGCCGGCCGGGTGCAGGGCCGAAAGGATGCGGAACTCGCGGTCGATGGCGTGGGCGCCGCGCAGGATCGGCCCCTGCGGCTGCTTGCGCAGGACCATGCGGGCCCTGCCGTGGGTGACGAAATAGGTCGGGTTGGACTGGCCGCCGGCGATGCGGACGAGGTCGAAGCCGTCCGCCCGCCCGAGGGTGGCGTCGAGGAAGGACAGGAGCGCGGCCGGCGCGAAATCGGCCCCGAGGGTCGCGGCCGTCGCCTCCGGGAGGCCGTCGTGGCGGGGGGACATCGTCTCAGCCCGCGGCCACGGGCCAGGACCAGAACTCGCGCCCCTCGCGGGCAAGGTTGCGCTCGAGCACCATGCGGTGAACCTCGTCGGCGCCGTCGACCAGCCGGGCCTGGCGGGCGTAGCGGTAGATCCATTCGAGGGGGGTGTCGGCGGAATAGCCGCGGGCGCCGTTGATCTGGATCGCGACGTCGGCGGCCTTGTGGAGCAGGTTGGCGACGTGGACCTTGGCCATCGACACCTCCTTGCGGGCATAGCCGCCGCGGTCGAGTTCCCAGGCCGCCTTCATCACCAGGAGCCGGCCGATCTCGATCTGCATGGCGAGATCGCCGAGCATGAGGCGGATGCTCTCGCGCGCCGCGAGCCTTTCGCCGAAGGCGAAGCGCTCGGCGGCGTAGGTGCGGGCGATCTCGACGCAGCGCCGGGAAAGCCCGAGCCAGCGCATGCAGTGGGTGAGCCGCGCCGGGCCGAGCCGCATCTGCGTCAGCCGCAGCCCCTCGCCCTCGCCGATGAGGACGTTCTCGGCCGGGATCTCGAGCCCGTCGAAGACGAGTTCGCAGTGGCCGCCGTGCTCCTCGGGGCCCATGATCGGGATCCGCCGGTCGATCCGCCAGCCGGGCTGGTCGCGGTCGAAGAGGAAGGCGGTGAGGCCCTGGCGGACATCGCCGGAGGTGCGGGCGATGAGGATGAAGATCCGGGCCTCGGTGGCGCCGGTGATGAACCACTTGCGGCCGCGGATGACGTAGTGGTCGCCCCGCCGCGTGGCGGTGGTGATGATCATCGAAGGGTCCGAGCCGCCGCCCGGATGGGGCTCGGTCATGACGAAGGCCGACCGCACCTGCCCGGCGACGAGGGGGGCGAGCCAGCGCGCCTTCTGGGCCGGGGTCGCCGCCTGCTCGAGCACCATCATGTTGCCGTCGTCGGGGGCGGCGGAGTTGAAGACCGCCGGTCCGAAGAGCGAGCGGTTCATCTCCTCGTAGCAGGCGGCCATGCCGACCTTGCCGAGGCCCTGGCCGCCCGTCTCGGGCTCAAGCTGCAGGCACCAGAGGCCCGCGGCGCGGGCCCGCTCGCGCAGGGGTTCGAGCCAGTCGAGGCGGATGTTGCCATGGGCGTCCCAGGAGGCCCGGTTCTCCTCGACGGGCAGGACCTCGTCCTGGACGAAGCGGGCGATGCGGGCGCGGAAATCCTCGATCCGCGGCGAGAGGGTGAAGTCCATGCCGAAGCTCCCCAGAGACCCTAGAGCGATGAGACGAGATGGCCGCCGTCGACGACGAGGACGGCGCCGGTCATGTAGGCCCCGCCCTCCGAGCAGAGGAGCAGGAGCGGCGCGTCGAGATCCTGGAGCCGGCCGAGCCGGCGCTGCGGGATGCGCCGGATCAGGGCCTTGCCGGCGTCGGTGGCGAAGAAGTCGGCGTTGATCGGGGTCTCGACATAGCCCGGGCAGAGGGCGTTGACGCGGATGCCGAGGCGGGCCCATTCGAGCGCGAGGGCCCGCGTGAGATGGACGACCGCGGCCTTGGAGGCGGCGTAGGCGGCGATCTGCCCCGCGACCCGGAGGCCGGTGATCGAGGCGATGTTGACGATCGCCCCCCCGCCCGCCGCGGCCATCCGCCGCGCCACCGCCTGGGCGACGGCGAAGACGCCCTTGAGGTTGGTGTCGATGACGGCGTCGAAGTCGGCCTGGGCCATGTCGAGGGCGGCGCCGCCGCCGGCGATGCCGGCGTTGTTGACGAGGATGTCGATGGTCTCGGGGACGAGGGCGAGGGCGGCCGCGACCGAGGCCGGGTCGGTCACGTCTAACGCCACCGCCCGCGCCGGCGGGCCCGCGCGCGCGAGTTCGGCCGCGAGCCCGGCGATGCGGTCCTGCCGGCGCGCGGCGAGGACGACGCGGGCGCCGTTCCGGGCGAGGAGGCGGGCGAAATGGGCACCCAGTCCGCTCGAGGCGCCGGTGACGAGGGCCGTGCGGCCGTCGAGAAGGGGCTTGCCGGTGGTCATGGCGCCATTATGCCAGAAGCGGCGCGGGGCGGAAGGGGCGCGGGGGGGGCGGGCGCATCATGGAACGGGTCGACTGCGTCGTCATCGGGGCCGGCGTCGTCGGGCTTGCCGCCGCCCGCGCGCTTGCCCTCGCCGGGCGCGAGGTGATCGTCCTCGAGGCCCTCGCGGCGCCCGGGCGGGGCATGTCGAGCCGCAGCAGCGAGGTCATCCACGCCGGCCTCTACTACCCGCCGGGAAGCCTCAAGGCCCGCCTCTGCACCGCCGGCCGGCGGGCGCTCTACGCCTTCTGCACCGAACGCGGCGTGCCCTGCCGCAAGCTCGGCAAGCTCGTCGTCGCGGGCCCCGGGCAGGAGGGCGAACTCGCGGCCCTCGCCGCCCGCGGGGCGGCGAACGGGGTCGAGGGGCTGCGCCTCCTCGCCGCCGCCGAGGTCCGCGCGCTCGAGCCCGAGGTCGCCGCCGCCGCCGCCCTCCTGTCGGCCGAAACCGGCATCGTCGACAGCCACGCGCTGATGCTCGCGCTCCTCGCCGAGGCCGCGGGGGCGGGGGCGGTGCTGGCCCTCCGCAGCCCCGTGGAGGGCGGCCGGCTCGCGGAGGACGGGGTCGTCCTGAGGGCGGGCGGGGCCGCGCTCCACGCCCGCACGGTCGTCAATGCGGCGGGGCTCGGCGCCCATCTCGTCGCGGCGGCGATCGCGGGGGCGGGCCCGGCGCCGGCCGTGGGCTTTGCCCGCGGCAGCTATTTCGGCTGCCGGGTGCGGGCACCCTTCGCCCGCCTCGTCTATCCCCTGCCCGAGCCCGGCGGGCTGGGCATCCACGCGACCCTCGACATGGCCGGCCGGATCCGCTTCGGGCCCGACGTCGAATGGATCGACCGGCCCGGCTACGCCGTCGATCCCGCCCGCGCCGGGGCCTTCGCCGCGGCGATCCGCCGCTACTGGCCGGGGCTGCCCGACGGCGCGCTCTACCCCGACTACGCCGGCGTCCGCGTCAAGCTCGACGGCGCGGCCAGCCCCGACTTCCGCATTGCCACCGCCGCCGCGCCGCGGCTGATCCAGCTTTTCGGGATCGAATCGCCCGGGCTCACCGCCGCCCTCGCGCTCGCGGGCGAGGTCGTCCGGGCGGCCGGCGGCGGGCGGGGCCGAGCGCGGCCGCGCCGGCACCCCGGGGCGCGCCTCAGAGATCGTTGCGCTGGGGCAGGATGACGAGGTCGCGGACGGTGACGGTCGGCGGCCGCGTCAGCATGAAGAGGACGGCCGCGGCGACCTCCTCGGGCGGCATGATGCCGCCACGGGCAAGCTCGGCCGCCCGCTTCGCCGCCGGCCAGTCGTCGATCAGGGGGGTGGCGACGGGGCCGGGCAGGACGGCGCCGACCCGCAGCCCGGCCGGCGCGACCTGGCGGCGGAGCGTGTGCACGAAGGCCTGCACGGCGTGCTTGGAGGCGGTGTAGACGGGCTCTCCCACGACCGCGACGACGCCCGCGACCGAGCTTGTGACGACGATGTCGCCGCTTCCCCGCGCGATCATGTGCGGCAGGACGGCGTGGATCGAGCGGAAGACGGCGTTGACGTTGAGCGCGAGCATGCGGTCCCAGGCGTCGGGGTCGCCCTCGGCGACGCCGCCGCCGACATAGGCCCCGGCGTTGGCGTGGAAGATGTCGAGCCGTCCGGTCGCGGCAAGGATGCGCGCCGTCATGGCCCCGACCGCCGCCCGGTCGGTGAGGTCGAGGGCGAGCGGGACGGCGGCGGGGCCGAGCTCGGCCGCCCGCGCCGCGACCGCCGCGCCTGCGCGGTCGATCAGCACCACCCGGGCCCCCGCCGCGCCCATCGCCCGCGCGCAGGCGAGCCCGATCCCCGAGGCGGCGCCCGTGATCGCCGCGACCCGTCCTGCCAGTTCCTGCCCCATGGCCCTGCCTTCCGCCTCCCGTCTCCCGCGCACCCCGCGCCCCGCGCGTCCCGTCCGCCTAGCCCAGCGGCTGCGCCCGGCTGCCGTCGGCGTTGCGCAGGTAGACCCCGGCGGCAAGCTGCTGGCGGCGGAGGTCGGCCACGTCGATGTCGGCGGGCGCGCGGTTGCCGCGGACCGAGATCCGCGCCGCCCGCCCCGCCGCCTCGCCCATCGCCATGCAGGTTGCCATGACCCTGATCGCTCCCATCGCCTCGTGGGTGGCCGAGATGCTGCGCCCGGCGACGAGGAGGTTCGCGACCTTCTGCGGCAGGAGCGCCCGGTAGGGGATGTCGTAGCAGTCTCCGCACCAGATCAGGGTGCAGCCGTCGTCGGCGGGGCGGTGGATGTCGATGGGATAGGAGGCGACGGCGATGGCGTCGTCGAAATGGCGGCAGGCGAGCACGTCCTCCTCGGTCATGACGTAGCGGCCGACGATGCGCCGGGTCTCGCGGATGCCGAGGAAGGGGGCGGTGCGGGCGAAATGGGCGTGCTCGAAGCCCGGGACGTAGTTGACGAGATAGGTGACGATGTCGTCGATCTGGCCCCGCCCGGCGATCTCGCCCCGGGTCAGGCTGCGGGCGTCGGTGCCGTCGGTGCCGCGCACCCGCGTCATGTTGATCCACACCTCGCCCTTCCGCAGGCCGGTGATGATGATGGTGCGGTCGTTGGGGATGTCGAGGCGGCGCTCCTCCTTGGCCCGCGCCAGTTCCTCGCGCAGGCCGACGACGATGAACTGTTGGTTCTGGCCGAAATACTCGGCCGGGATGAAGTCGGTCAGATAGGTGCGTGCCTTGGGCGGGGCGCCGGCGATCGCCATGCGCAGCCGGTCGGTGTCGACGCCGGCGAGGCAGAACATCAGCGTCGGCGGCTGCATCCCGCCCTCGGCATTGCCCTTCTCGCAGGGGACGCCGGCGCGGAAGGCGACGTCGGCGTCGCCGGTGCAGTCGATCACCACACGCGCGAGAAGCGCCGCCCGCCCCGACTTGCTTTCGGTGAAGATGCCGGTGATCGCGCCCTCCTCGACGATGGCGCCGGCGAAGAAGGTGTAGAAGAGGACGTCGACCCCGGCCTCGGTCAGCATCCCGAGGGCGACGGTCTTGACCGCCTCGGGCTCGACGAGGGTGATGCCCATGTGGAGCGGGCAGGGGCGGTGCTCGCTCGCCCCGTCGCGCTCGCGCCGGAGCCGCTCGATGAACTTCTGCGGCAGGCCGTCGATGATGCGGTTGCCCTTCTGGCCGAGAAAACCGAGGACCGGCAGCCCGATCGTCATGTTGCCGCCGACGAAGCTGCGGCTCTCGACGAGCCCGACGTGCAGCCCGTCCTCGGCCGCGGCGAGGGCGGCGGTCAGCCCCGCGGGGCCGCCGCCGACGACAAGCACGTCGTATTCGGCGGCGACCGGGATCGTGCGGGCCGGCTCGGCGATGGTGCGGGCGTGGGTTCGGGGCATCATGGCGTCCTTGCGCGACCTTGCGCGTCCTTGCGGGCCGCGGCCGGCGGCCGCGGCGGCGGGGGAGGGGGCGCGGGGGCCCCCCGGGGGCCCCCGCGGGTCGGGCAGGCGGGCGGCCCTCTGCGGGCCGCCCGCGCCCGCGGGGCTCAGGCCGGCCGCAGGGGCGTGATCCGGCTCACCATGCTCTCGACCGCGGCCTCCGGGCTCTTGTGGCCCAGGACGGCAAGCTGGACGTCCTCGAGGAAGAGCTGCTGGGCGCGGGCGGCCTCGGGGAAGGGCGGGAAGGCGCCGCGCGCGGTGGCGAGGGCCTTCGCCTCCTCGCCCGCGACCGGGCTCGCGGCGGCGAAGGCGGGTTCGGCATAGGTCGAGACGCGCACCGGCCCGTTGCCGTTCCTCGCCATGCCGAGGGTCACGCGCCTCGACGCGACCTCGCGGATGTAGGCCCAGGCGAGGTCCTTGTCGGCGGCGTTGCGCGGGATCACCATGCCCCAGGCCTCGGTGACCGCCGCCATCGGGCCGTCGTAGGTCGCGGACTTCGGGAACTGCACCGCCTTGATGCGGCCGGGGAAGCGCGACTGCTCGGGGTTGTTGAACTGGGCGTAGCGGGCGAAGGTGATCATGGTGAAGGCGGCGCGGCCCTGCTGCATCCAGGTCACCTGGTCGTCGTTCTTGGTCGTGGCGTAGCTGCGCGGCAGGGCCCCGGCCGTGAACATGTCGTTGAGCGCCGCGAGCGCCTTCACCATCGCCTCGGGCTTCGGCAGCAGCTTGAAGTCCTTGGTGATGTAGTCGCCGCCGAAGGCGCGGGCGAAGCTCACCGGGAAGACCGCGAGATCGCTCGCCATGATCATGCCGGTGACAGGGGTGCCGTCCTTGGCGGTGAAGGTCAGCTTCTTGGCCTGCTCGATCAGTTCCTCGAGCGTCGTCGGCGGGGCGGCGATGCCGGCCTCCTCGAGCAGCGCCTCGTTGTAGAAGAGCCCGCCGGTGGCATGGCGCACGGGGATGCCGATGAGGTTGCCGTCGACCGTCAGGCCCTGGATGAGCCCAGGGGCGATGTCGGCGAAATCCTCGATCGGGGCGACGGCGTTCAGCGGCCCGAGCGGCTCGAAGAGGGCCGCGATCGCCGAGGTCGGGCGGTTGTCGATGATGTAGCCGACCGCGAAGTCGGTCACGGGCAGGCTCGCCTCGCGGAAGAGGCGGTCCTGGAGGGGGTTCGAATCGAAGGTCGTGAAGACGAGTTCGACCCCGTTCGCGGCCTTCCAGTCGCGCAGGAGGTCGCCGTCGTCCTTGCCCAGCACGCGCTCGTGGACGGCGTGGCTGAGGATGTTGAGCGTCTTCGCCTGCGCCCAGGCCGGCACCGCCGACAGCGCCGCGGCGCTGCCGAGGGTGCTCGCGACGAAGCGGCGGCGGGTCAGTCCGCGCGGGGTGGTGTCGGTCATGGTCTCCTCCCTTACCGGTGGCGGGTCATCCCTTGGTCGCCCCGGCGGTCAGGCCGGCGACGAGGTGGCGGTTCATGACGATGACGAAGGCCAGCACTGGCACGAGCTGCACGGTCGAGGCCGCGAACAGGATCCCCCAATCCACCCCGTCGATCGAGCCCAGCATCTCGGAGACGACGAGGGGGGCGGTCTTGGTGGCGGTGCCGGTGAAGACGAAGGCGAAGAGGAACTCGTTCCAGGCGAAGACGACGACGAAGACGGCGACGGCGAGGATGCCGGGCAGGGCAAGCGGCGCGATCACGCCCCAGAGGATGCCGATGCGGCCGGCCCCGTCGATCGCCGCCGCCTCGTCGAGTTCGCGCGGGATCTGGTCGATGAAGGTCCGCATCAGGACCGTCCCCAGCGACACGAAGAAGGTCGCATAGAGGACGATCAGCACGAGATGGGTGTCGTTGATGCCGAGCGCGTTGACGATCGGGAAGAGGGGCAGGGTGATGACGATGGGCGGGATCAGCCGCACCACGATCAGGAAGAGGAGCGAGGCCCCGAGGACGCGGCTCTTGTGGCGCGAGTAGACATAGCCCGCGCAGGTGCTCGAGACGACCGCCACGACCATCGCCCCTGCCGTCACCAGGGCGCTGTTGGCGAGCCCCTCGAAGAACACCCCCCAGCGGCTCCAGAGGGCGCCGTAGTGCTCGAGCGTCGGTGCGAAGAGGTAGCGCGCCGGCACCGCGAAGATGTCCCGCCCGGGCTTGAACGAGGACGTGACCACGAAGGCGATCGGCACCAGCGACCAGACGAGGAGGGCCGCGACCGCGACCCCCTTGCCGATGCCGCGGGCGAGGCGGTCAATGCGCATCGACGTCGACCTGCCGGCGGAGGAGGGCGACGTAGCCGAGGGCGAGGACGAGCGAGGCCAGGACCATGATCCAGGCGGTCGCCGCGGCGGTGCCGAAGGCGTTGTAGCTGAAGGCCTCGCGGTAGAGGTAGACGGCCACGACCTCGGTCGTCCGCGCCGGCCCGCCGCCGGTCAGGAGCCAGACCTCCGAGAAGATGCGGAAGGCGAAGATGTAGCGGAAGAGGAGCGCGACCACGATCGCCGGGCCGAGGAGCGGCAGCGTCACCCGCCGGAAGGCCTGGAAGGGGCGGGCGCCGTCGATCTTCGCCGCCTCGTAGAGCTCGGCGGGGATCGCGAGACGGGCCGCGTAGAGGATGACGAAGGTGAAGGGCAGGTGCAGCCAGATGGTCAGGAGCGCGATCAGCATCATGGCGTGGAGGGGCTCGAACGACCAGTCGAGGACCGGCAGCCCGAGGGCGTGCAGCGCCTGTGTCACCGGCCCCGCGTCGGGGTCGAAGAGATAGCGCCAGGCGACGACGGCCACGACCTCGCTGACCGCGTAGGGGGCGAGCGTGCAGACGAGGAGGAGGCGCCGGAGGGGCAGGCCGGAAGCGAAGAGGAGGGCGAGGAGGAGCCCGAGGAGAAGCTCGACGTGCACCGCCGCGACGACGATCACGATCGTGTTCCAGAGTGCCGAGCGGAAGGCCGGGTCGGCGAGGATGCGGGCGTAGTTGTCGAGCCAGACGAAGACCGGGGCCTTGCCGAAGCTCGATGCGGTGAGGCTGAGCCAGAGGACGTAGACCGACGGCAGCACGATCACGCCGAGGATGAGGACGTGGACCGGGGCGACGAGCGGCAGGAGGTCACGGGGCCGGCGGTTCGGCATCGGCCCCTCCCTCGGATCGGGTCGCGCCCCGGGGTTGCCCGCGGCCCCGCTGCGCCGGCGGGGCGTCCGCGCCGTTCGGCGCCCGCGCCGCGGCGGCGGCCACCCCCGCGGCGGCGCCCGGCCCGGGCAGGGTGCGGACCGAATCGCGGACCATGAGCGTCGTGTTGAGGCAGGTGACGACGGGGGGGCCGCGCTCGCCGGCGATGCGGGCGGTCAGGCGGGCCCAGATCGCCTCGGCCATGGCGTCGAGGGGCTGGCGGATCGCCGTCAGCGCCGTCCGGCGCGCGCTCATCCAGGCGTAATCGTCAAAGCCGATGACCGAGATCTGCCCGGGCATCTCCACCCGCGCCGCGGCGAGCGCGGTCAGGACCGCGAGCGTCGTGACGTTGGTCAGCGCGAAGACCGCCGAGGGCCGGCTGTGACGCTCGAGCCAGTAGGCGAAGGCGCGGGCGCCGGCCTCGCTGTTCGCGCCGAGCTCGATCGTCACCGGGGCGCATCCGGTGGCCGCCCGCAGATGCGCCTCGGCCCCCCGCAGGCGCTCGCGGATGGGGGCGAAGGCAAGGCTCGAGGCGGCGATCGCGACCTCGCGGTGACCGGCCGCGACGAGGTGGCGGGCGGCGATCTCGCCCGCCTCGGCGTTGTCGATGACGACGACATCGGCGGGCGCCGCCGCCGGCACCACGCGGTCGGCCAGGACGACCGGCAGCCGCGCCGCCTCGCGCAGGAGGAGTTCGGGCACGCGGTCGCTGCAGGGCACGGCGATAAGCCCCGAGGGCCGCCAGCCGCACAGCGCCTTCAGCCGCGACCGCTCGAGGGCGGGGTCGTCGCGGGAACTGGCGATGATGACGTCGTAGCCGTCCTTGCCCGCCATGACCTCGAGCCGCGAGACGAGCGCGGTGAAGAAGGCGTCGTCGAGGTCGGGGACCAGTACGCCGATGATCCGCGCCTGGCCCGAGCGCAGCTGCGAGGCCGCCCGGTCGAGCTGGTAGCCGAGGGTGCGCGCCGCCGCCTCGACGCGCTCGCGGAGCGCCGCGGCGACGGGCTTGCGGCCGCTGAAGACGTTCGAGACCGTCGCCGTCGAGGCCCCGGCCAGCGTCGCCACGTCGCGGATCGTCGGTCGCCTCGTCGGCATGGAGACTCTGCCCGACTCGGTTAAACGTTTCACGCTAATCGTTTAACTCGTCCCCGGCGGCGATGCAAGCGCGGCCTCCCCGGGCCGCTCCGCCGCCCGGCCCCTTGTCTCGGCCGGGCCCGTCCCTATGGTGGGCGAGGCGCGCGCGGGCCGCCCGGCCCGCCCGAAGGGAAGGGGCCGGACATGATCCAGGAATGCGTCGAGCTTGCCGTCAAGCCGGGTGCCGAGGCCGCCTTCGAGGCCGCCGTCGCGGCCGCCCTGCCGATCTTCCGGCGGGCCCGCGGCTTTCGCGGCGCCGAACTCCACCGCGTCATCGAGACGCCCGGCCACTACCGCATGCTGATCAACTGGGAGACGCTCGAGGACCACACCGTCCACTTCCGCGGCGGCCCCGATTTCGCCGCCTGGCGGGCGCTCGTGGGGCCGCATTTCGCGGCCCCCCCGGCCGTCACCCACGCGACCCTCGCCGCGCGCTTCACGGCCGCCTGAGGCCCGGGGCGGCGGGCGGTGGCGGAGGGCCCGGTGGACCGACCCACGGGTTACGAACCGCTCTACCGGTTGAAAGCCGTCGCGCCCGCGGTGTGGATCGCCGATGGCGGCTGGATCCGCTTCGCCGGCCTTCCCTTCCCGACCCGCATGACGGTGATCCGGCTGGCGGACAGCGGGCTCTGGCTCCATTCGCCGGTCGCCCCCGCGCGCGGCCTGGTCGAGGAGGTCGCGGCCCTCGGGACCGTCCGCCACCTCGTCGCCCCGAACTGGCTCCATTATGCCTTCATCGCCGGCTGGGCCCGGCATTTCCCCGAGGCCATGACCTGGGGCGCGCCCGGCGTCGTCGACCGCGCCGAGGGCCGCGGCCAGGCCCTCGCGATCGACGCCACGCTCGGCCCCGTCGCGCCCGGCCCTTGGAGCGCCGAGATCGCCCAGCATCTCGTCGCGGCGGGGCCGCATCGCGAGGTCGCCTTCTGTCACCGCGCCAGCCGGACGCTGGTGGTGACCGACCTCTACGAGAACTTCGAGGCCGCGAAGATGCCGTGGTGGACGCGCCCCCTGCTGGTCCTCGGCGGGGTCGCCCATCCCCGGGGCGGCATCCCGCGCGACCTTGCCCTTCTCCTGCGCCTTCACCCCCACGAGCGGCGGCGCCTGGCGGCGACCCTGGCGGGCTGGGCGCCCGAGCGGCTGATCCTGGCCCATGGGCGCTGCCTTGCGACCGACGCGGCCGCGGCCCTGCGGCGAGCCTTCGCGCGCTGGCCCTGAGGCGGGAGCCGGCCGCGGTCCCGCGGGCCGGAGCGGGCGGGGAGGGGCGGGCCGGCCGGTCCCCCCGCCGGCCGTCGCCGGTCAGGCGGGGGCGCGGCGGCGGAGCCGGCGCGGCAGGACCATCAGCACCAGCACCGCCGCCTGGGCGGCGAGCGGCTCGGCGACCGGGAAGAGGCCGAACCAGAGCTGGAGCCAGTCGCGGTCGGGAAACCACTCGACCGGCGTCGCCCCGATCAGGGCCGCGGTCTGGAGGCCGCGGACCCCGGACCCGACCAGCATCACCGCGAGCACCCCGAGGAGGATCGTCGTCGCCCGGAAGAAGAGGCCGAGCGGCAGGCGCCGGCCCGTGGCGAGGACCGCCCAGCCCGCCGCCAGCGCGGCCGCGCCGCCCGCCGCGAGCCCGCCGATGACCGGCGCCGGGGCGGCATCGACGAGCAGCGCCTCGTAGAAGAGCACGGTCTCGAAGCCCTCGCGGAAGACGACGAGGAAGGCGAGGAGCCCGACCGTCCGCGGGTTCGCGATCCCGGCGAGGCGGGCGCGGAAGGCGGCGACATGGCCGCCGCCGGCGGCGAGCCCGCGGACGATCCAGAGGAGGACCGCCGCCGCAAGGAGCGCCGTGCCGCCCTCGATCGCCTCCCGGGCGAGCGTCGAGAGGGCGAAGAGCGAGCGCGCCGCGGCCCAGAGCGCGAAGCTCGCGGCGAGGGCCGCAAGGACGCCGAGGCCGAGCGCCGGGCGCAGGCGGGCGGGCGCCACCCCCTCGGCCCGGAGGGCGGCGAGGAGGGCCGCGAGGATCAGGACCGCCTCGAGCCCCTCGCGGAAGACGATCCCGGCCGACTGCACGAGCGAGCCGAGGGCCGAGGTCGGGGTCTCGATCCGGGCCCGGGCGGTCGCGAGGTCGGCCTTGATGCCGGCGATCTCGGCCGCGAGCGCGGCGCCGCCGCTGCGGGCGGCGACGAGGGCGGCAAGGCCCGGCCGGCCGGCGGAACCTTCCCAGAAGCGGGCCTCGAGGCGCAGTGCCATGGCCGGTGCCCGCGGCACCAGGCGCTGCTCGATGTCGGGGTCGAAGAAGGAATAGGCCTCGAGCCGGCGGGCCTCGGCCCCCGCCCAGTCGCCCGCCGCGGCCATCCGCCCGAGGCCGTCGAGGGCGGCCGGCAGGGCCTCGACCGCGGCCGCGTAGCCGGCCCCCGCGACCTCGCTGCCGAAGGTCGTGTCGATCGCGGCGAGGGCCTCGGCGACGAGCGTCTCGACCCCCTCGCCCTTCGCCGCCATCGTGACCTTCATGGCGGCGAGGAGGTCGGCGAGGCGGCGGGCGGCGGCGGCGTCCATGGCCGGGGCGAGATCGGCGAGGATCATCGCCGCGCGGTCGCGGAAAAGCTGCGCCTCGTGGTATTCCATGGGCTGGATGATGCGGCCCCCGCGGACCCCGTCGCGGTATTCCTCGCCGACGAGCGCGGCGAAGCGGCGCAGCAGGCGCGCCCGCCGCAGCCGCTCGGCCGGCGCGAGCGTGACCGGGGCGTAGCCCGCGAGCCCTTCGGCGATGGCCGCGATCCGGGTCGGGTCGGTCGCGGCCCGGGCGAGGTCGGCGGCGAGCGCCGTCATGCCCGCGGGCCCGAGGTGGTCCGCGAGGCTCGCGCCGAGATAGGCCACGAGCCCCTCGGCGCGGCCGAGGTCGCCGGCGTACCGGGTCGCGTGCCCGGCGGCCGCGTCCTCGGCCGCCCGCGCGAGCGCAAGCCGCAGTTCCGAGGCGGCGACGGTCAGAAGCTCGCCCTCGACCGCGGCCCGGGCGGCGGCGGCGTCGATCTCGCCCCGCCCCAGCGCCTGCACCGCGAGCGTCGCCGCGGCATCGCCCGTGGCGCGGGCATAGTCGCGCACGGTCAGCCAGTTCGCGGCCGCGGCGGCGTCGCCGGCGGCGATCGCGGCGAAGGCCCGTGCCCGCGCCGCGCCGGTCAGCGCGGCCCAGAGAAGCTGGCGGTTGCGGGCCGCGGCCGGGGCCGCGCCGGCGCCCGCGCTCTCGGCATGGGTGGCGAGGGCCGCGGCGACCCCGGCGCCCTCGGGCCCGAAGGCGGGGGCGACCGCCTGCCAGGCTGCGGCCATGCGCGCAAGGCGGGCGGCGATGTCGGCGGCGCGCTCGGGCGAGGGGGCGCGGAAGAGGAGCCGCTCGATCCGCCCGGCCTCGCTGCGGATCGTCTCGGCCGCGCCCCAGGGGGTCCCGGCGCGCAGGGGCAGGGCGAGGAGGACAAGGCAGAGGAGTGCGGCGAGGGCCCTCACGGCAGGGTCTCCGGCAGTTCGGCCGCGAGTTCGGCGAGGGTGAAGGGGGCGACCGGGAGGTCGCGGCGAAGGTTGGCGAAAACGAGGTCGGGGAGGGCGATGCGGTAGTAGAGGCGGGCGGTCAGGCGGAGGGGGCGGGCGGCACCCGCGGCGAGCGGCACCTCGTAGGCGACGACGTCCTCGCCCCGGGGCGGGATGGGGTCGCGCATCCACACCACCGCGGCGGTGGCAAAGGTCAGGTGGTTGGTGATCCGCTCGCCCGCGCCGTCGAGGAAGTGCTCGATCCAGGCCACCGCCTCGGCGTCCTCGACCCCCAGCCGCTCGGCCGCTCCGCCGGAGCGGAAGAGGACGGCCCCGCCCGCGTCGGCCACGACGACCTCGAGCCAGATGTGCTTCTGGTCGTTGACCCCGGTCGGCAGGTTGTGGCCGGCGCCGAGGTTCCTGACCGCGATCTCGAGATGGAGCCCGTCGGCCGTTGGGCGGAGGGCGCGAAGCTCGAGCCCGGCTGCGGTGCGCAGGAAGTCCGCCGTCTGGCGGCCCTGGACCGCGAGCGTCGCGCCCGTCGCCGCCGCGTCGGTGCCCGGCAGGAGGCCGCCGCGCAGGACCGTGAGCGCCGCCCCGAGGCGCGTGTCGGCCATGACGTGGTTGGCGCCGATGAAGCGGTGGGAAAGGCGGGCGGGCGGGGTCAGGTCTCCCCGCCGCAGGGCCAGCACCTGGGCCGCCGGATCCGCGGCCATGTGGCAGTGCTGGCAGGTGATGCCGTTCCGCCCGTACCAGCTTTCGCGCCACTCGGCGAAGGTCGACTGCACGACCTGGGGGCCGCGCGCACGCGAGTTCGAGGCATCGTAGATCTCGGTGTGGCAGGCGCCGCAGACCTCGGCCCCCTTCATGAGGGCCGTGGTGTCGGGCGCCCCGTAGGCGGCCAGATGGGCGCGGGGATCGGCGAGGAGGGCCGCGCCCGCGGGCCCGTCGCGGTCGGCCACGGCGCGGCCGTAGGCGAGCGTGAGGGCCCCGTTTCCCGCCTCCGGATCGGCATGGGTCGCGGTGTGGCAGCCGATGCAGGCGACGCCCTCGGTCAGGGCGTCGGCCGGCGGCACGGCGACGAAGCGCGTGACGCGGCCGGCGAGCATCTCGCTCGGGGCATGGCAGCCCTCGCAGAAGCGCGTCTGCTCGGGGTTGCGGACGATGTCCTCGTTGGCCTCGACCGTCGCCTCGTAGACGAGGTCGCGGTCGGCGACGGCGTGGAGCGAGCCGGCCCATTCCTCAAACTCGCGGGGGTGGCAGGCGGCACAGTCGGCCGAGGACGGCAGGCGGGCGGGATCGACGAAGGGCAGGCCCGCGGCCTGCAGCCGCGAGGGCCAGAAGGGGCGGTCGCGGCCCTGGTCGTCGGGCCCGAAGGGCAGCCGGTAGAAGGGGACGGCGGCGAGCGCCACACCCCCGGGCAGGGGCTTCGGGGCGAGGGCGAGAAGGAGCCCGGCGAGCGCCGCCGCCACCGCCGCCGCGAGGGCGAGCGGGCGGGCGTGGAAGCGCAGTTGCGATTTCAGCCTCACGCCCCCTCCCGCGGCCAGTGGCGCAGGCCGAGATGAAGGACGAATCCCCCCGCCGCGGGCCAGGCGGCCCAGAAGTGGACGAGGGCGAGGGCCTCGGTGACCTCGCGGGCGGGAAACCAGACCCGGCCCGCGAACCACAGGAGCGCCGGGGCCGCCATGGCGAGGCCGCTGAGAAAGAGGGCGAGCCAGAGCGCGAGGAGCGCGAGGGAGGTCTGGGTGAAGCCCGGCCGCCGGCTCGCGGCGAGCCCGGCCGGCAGGTGGCGGACGACCCAGGGCGCGAGCGCGGCCAGAAGCGCCGCCCCGCCGCCGACGTGCGGCCACAGAAGAAAGAGGCTCTGCCCGGGCCACCGCCAGAGGGCGAGGCCGCTGACGAGAAGCGCCGCGAACCCCGCGCCCTGCGCGGCCGAGCGCAGGCTGCCGCCGTGCCCGTGCGGGCGGTTCGGGGCCGTCCCGCGGGCGGTCGCGATGGCGGGGCACGCGACGGCGGCCATGGCGCTGGGCCTAGCCCCGGATCTCGACCCCGTGGCGGGCCGCGGCCTGGAGCACCTGGGCCACGACCCGCTCGGCGATGTCCTGGGCCTCGGCGCCAAGGGCGTCGGCTTCCTCGGCCGTGAAGCGTTCGCCCTGCACCTCGCGGTCGCGGGTCTCGGCGACAAGGGCGAGGAGGTCGGCGAAGGCGCCGGTGATGGCGGCGTCGAGCGCGGCGTCGCCCGCGGCCACCACCGGCGAGACGGCCGCGGCATACATGCGCTGGCAGCCGCCCATGATGGCGAGGACGTCGACCAGCCTGCTCTGGGCGACGAAGGCCGCGCCGGCGCCGCCGAGGAACTGCGATTCCTTCCACTCGCCGAAATAGTCCCCGACCGTCGGCGTCATCGTCACTACGGCGGTGAAGGCGTCGTCGCGGTTGGGCTCCCAGGCCTGCATGTCGGCCATGAGCGCCTCGGACCAGAAGACGAGCCCCGCCGTCGCCCCGAGCGCGAGGTTGGCATCGAAGAGCATCTCGCCCGCGCCCACCTGCCCGTCGCCGTCAAGGTCGGCGGCGAGCTTCGCGTGGCCGGGATCGCTGCCCCAGAAGAGGGGCTCGGTGATGGTGTGAAATAGGCTGCCCGGCCGTTCGAGGACGGTGCCGTCGGGCAGGGCGAGGTCGTAATCGGCGACGTCCTCGGCCTCGGTGCCGGGGTTGCCGGCGTCGAGGATGAGGTCGTAGCGGGCCGTGGCGGGGATGCCGGCGACGATGCCCTCGATCGTCTCGTAGTGGTTCGAGGCCACGAGCCACTGGGCGCGGATGCCGCGGACCCCGTCGGCGAGCGTCGCGCCCTCGGCCGCCCAGGCGGCGGCGTAGTCGTTGCCATGGGCGGCGATGGTCGCGGCGTAGGCGCCGACGAGGTCCCGGAGCCGCTTCGCCTCGGTCACGAGGGCGGCGTTGTGCTCGAGCGTGAAGGCCTTGATCGCGGCGAGCCCCTCGCTCTCGGTCTCGGCCGCGAGGGGCAGGGTGCCGGCGAGGAGCCCGGCCAGGGCAGGAAGGAGGATGCGGTGCATGCGTGATCTCCTGGTGAACGGACGTTCCGGGGCGATCGACGCGGTGCCTGGCGGAGAAGCGGGGTCGGGCCTCGATGCAAGGCCGAGTGTTATTATCGGCTATTGGCGCTGTCAAACCCTATCGTTCCGGTCGGGTTTGAGGGAGGCGGGCAGGGGGGCGGGCAGGGGGGCGGGCCGGCCGCGCGCGCCGCCCTGCGCGCGCCCGTCGCAGTCCTCGTCAGTCGAGGACGCGGAAGCCGAACTCGCGCCAGATCGCGCCCGCGGCCTCCGAGCCCAGGTAGTCGAGGAAGGCCGCGGCCGCGGGGCTCTCGCCCCCGGTCGTCAGGCCGGCGGGGTAGACGATCGGGGGATGGCTGCCCGCGGGAAAGGTGCCGATGACCGAGACCTCATCCGCGACGGCGGCGTCGGTCGCGTAGACGATGCCGAGCGGGGCCTCGCCGAGGGCGACGAAGGCGAGGGCCGCGCGCACGTTGTCGGATTCGACGACGAAGGGGGCGACCCTCTCCCAGAGGCCTAGTGCCGTCAGCGCCGCCTTGCCGTAGACCCCCGCCGGCACGGCATCGACGACGGCCATCGAGAGCCGGCCGCCGGCGAGGAGGCCGACGAGGTCGAGGGTGCCGTCGATCGTCACCGCCGGCACGTCGCGGCTGTGGGCGATGAGCACGAGGGTGTTGCCGAGGAGGTCGCGCCGCGTCTCCTCGCGCAGGTCGCCCGAGGCGGCGATGGCGTCCATCCACTCGACGCTCGCCGAGATGAAGACGTCGGCCGGCGCCCCCTCCTGGATCTGGCGGGCGAGCGCCGAGGAGGCGCCGAAGGCCATCACCGCCCGGTGGCCGGTATCGGCGGCGAAGGCCGCGCCGATGCGGTCGAGCGCGTTGGTGAGGCTCGCGGCCGCAAAGACCGTGACCTCGCCTGCGGCGGCCGGCAGCGGCGCCGTGCCGAGGGCGAGGGCGAGGGCGGCGAGAGCGGCAGGGAGGCGGCGGCGGCGGCCGGGGACGGGGGGCATGGGCGGGGCCTTCCGATTCGATATGTCCGAAAGAAAATATCGCACGGTGCCGCCGCCCCGGCAAGGGCGCCCGCCGGGGCCGCTTCCACCCCCAGGGGGAGCGCCGGGCGCATCCCCCGCCCGGGCGTCCCGCCGCGCCGCCCCGGCCACGACCGAATCTTGGACAACGGCGGGGTCCGGGTGTATAGTTGTATTTCGACCATATCTTTCCGCAGGAGGGAACCGACATGCGGGTGATGGTGCGGGCGATCCTGAATACCGAGAAGTCGAACGCGCTGCTGCGCAGCGGCGAGTTGCCGCGGCTCGTCGGCGGCTTCGTCGAGCGCGCCCGGCCCGAGGCGGCGTATTTCGCCCTCTGCGGCGGCCGCCGCTGCGCCTACTTCATCCTCGACCTCAAGGACACGGCCGCCATGCCGGCGCTCCTCGAGGATTTCTTCCTCGACTTCGAGGCGGAGGTCGAGGTCGTCCCGGTCATGAATGCCGACGACCTCCGGACGGGCTGGGCCGCCTTGAAGGTCGCCGCCGCCCGGCCCGCCTAGGGGGGCCGGTCCGCCCCGCGACGCCGGGCGGGCCCCGGGGCCGGCCCGACGCCCGCCGCGGGGGATTCCCGTGCCGGGGTGATGGCGCGGGCCCCGCCGCGCTCCTATGTAGGGAGGCGGACGCAGGGGCGGGGCAGGGTCGTGCAGGTCGTCATCCTCATCATCGGCGGCATCGCCGCGGGCTTCGTCGCGACCCGCCTCCTGCGGCTCGAGACCGACCTTCTCACGACCGCCGCGATCGGCGTCCTCGGCTCGGTCGCGGGGGTCTTCGCGATCCGCTTCCTCTTCGTCGCCGTCACCTACCTCGGCGTCATCGCCGCCGCCCTCGCGGGTGCGGTCGTCCTCTCCTGGCTTTACCGGAGCTACATCGCCCGCCCCTGAGCGGGCCGCCCGGGAGGCCGCCCGCCCTCAGGCGCCTCCCCGGACCCGGCGGGCCTCGCGAAGGGGCGCCATGGCCTCGCGCGCGAGCGCGTCGGCGCGCTCGTTCTCGGGGTGGCCGGCGTGGCCCCGGACCCATTCCCAGGCGACGCGGTGGCGGGCCCGGGCGGCGTCGAGGCGGCGCCAGAGGTCATCGTTCTTCACCGCCCGGCGGTCGGCGGTCTTCCAGCCGTTCCGCTTCCAGCCGTGGATCCACTGGGTGATCCCGGCCCGCAGATAGGCGCTGTCGGTGACGACGGTGATCGCCGCCGGCCGTTCGAGTGCCTCGAGGGCGGCGATCGCGGCCATCAGTTCCATGCGGTTGTTGGTCGTCAGCGCCTCGCAGCCCTGGAGTTCGCGCGACCGCAGCACGCGGGCGCCGTCGCGGGCGACGAGGACGACGCCCCAGCCGCCGGGGCCGGGGTTGCCCGAGCAGGCGCCGTCGGTGAAGGCGAAGAGCGCGGCCGGGGCCGGGGCCGCGCCCGGGAAAGCGGGGGCGGGCGGGACCGCGCTCATGCCGGCTCGCGCAGGATGCGGGGCAGGCGGAACTCGACCCCCTCGGTCGCGGTCGCGACCGTCTCGCGGCGCAGCGCGTAGCGCGCGGCGAAGGCCGCCACCACCTCCTCGACGAGGACCTCGGGGGCCGAGGCCCCGGCCGTCAGCCCGACCGCGCGGACGCCCGCGAGCGCCCCCCAGTCGATCGCCGCCGCCCGCCCGACGAGCCAGGCGCGGGCGCAGCCGGCGGCGCGTGCGACCTCGACCAGCCGGAGCGAGTTCGACGAGTTGGGCGAGCCCACGACGAGAAACGCCTCGACGCCGGGCGCGATCGCCTTCACCGCCGCCTGGCGGTTGGTGGTGGCATAGCAGATGTCCTCGCGGCGGGGCCCAACGATCGCGGGGAAACGGGCGCGGAGCGCCGCGACGACCGCCGCCGTGTCGCCGACCGACAGCGTCGTCTGGGTGACGAAGGCCAGCCGGCCGGGGTCGCGCACGGCGAGGCGGGCGACGTCGGCCGCGGTCTCGACAAGGAGGACCTCGCCCGCCGGAAGCTGGCCCGTGGTGCCGACCGTCTCGGGGTGGCCGGCATGGCCGACCATGACGATCTGGCGCCCGCCCCCGGCGTGGCGGGCGGCCTCCATGTGGACCTTGGTGACGAGCGGGCAGGTCGCATCGAGGGCGATCATGCCCCGCCGCGCCGCCTCGGCGGGGACGGCCTTCGGCACGCCATGGGCCGAGAAGATCACCGGCCGGTCGTCGGGGCAGTCGGCGAGGTCCTCGACGAAGACCGCGCCGCGGGCCCGCAGCCCCTCGACGACATGGGCGTTGTGGACGATCTCGTGGCGGACGTAGACCGGCGGCCCCCAGCGCTCGAGCGCCATCTCGACGATCCGGATCGCCCGGTCGACGCCGGCGCAGAAGCCGCGCGGGGCGGCGACGAGTAGCGTGAGCGGCGGCTTGCCGGTCATGGGCGCGGCTCCGGTCGGGGCGGGCACAGGGAACCCTAGGGCAGATCGCCCGGGGATGGAACCGTCGCCCGGGGCCCGCCCCGTCGGCCGGCCGGGAAAGGGCAGGGGGCGGCTACTCGGGCTGGGGGTCGGCGGGCGCGACGGCGGCATGGTCGCGCTCGGCCCGGAACTCGCGGCCCTCGCGGGGCTCGCGGGGCTCGCGGGGAGGCCGGCCGATGACCTCGCGCAGCTCGTCGAGCTCGATGAAGTTGTCGGCCTGGCGGCGCAGCTCGTCGGCGATCAGCGGCGGCGCCGCGCGGATGGTCGAGACCACCGACACCCGCACCCCCTGGCGCTGGAGGCTCGCGACGAGCGGCCGGAAGTCGCCGTCGCCCGAGAAGAGCACGATGTGGTCGAGCCGCGGGGCGAGTTCCATGGCATCGACCGCCAGCTCGATGTCCATGTTGCCCTTGACCTTTCGCCGGCCGAGCGAGTCCACGTGTTCGCGGGCGGGCTTGGTGACGAGCGTGTAGCCGTTGTAGTTCAGCCAGTCGATCAGGGGCCGGATCGGCGAATACTCCTCGCTCTCGACGAGGGCCGTGTAGTAGAACGCCCGCACGAGCTTGCCGCGGCGCATGAACTCCTGCCGCAGGAGCTTGTAGTCGATGTCGAAGCCCAGCGCCCGTGCCGCGGCATATAGGCTCGAGCCGTCGATGAAGAGCGCCAGCCGCTCGTCCCTGTAGAACATTCCCCGTCCTTTCGCAGGCGCGTGCCCGGCGGCCGCCCCGACCTCTCCGGGGCCGCGATCGCGGCCCCGGGGGCGCCACTGATAGCGTCTTGGCGGCAATCCGCAAGCCGGAGCGCGTCCGGAAGAGCCCCGCACCGGCCGGAAAGGCCGGGCCGAAGGCGGTGTCGCAGCCGCCACCCGGCCCCTTGCCAAGGCGGCGGAATGGTCCTAGAAGGCCCGTTCCCCGGCCGAGCGGATGGAGCAGCCATGGCCCGCGTCACCGTCGAAGACTGCGTCGACAAGGTTCCCAACCGCTTCGAGCTTGTCCTGCTGTCGGCCCACCGGGCCCGCGAGATCACCTCGGGCGCCCCGATCACGATCGAGCGCGACAACGACAAGAACCCGGTCGTGGCCCTGCGCGAGATCGCCGAGGAGACCCAGGCCGCCGACAGCCTGCGCGAGCGCATGATCGCGAAGCTCCAGACCCAGATCGAGGTCGACGAGCCCGAGGAGGACCGGATGGCGCTCCTCATGGGGGCCGAGATCGACCGCCCGGCGGTCGACGACATGAGCGAGGAGCGCCTCCTGCGCGCGCTCATGGAGGCCCAGGGCCAGGGCTGAGGTGTCATGGCGGGAGCGGCGGTTCCCTCGCGCGAGACCAGCCGCACGATCGAGGTCGAGGACCTCGTGGCGCTGGTGCGCAACTACAACCCGCGCTCGGACGGGGATCTGATCCGCCGCGCCCACGAGTTCGGCCGACGCATGCACGAGGGCCAGCTGCGCCGCTCGGGCGAGCCCTACTTCACCCACCCCGTGGCGGTAGCGGCGATCCTGACCGAGATGCGGCTCGACGATGCCTCGATCGTCACCGCCCTTCTCCACGACACCGTCGAGGACACCAAGGCGACGGTCGAGGACGTGGCGGCGGCCTTCGGCACCGAGATCGCCGAGCTTGTCAACGGCGTCACCAAGCTCACCAACCTCCAGCTCTCGTCCTCGGAGGCCAAGGAGGCCGAGAACGTCCGCAAGCTCCTCATCGCCATGTCGCGCGACCTTCGCGTGATCCTCGTCAAGCTGGCCGACCGGCTGCACAACATGCGCACGATCAAGTCGCTCGTGCCCGACAAGCAGGCCGCCAAGGCGCGCGAGACGATGGAGATCTACGCCCCGCTCGCGGGCCGGATGGGCATGCAGGGGATGCGCGAGGAACTCGAGGACCTCGCCTTCCGCATCCTCAACCCCGAGGCCCGCGCCTCGATCATCCGCCGCTTCATCACCCTCCAGCGCGAGACCGGCGACGTCATCCCCAAGATCACCGCCGACATCCGCGCCGAACTCGAACGGGCGGGCATCGAGGCCGACGTCTACGGCCGGGCCAAGAAGCCCTATTCGATCTGGCGCAAGATGCAGGAGAAGGACCTTGCCTTCTCGCGCCTCTCCGACATCCACGGCTTCCGCATCATCTGCACCGAGGTGCCCGACTGCTACCGCATCCTCGGCGTCATCCACCAGCGCTGGCGGGCGGTTCCGGGACGCTTCAAGGACCACATCAGCCAGCCCAAGACGAACGGCTACCGCTCGATCCACACCACCGTGTCGGGCCGCGACGGCAAGCGCGTCGAGGTCCAGATCCGCACCCGCCAGATGCACGAGGTGGCCGAGGACGGGGTCGCCGCGCACTGGTCCTACCGCGACGGGGTGCGGGCCCAGAACCCCTTCGCGGTCGATCCCGCGCGCTGGATCGCCAGCCTGACCGAGCGGCTCGACGGCGACGAGGGCTATGACGAGTTCCTCGAGCACGTCAAGCTCGAGATGTATTCCGACCAGGTCTTCTGCTTCACGCCCAAGGGCGACGTCATCCAGCTTCCGCGCGGGGCGACGCCGCTCGACTTCGCCTATGCCGTCCATACCGATGTCGGCGATGCCTGCGTGTCGGCCAAGGTCGACGGGCTGCGGGTGCCGCTGTGGACGCGGCTGAAGAACGGCCAGTCGGTCGAGATCATCACCGCCGAGGGCCAGCGCCCGCAGCCGACCTGGATCGACGTCGTCGTCACCGGCCGCGCCAAGGCCTCGATCCGGCGCAGCCTGCGCGAGGAGGACCGCGACCGCTTCGTCAAGTTCGGCCGCGAGCTGGCCCGCGTCGCCTTCGAGAACGTCGGCCGCCGGGTCAGCGACAAGGCGCTGACGACCGCCGCCCGCAGCTTCGGGCTGTCGCACGGGACCGAACTGCTCGCCCGCCTCGGCTCGACCGAGATCAGCGCCCGGGCGGTCGTCGAGGCACTCTATCCCGAACTGGCGCAGCGGGCCGCCGACGAGGTCGACGCCCGCCGCCCCGTCGCCGGGCTGGCGCCCGGCCAGCCCTTCCACCGCGCCGATTGCTGCCAGCCGGTCCCCGGCGAGCGCATCGTCGGCATCCGCTACCCCGGCCGCGGCGTCATCGTCCACGCCATCGACTGCCTCGCCCTCGGCGAGCTCGAGGACCAGCCCGACCGCTGGATCGATCTGCGCTGGCACGCCGGGCGCCATACGGCGGTGCACGCGGTCAGCCTGCGGCTGACGATCTCGAACGCGGCCGGCGTCCTCGGGCGAATCTGCACGCTGATCGGCGAGCAGAAGGCCAACATCTCCGACCTTCAATTCATCGACAGGAAGCCCGACTTCTACCGCCTGATCGTTGACATCGACCTCCGCGACATCGAGCATCTGCACCTCGTGATCACCGCGCTCGAGGCCGAGAGCGACGTCGCCGAGGTCGAGCGGATGCGGGATCTCGACCGCAAGCCCTGAGGCGGGACAGGGGAGGATGGGGCGTGGTCTTCCGGCGGCGCGATCGGCTTCCCCTGTTCACCCGGCTCGCGAACTTCGTCTTTCCCAAGGGGGGATGGGTCAGGGCGGCAAGCTACGTCTGGCACCGGGTGCGGCGCCTGCCCGACCCCCCCCACCGCATCGCCCGCGGCGTCTTCGCCGGCATCCTCGTCTCGTTCACGCCCCTCTTCGGCTTCCACTTCATCCTCGCCGCCCTGGTCGGCTACCTGATCCGCGCCAACATCCTCGCCGCGCTCCTTGCGACCTTCCTCGGCAACCCCCTGACCTTCCCCCTCATCGCCGGCTCGGCGCTCGCGACCGGCGACCTCATCCTCGGCCATGGCGGCAACTTCAGCATTCCCCAGATCATGGCCGCCTTCTCGGGGGCGAGCGGCGAGCTCTGGCACAACCTGATGTCGCCCTTCACGGGGGCCGTGCCCCGCTGGTCCTCGCTCGCGCGCTTCTACACTACCGTCTTCCTGCCCTACCTCGTCGGCGGCATCCTGCCCGGCACGCTCGCCGGGCTCGCCGGCTACTATGTGACGATCCCGCTCGTCGCCGCCTACCAGCTGCGCCGGCGCAAGCGGCTGCGTGAACGCTTCGTGGCCGGGGCGGGCCGGGCGCCCGGCCGCGCCGGCCCCGGCGGCGGCGCGGCGCCGGGGCCGGCCGCGGTCACGGTCGCGGCCGGGGCGGCGGCGCCGCCCCCGCCTCCCCGCGCCGCCGAGGGCCAGCCGCGACCGCCGGGCAGCTAGGCCCCCGGGCCGGGGTCGCGCCCGGGCGCCCGGACCGGCGGGGGCACCCCGGCCTTGCCCCGCCGCCCTCCCGGCCCCATAGTCGGCGGGCAAGGGGCGGCGGGGGCGCCATGATCCTCGGCATCGGCACCGATCTCGCCAACATC
>JADLCV010000169.1 GCA_020846995.1 Paracoccaceae bacterium
GCGGCCGCCGGCACCCGGCCCCTTGCCAGTGCCGCCGGCGTCGGCATAGCTCGCGCGATGACCGACGCCCCGCCTCTCCCCGAGCCGCCCGATCCCGCCGACCCCTTGCCGCCCATCCTCCGCGGTGCCCCGGGTTCGGCCGAGTTCGGCAAGCTCCGCAAGCGCATCCTGCGCGAGACGCGGGCGGCGCTCGCGACCTATGCCATGGTCGAGCCGGGGGCGCGCTGGCTTGTCTGCCTCTCGGGCGGCAAGGACAGCCACACCCTCCTCGCCGCCCTCGTCGAGCTCAGGTGGCGCGGGCTCCTCCCGGTCGACCTCCTCGCCTGCAACCTCGACCAGGGCCAGCCCGGCTTTCCCGCCTCCGTCCTGCCGGAGTTCCTCTCCGCCCGCGGCATCGCCCACCGCATCGAGTATCAGGACACCCATTCGGTCGTCACCGCCAAGCTCGTCCCCGGCGGCACCCCCTGCGCGCTCTGCTCGCGGCTGCGCCGCGGCATCCTCTACCGCATCGCCCGCGAGGAGGGCTGTGCGGCCGTCGTCCTCGGCCACCATCGCGACGACATCCTCGAGACCTTCTTCATGAACCTCTTCCACGGCGGCCGGCTCGCCACCATGCCGCCCAAGGTCCTCAACGACGAGGGCGACATCCTCGTGCTGCGCCCGCTCGCCTTCGTGGCCGAGGCCGACTGCGCCCGCTACGCCCGCGCCATGGACTTCCCCATCATCCCCTGCGACCTCTGCGGCAGCCGAGAGGGGCTCCAGCGGCGGGCCGTGAAGGGGCTCCTCGACGAGTGGGAGGTCCGCGCCCCGGGCCGCCGGCAGGTCATGTTCCGGGCGCTGATGAACGCCCGGCCCTCGCACCTGCCCGACCCTGCCCTCTTCGACTTCGCCGCCCTCGCCCGCGGCCGGGGCCCGGGGCCGCGAGAATTCGCGGCAAATCCCCCCGATCCCACGGCGGCCGGTTAACCCTCCGGTCAGCGCCGGCGGCCTAGCCTTGCCGGCGAGGGCGGCGGTCGGGCCGGCCGGACGGGGGATGGCATGGCGAGAGGGGCGGGTCAGGGCCTCGCGGCGCGGCTCCAGCGGGTGGCGGGCTTCGCCCGCCGGCCGGAGCTTCTCGCCTTCCTGCCGGCGGCGACGCTCGCGGCCTTCTGGTATGGCGGCGAGGGGGCACTCGTCGTCACCGCCTTCCTCGTGCCCGCGGCCTACGCCCTCGCCGGCATCCTCGGCGGGCCCGCCGCGCCCGCCCTCCGGCCTTCGCCGCGCGACGGCACGACCGGGCTGCCGCTCCGCGAGGCGGCGGTCGCGGCCCTCGACCGGGCCCTCGCCGAGGGCGCGGCGAGCGGGCGGGCGACGGCCTGCCTCGTCCTCTGCCTCGCCGAGGCCGACGACCTCCTCGCCCGCCAGGGTCACGCGGCCTTCGCCCGCATCCTGCGGCGCACGGGCGAGCGGCTCGAATCGGCGCTCCGGCGCGGCGACTGCGTCGCCCGCCTCGACGGGGCGGCCTTCGCGGTGGCGCTCGCGGCGGTGGCGCGGGCCGACCTCGAGGCCGTGCTCCAGATCGCCGCCCGCCTCCAGGCGACCGCGACCGAGCCCCATGCCATCGACGCCGCGACCGTCCACGTCGATGCCGCGGTCGGCTTCTGCCTCGGCGCCCGGGCGCCCGCGCCCGGGGGGGCGGCGCTTCTCGCCGCCGCCGAGGCCGCGGCCGACGCCGCCCGCCGCCACGGCCCCGGCGCCATCCGTGCCTTCACGCCCGAGATGGCCGCCGCGACCCGGAGCCGCAGCGAACTCCGGGCCGAACTTGCGCGCGCCCTCGACGAGGGCCGCATCGTCCCCTTCTTCCAGCCCCAGGTCTCGACCGACACGGGCGAGGTCACGGGCTTCGAGGCCCTCGCGCGCTGGGTCCATCCCGCCCGCGGCATCCTGCCGCCGGGCGACTTCCTCGACGCCGTCCTCGCCGAGGGGCTCTCCGAGCGGCTGGGCGAGATCGTCCTCTTCGGCGCCCTCGGCGCCCTCCGCGCCTGGGACATGGCCGGCCTCGCGGTGCCGGCGGTAGCCGTCAACCTCGCCGCCGAGGAACTCGCCAACCCCCGCCTCGCCGCCCGCATCGGCTGGGAACTCGACCGCTTCGACCTTGCCCCCGGCCGGCTCACGGTCGAGATCCTCGAGACCGTGGCCGCCCGCAGCGGCGAGGACGTCGTCGTCCAGACGGTGGCCGGGCTCGCCCGCCTCGGCTGCGGCATCGACCTCGACGATTTCGGCACCGGCCAGGCTTCGATCGGGGCCATCCGCCGCTTCGGCGTCGGGCGGATCAAGATCGACCGCTCCTTCGTCGCCCGCCTCGACGTCGATCCCGAGCAGCAGCGGCTGGTGACGGCGATCCTCTCCTTCGCCGAGCGCATGGGGCTCGGCACGGTCGCCGAGGGGGTGGAGACGGCGGGCGAGCACGCGCGGCTGGCCGAACTCGGCTGCGGCCATGTCCAGGGCTACGCCATCGCCCGGCCGATGCCCTTCGAGGAGACGGCGGGCTGGATCGCCGCCCACCGCGCCCGCCTCGCCGCCGGCGCCCGCCTCGCCGCCCCGCCGGCCCCGGCCCCCGCCCGCCGCCCGGCGGGCGGCCGCGGCGCGGGCGCCTGACCTCCGGTCCGGCAAAGGGGGATCGGGTTCGGGCCGTTGCGTGGTCGCCGGTGGCCCCTCATGGACAGCGGGCGCGGGGCGGGTGGATTTCCGCGGGTGGCGGCCCCGGGCGCGCCATCGGGACCCGCCCCGGCGTCCGCGAGGCCATGACCGGGTCGCCACGGCCGGCGTCCTCATCCCGAGGACCGGCCGGGGAGCAGCGTTCCCGACGGTCTCCGAGGGCGCCGGGGCGCCGCCCCTTCCCGGGGCCGGGCGTGGCCGGCCGCAAGCGGCCGGCCGCTCGCGCTTCCGCGCCACCATCGCCCGCGGCTCCGCGGCGCCCCCGCAACCCTCCCGGGCGCCCCCGGGGTAAGAGGGGGCTCTCGCCCGCACCACCTGCCGACCCCTCCCCGCTCCGGGCGCCGCCAAGCGGGCCCCGGCGCCCCGGGCCCCACCCGGATCCCCGGGCGTCCGCATCCCCCCGCGACCGCGGGCCGGGCGGCCGCCCGCGGGGTGCCGCCGCCGGGGCAGGGGCAGCGCGCCCCGCCCGGATCCCCGGGGGTCCGCCTCCCCCCGCGACCGCGGGCCGGGCGGCCGCCCGCGGGGTGCCGCCGCCGGGGCAGGGGCAGAGGGCCCCGCCCGATCCCCGGGGCGCGCGCGCGCGCGCC
>JADLCV010000170.1 GCA_020846995.1 Paracoccaceae bacterium
ACCCCGCCGACGCCGCCGGAATGGGGCATGACCGAGATCCGCGCGAGCTGGAAGGTGCTGGTCGCCCCCGAGGACCGACCGACGGCCAAGGAAAACGACATCGACATCGACAACCTCTTCTCGGTGACGCTGCGCGACACCGGGCAGGTGGCGCTGATCGACGGCGCGAGCTACGAGATCGTCACCGTCATCGACACGGGCTATGCCGTCCACATCAGCCGGATGTCGGCCTCGGGCCGCTACCTCCTCGTCATCGGCCGAGATGCCCAGGTCGACATGATCGACCTGTGGATGAAGGTGCCCGAGGTCGTGGCCGAGATCCGCGTCGGGCTCGAGGCGCGCTCGGTCGACACCTCCAAGGCGCCGGGCTGGGAAGACCGCTTTGCCGTCGCCGGCGCCTACTGGCCGCCGCAGTATGTCATCATGGACGGCAGCACGCTCGAGCCGCTGAAGGTCGTCTCGACCCGCGGCATGACCTATGACGAGCAGGACTATCACCCCGAGCCGCGGGTGGCGGCGATCGTCTCGTCGCACTACCGGCCGGAGTTCATCGTCACCGTCAAGGAGACGGGCATCATCCAGCTCGTCGACTACTCCGACATCGCCAACCTCAAGGTGACCCAGATCGCCGCCGAGCGCTTCCTGCACGACGGCGGATTCGATTCCACCAACCGTTACTTCCTCGTCGCCGCCAACGCCCGCGACCGCATCGTCGTCGTCGACACCAAGGAGGGCGAACTCGTGGCGGTGATCGATTCGACCGGCAAGACGCCCCATCCCGGGCGCGGGGCGACCTTCGTGCACCCGACCCACGGGCCGGTCTGGGCGACGACGCATCTCGGCGACGAGGCGATCGCGCTCATCGGCACCGACCCCGAGGGCCATCCCGACGAGGCCTGGAAGGTCGTCCAGACGCTCCAACACGAGGGCGGGGGGTCGCTCTTCATCAAGACCCATCCGAACTCGAATCATCTCTACGTCGACGCCCCCCTCAACCCCTTCCCCGACGTCTCGGGCACGATCTCGGTCTTCAGGATCGACGGCATGACCGCCGAGGAGCCCGAATACACACTCCTGCCGATCGCCGAGTGGTCGGGCATCACCGACGGCCAGCCGCGCGTCGTCCACCCCGAGTTCAACCGCGAGGGGACCGAGGTCTGGTTCTCGGTCTGGAACGCCAGGGACAAGGAATCGGCGATCGTGATCGTCGACGACGCGACCCTCACGCTCAAGCACGTGATCCGCGACCCGCGCCTCGTCACCCCGACGGGCAAGTTCAACGTCTACAACACCCGCAACGACGTCTACTGAGGCCCCTCCCCGGCCCTGAACCCCAGGGGGCGCCGACAGGCGCCCCCTTCGTCGGGCCGGCCCCGGGCGCCGGCGGCGCGGGGGGTGCCATCGCGCCGCGCGACCCGCAGCCGGAGGCGTGCTATGCTCGAACCCCCAGGGGGCGGGTCGCGGGCCGGGGCCCGCCAGCACGGCCCCGCCAGCGCGCAAGAGGGCGGATCATGGCAGCGATCGAGTTCTGGTTCTCCATCGGCAGCACCTACACCTACGTCACGGTCGCGCGGCTTGCCGCCGTCGAGGCCGCAAGCGGCATCGCCTTCGACTGGCGGCCCTTCAACGTCCGCACGATCATGGTGGCCCAGAACAACATCCCCTTCTCCCACAAGCCGGCCAAGGCCGCCTACATGTGGCGCGACGTCGCCCGCCGGGCCGCCCGCCACGGACGGGCGCCGCGCCTGCCCGCGCCCTACCCGATCAAGGATCTGGCGCTCGCGAACCAGGTCGCCCTCCTCGGCATGGGCGAGGGCTGGGGGCGGGCCTACGTCACCGAGACCTACCGGCGCTGGTTCGACGCCGGCGAGGACGCGGGCGACCTGCCCAACATCACCGCGAGCCTCCGCCACGCCGGCCAGGACCCCGAGGCCACGCTCGTGCGGGCGCGCTCGGCCGAGACGGTCGCGGCCCTCGTCGCCGCGACCGAGTGGGCGACGGCCGCGGGCATCTTCGGCTCGCCGAGCTTCCGCGTCGGGAGCGAGCTCTTCTGGGGCGACGACCGCCTCGAGGACGCGATCGACTGGCACCGCCACGGCCGGCTCGTCTGAACCCCCGAACCCCGGGGGGCGCGCGCGCGCCGCGCGCGCCATGCCCGCGCCGCGGCCCCGCCCGGCGGGCAAGGCGTCGCAGGGCAAAATTGATCTAGGTCAAATCCGCGGAATCCGTGCCATGTATCATCGCGTGGCGGGCCTGCCCCGTCACCCTCCCGGCGAAGAATGCGGGGGGGAAAGGGGGGGCTGCGACCTTGGCCGGAGCCACGAAGCGGGCACGGTCATGGCGACGAGGGCATTGAAACAGGCGGAGTCCCGGGAATGTGGTCGCGAACGACGGGCTGCCTCCAGCCCGGCACCGCGCCCCCCTGCCCGGCCGCCGGGGAGGAGCGCAGATGAACGCAAAGCAGACCACGACGCGGCGACCCGAGGGCGGGCCGCCCGAGAGAGTCCCGATCATGCAGCAGATCCTCGACAACCCGTTCCTGCTGCTGTTTCTCGGCATCACCATCCCGACCGTGCTCTACATCGTCTGGGGCGTGATGGAGATCGCCTCGATCCCGGTCGCCAACTGAGCGCGAACAGAGCAAGGGCACCGTCATGGCCATCACCCCTCCCTCAAACCGCCTCTGGTGGAAGGAACCGATCCACGGCATCGAGCTCGGATGGATCGTGATCTCGTTCCTCTGGGGACTGTTCATGTTCATCTTCATGATCGCCTGGCACTTCATCGGCGAGCAGAACCTGTCCTCGGAGACCTACCGGATCCGGCCCGAAGCCTATCAGGAGAAGGTCGAGGCCTTCGCCGACGAGTTCGCGGCCAAGGATGCCTCCGGCAACCCCGTCGAGGAGGAGGGCGTGCCGGTCGTCCGCCCGCCGGCCGGCGGCGACGTCTTCATCCTTGCCCGGCTGTGGGAATTCTGGCCGATCCTCGAGCTCAAGAAGGGCGAGAGCTACCGGATCCACATCTCCTCGGTCGACTGGCAACACGGCTTTTCGCTCCAGCCCACCAACATCAACATCTCGGTCCATCCGGGCTACGAGCACGTGATCACGCTGACCCCGACCGACTCGGGTGATTTCGGCATCATCTGCAACGAATTCTGCGGGCTCGGCCATCACACGATGACCGGGCGCATCCGCGTCGTCGACTGAGGGGGAACACCGGATGACCACCATCGATGCCGCCGCCTCCCCCTACGACGGGGTGCCGGCGCGCTACCGCACCTGCCGCTTCACCGGCCTCCGGATCGAGGCCAACGCCGAACTCCTGATCAAGGTCAACGCGGTCGCCGCGGTCCTGTTCCTCGCCTGGGGCGGGCTCCTCGGCCTTCTCGTGGCCCTCACCCGCTGGCCGGCGATCCAGCTCCTGCCGGCCGAGTGGTTCTACCTCATCCTCACCGGGCACGGCGCCAACGTGCTCCTGTTCTGGATCATCTTCTTCGAAATCGCCGTCCTCTACTTCGCCTCGGCGGTGATCCTCGGGGCGCGGCTCGCGACCCCGAAATTCGCCTGGCTCGGCTTCATCCTCATGGTCGTCGGCGGGGTGATGGCGAACTACGCCGTCCTGCGCGGCGACTCGACGGTGATGTTCACCTCCTACCCGCCGATGATGGCGTCGCAGTGGTTCTACCTCTCGCTCATCATCTTCGCGGTCGGGGCCCTGATCGCCGTCTTCGTGTTCTTCGGCACCCTTGTTGTCGCCAAGTCCGAGAACACCTACGACGGCTCGGTGCCGCTCGTCACCTTCGGGGCGATCACGGCGGCGATCATCGCTGTCTTCACGCTCGCCTCGGGGGCGATCATCCTCATCCCGACCTGGCTCTGGTCGCTCGGGCTCGTCACCGAGATCGACACCCTCATGTACAAGGTCGTCTGGTGGGGGATGGGTCACTCCAGCCAGCAGATCAACGTCTCGGCCCACGTCTCGATCTGGTATGCGATCGGGGCCATGGTCCTTGGCGCCAAGCCGCTGTCCGAGAAGGTCAGCCGCACCGCCTTCCTCATGTACATCCTGTTCCTGCAGCTCGCCTCGGCCCACCACATCCTCGCCGAGCCGGGGATGAGCTCGACCTGGAAGATCGTCAACACCAGCTACATGATGTATCTGGCGGTGATGGGCTCGATGATCCACGGGCTGACGGTGCCCGGCGCGATCGAGGCGGCGCAGCGGCGCAACGGCTTCACCCGCGGCGCCTTCGAATGGCTGACCAAGGCGCCCTGGGGCAACCCGGCCTTCTCGGGGATGTTCCTCAGCCTCGTCATGTTCGGCTTCATCGGCGGCATCTCCGGAGTCGTCCTCGGGACCGAGCAGCTGAACGTCCTGATGCACAACACGATCTACGTCCCCGGCCACTTCCACGGCACGGTCGTCGCCGGCACGACGCTCGCCTTCATGGCCATGACCTATCTCGTCGTGCCGCTGATCTTCCAGCGCGACATCATCTGGCCGGGGCTCGCCAAATGGCAGCCCTTCCTGTTCGGGATCGGGGCCGGCGGCATCTCGCTCTTCATGATGGGGGCGGGCACGCTCGGGGTGGCGCGGCGGCACTGGGACATCGGCCTGACCGACGCCGCGCATGCCTTCGAGTATCCGGCGGCGGCCTACCTGATGATGGCGCTGAACGGCATCTTCGCGGTCATCGCCGCGGCGGGGGGGATCCTCTTCATCCTCATCGTCGTCTTCTCGATCCTCGGCGGCCGGCGGCTGGACGGGGCCGGGGCGCGCCTGACCTTCCCCCTCCACGACCGCAGCCGCGAGGTCGCGGAATACGGCAGCCATGCCACGATCAAGCTGCCGGGCACGATCATCCTCGTCGCGATCTTCTTCGCCTCGTTCGTGCTCTACTACTTCGTCAACTGGAAATACCTGTCGGAACTCTGGCTGTTCCGCTGATCCCGTCCTGCCCGAGGCCAAGGCGATGCGCGACGTCCTGACCACGACCGTCTCGATCCTCAAACTCCGGATCGCATCCTTCGTCGCGCTCGCGGCCGTCGTCGGCATCGTCGCCGGCGGCGGCCACCTCGAGCCGGCCGCGGCCGTGGCCTTCACCCTCGCCGTGCTCGGTGCCTCGGGCGCGGCGGGGGCCTTCAACCAGTATTTCGAGCGCGACACCGACCGGCTGATGGCCCGCACCCACGCCCGCCCCTTCGCGAGCGGGCGGCTCCGGGCCGGGCCGGTCTGGCCCGTGACCTTCACCGCGCTCCTCGCGGTTTCGCTCCTCCTCGGCTGGGCCACGGGCGGCACGCTCGCGGCCCTCCTGATCTTCGCCGGGGCGGCGACCTACGGCGGCGTCTATACCCTTCTCCTCAAGAAGCGGACGGTCTGGAACGTCGTCATCGGCGGGGCGGCGGGGAGCTTCGCCCTGCTCGCCGGTGCCGTCGCCGCGGCGCCCGACTTCGGCCCGCGCGTGGGGCCCGTCCCTGCCCTTCTCGCCCTCGTCCTCTTCCTCTGGACGCCGCCGCATTTCTGGGCCCTTGCCGCGGTGCGCGGCGAGGACTACCGCCGCGCCGGCATCCCCATGCTGCCCGTGACCCATCCCCCCGGGGTCTGGGCGCCGGCGATCTTCGCCCATGTCGCGGTCCTCGTCCTCCTCTCGCTCCTGCCGCTCCTCTACGGCTACGGGGCGGCCTATGCCGCGGGGGCGATCCTCGGGGGGGCGTCTTTCCTGCGCGCCGCCTGGCGGCTGATGCGGGACCCCGGGCGCGGCCACGCCATGGCGACCTTCCGCGCCTCGCTCCTCCAGTTCGCGCTCCTCGCCCTCGGCGTGATCCTCGACCGCGGGGTGGCGGCATGGGCCGGCTGACCCTCGCGGCTTCGGCCCTCGCCCTCGCCCTCGTCCTCGCCCTGGTCCGGCCGGCGGCGGCGCAGGCGCCGAAGCTCGACGCCGAGGTCGCCTTCGAGGAAAGCCAGGCCGCGATCGGCAGCCAGACCGGCGACCATGTGCTGACCGACCACACCGGCCGGCCGCTCGCGCTCGCCGGCCTCCGCGGCCGGCCGCTCGTCGTCTCGCTCGTGTTCACAAGCTGCGCGACCGTCTGCCCGATCACGACCGACCACCTGCGCGACCTCATCCTCGAGGCCCGGAGGTCGCTCGGGCCGGGGTCCTTCGACGTCCTCACCTTCGGCTTCGACGCGAGCGGCGACCGGCCGGCGCAACTCGCCGCCTTTGCCGGCACCCACCGGCTCGCGGGCATCCCCGGCTGGCACGTGGCCAGCGCCGACGCGGCCACGACCGCGGCCTTCCTCGCCGAGCTCGGCTTTTCCTTCCGCACCGCCGCGGGGGGCTTCGACCACGTGACGCAGACGACGATCCTCGACGCCGGGGGCCGGGTCTACCGCCAGGTCTACGGCGAGAACTTCCCCATGCCGATGCTGGTAGAACCCCTCAAGGAACTGGTGTACGGAACCGCGACTCGGTCGCTCGCGGCGGCCGACCTCTGGGACCGCATCAGCTTCCTCTGCACCGTCTACAACCCGCGCACGGGGGCCTACCGCTTTGACTACGGCATCTTCTTCGGCATCTTCTTCGGCGGGCTGTCGCTCGTGCTGACGGGTGTGATCATCCTCCGGCTGTGGCTGCAGCGGCGGCGGGCGCTGCGGGCTTCGGGCGGGGCGGCGTGATGGCGGGACCGCGGGCCGCGCTCAGGCGCGGATTCGACCGGGCCGAGCGGTTGCTCGACCGCCCCTTCGGCCCCGACTGGAACCCCCTCGGCCAGCTCGGGCCCCTCGGCTGGTTCCTGTTCTGGATCGTCGCCGCGACCGGCATCTACCTCTTCATCTTCTTCGACACCGGCGTCGTTGATGCCTATGCCTCGGTCGAGTGGCTGAGCCGCGATCACTGGTGGCACGCGGGGCTTGCCCGCAGCCTGCACCGCTACGCCTCCGATCTCATGGTCCTGGTCATGTTCACCCACCTCCTGCGCGAGTGGGCGATGGACCGCTATCGGGGCCGGCGCTGGTTCTCCTGGGTGACGGGGGTGCCGGTGATCTGGTTCGTCTATCTCTCGGGCATCACCGGCTACTGGCTGGTCTGGGACGAACTCGCCCAGTATGTGGCGGTGACGACGACCGAGCTCCTCGACACGCTCGGCATCTTCGCCGAGCCGATCGCGCGGAACTTCCTCGCCCCGCCGCTGCTCTCGGGGCGGTTCTTCACGCTGATGGTGTTCCTGCACATCGCCATCCCGCTGCTCCTCCTCCTGATGATGTGGATCCACACCCAGCGCATCACCTCGGCGCGGACCAACCCGCCGCGCGGGCTCGCCGTCCTGACGCTCGTGGCGCTGGTGGTGGGCTCCCTCCTCGTGCCGGCGGTCTCGCAGGGGCCGGCCGATCTGGCCACGGTGCCGCAGCGGGTGGGGATCGACTGGTTCATCCTCTCGCTCTACCCGCTGATCGAGAGCGTTCCGGCGGGCGTCATCTGGTGGGGCGTCCTCGCCTTCACCGTCCTCCTCTTCGGCATCCCCTGGCTGCCCGGACGGCGCGAGGCGGGCGCCGCGGAGGTCTTCCTTGACTACTGCAACGGCTGCTCGCGCTGCGTCGCCGACTGTCCCTACAACGCCATCACGCTGGTGCCGCGCTCCGACGGGCTGTCCTTCAGCCACGAGGTCGAGGTCAACCCGGCGCGCTGCGTCGCCTGCGGCATCTGCATGGGGGCCTGCCCGTCGTCCTCGCCCTTCCGCCGCTCGGGCGACCTCCATACCGGGATCGACCTTCCCGGCCGGCCGCTCGCGCAGCTCCGCGCCGAGGTCATCGCCACCGGACAGGCGCTTTCCGGGCCGGGCCGAGTCCTGACGCTCGCCTGCGCCCATGGCGCCGGCGCCGGCGAGGCGCCGGGCCGCGTCGTGCTGCCCTGCGTCGCGATGACGCCGCCCTCGCTCATCGACTTCGCGATCAGCCGCGGGCTGGCCGACGGGGTGGCGGTCGCGGGCTGCGCCGAGCGCGACTGCTTCAACCGCTTCGGCCATGCCTGGACGACCGCGCGCTTTGCCCGCGAACGCGACCCCTACCTGCGCCAGCGGGTTCCGCGCGAGCGGGTGCTGACGGTCTGGGCGGGGCCGTCCGAGCCCGCCCGCCTGCGGGCCGAGCTTGATGCCTTCGCGGCCCGCCTCGCCGAACTCCCGGCCTTTCCGAACGTCCGCCCGATCGACGAGGAGGAAGCGGCCGAGGCCGAGGCCGCCGCTCTCCGCCGGGTGGCCGCGAAATGACCGCTCCCGCCCCCTTCTGGCGCGGCCGGGTCCGCCATCTCGCGCTCGGCGGGACGCTCACCCTCGCGCTGACGCTCGCCACGGCCGCCCTCTCGGCCTGGCCGGGCTGGCAGAGCGTCGCCGAGGGCGACGGGGTCCTGCGCCTCAGCTTCACCCATTCGGGCGCCCGCGCCTGCCGCGACCGCACGCCCGAGGAGCTTGCCGCCCTGCCCCGCAACATGCGCACCGCCCAGCTCTGCGAGCGCGCCCGGAGTCCGGTGCGGGTCGAACTCGACATCGACGGCCGGAGCGCCTTCGCCGCCGACGTGAACCCGAGCGGCCTGGCCGACAGCGGGCCGAGCCGGGTCTACCGCCGCTTCGAGCTGCCCGCCGGCAGCCATGTCGTCCGGCTTCGCATGCAGGACGACCCGGCCGCCCCCGACTTCACCCAGACCGCCGCCTTCGCGATCGACCTCGCCCCCGGCCAGAGCGTCGCCATCGACTTCGATGCGACGACCGGCCGGTTCTTCCTCTACTGACGCGAAAGGAGGCGCCGATGGCCCCGATTGCCTGGAAACCCGAATACAGCGTCGGCGACCCGGCGGTGGACCACGAGCACCGCGAACTGGTCGACCTTGTCAACGTCGCCGCGGCGGCGATCCTCGACCACCGCCCCGACGCCGACATCGACCGGAGCTTCGGCGACCTCCTGCGCGCGATCTCGGCCCATTTCGCGCATGAGGAACTGCAGATGCAGCGCGCGGCCTACGACCAGTTCCCCCCCCACAAGGCCGACCACGAGCGCCTGATCGACGCCCTGCGCGAGATCATGGACGACCCCGGCGACCATGCTGCCGAAGCCACCGCGCGCCGGCTGACGGCGGCGCTCGAGGCCTGGTTCAGCGACCATTTCCGCACCCACGACGCCCGCCTGCACCGCCGCCTCGGCCCCCACGACCACTGACGGCGGCCGGCCGTGGATACATGCCGCCTGCGGCATATCGCGATGCGTGCGCGTCGCCCTTGATACGTCCGCCCGTCGTGGCAGGATGCGCTTGCGCCACCGGCCGTTGGCGCAGGCCTGCCAGGAGGAGGAGGCGGCACCATGCAACCCATTCCCGTTCGTGACCGGACCCCGCGCCCGCGGTGCATGCACGCGCGCTGCATCGTCGCGGCGGCGGCGCTGGCCCTCGCCCTGCCCGGGGCGGCCGCGGCGGCCGATGCCGCGCGCGGCGGGACGCTCGCCGAGCAATGGTGCAACGCCTGCCATTCCACCGGCCACGAGCCCCCGCGCCAGCAGGATGCGGGGCCGCTCTTCTCGGATCTCGCGAAGAAGGACGCGGCCTATCTCGCCGAGGCCATCCGCCGGCCGCACGACTTCATGCCCGACTTCCCCAAGCTCGACGAGACCGACCTCGCCGACCTCGTCGCCTACATCCAGACCGTCGAGTAGGCTCAGCGCGCGGGCAGCACCGCCTGATCGACGAAGAAGACGTCGGTCAGGAAGGCCCGCAGCGCGATCAGGCCGTTGGTGTTGTCGACCATCTCGGAACTGATCGAGGGCCGGGCGAGGAGGAGGGCCACGACCGAGCGCGCAACCGCGGTGTCGGCCCGGAAGCGCCCGGCGAAGGCCGCCCCCGCCTCGCCGCCCAGCCCGTCCGCGGTCGCCCGCGCGCAGTCGTCGAGCGCCGCCGCCATCCGCCGCAGATACTGCCGGATCTGGCTTTCGCCGGTGCCCTCGGCGGTCTCCTGCTTGCGCCCCTGGGCGGCGTAGGCGAGCATGAACTCGTAGCTTTCCTCGATCGTGTCGAAGGCCGCGCGCAGGGCTGCGGCCTGGATCAGGGAATCGGTCAAGACTTGCCTCCGCGCGCAAGGGCGGGCCCGCGCCCGACGATCATCGCCCGAAGGAACGCTCGGTGCTCGGGCAGGATGGCGAAATAGACGTGCAGGATGACGAGGAACAGGAGCACGAGCGCCGCCGCCCCGTGGGCGACGTAGATGTAGCCCCAGGAAAGATCGCTCAGGACCGCAGGGTCGCGCTTCCAGAGGCTCGTGTCGATCTTGACGAGCATCGCCAGCCCGGTCGCGACCAGGACGAGGACCGCGAGCAGAACGGCCACATGGATGCCCTTCTGGAAGGCATCGTATTTGGCCGGCGCGAGATCGTCGGCGGGACGGCCGAGGACGGCGCGCCCGACCTCGACGAGGTCGGCGCCGCGCGGGGACATCGCCGCGAGCCCGTTGACGAGACCCGCCCGACCGATGTGGACGAGGACGAGAAGGGTGAGGGCGACGCCGGCGGTCCAGTGGAGCGGCAGCCAGGCGAAGCGGATGCCGACGATCGGCAGGAAGGCAGTCGCAAGGAGCGCCACGACACTCGCCGCCATCAGCCAGTGAAAGAGCCTTTCGGCCAGCTTGTGCCGGATGCCCGGCAACCCCTCCCGGTCGGACATGCTCACTCCGTCGTCACCCCTTCGCCCGCCCCCCGCAGGCAGCGGCCGAGCCTTGGACCATCCGGGGCTGCCCTGCAACCCGTCGAGGCGTCGCGGCCCGCACGCGCGGGCGGGGATCTTCCGTCATCCGCGCCCGCGACCTAGCCGCGCTGGCGCCAGAGGCGCAGCGCCATGTGCAGCACGATCAGCGCGCCCGCGGCGGCAACCGGGACCCAGACGAGGTCCCAGTTGACACCGACGAGCATCTTGCGGCCGAAGACATCCTGCGTGTAGCGCAGAAGCTCCATGCCTCAGACCGCGAGCGACCGGACGGCCCTGACGGCCAGGTTCTCCATCAGGGGCTTCTTGAACTGGTTGAAGGTCAGCGGCCGCGCACCGCGCGCCGCCACCCGCTTCACCAGCCCCTCGAGGTCGGCCCCCGGGGCCTCGCCGACGATCAGGCTCTCGACGTCCGAGAGCCGCCGCGGCGTGCACTGCACCGCCCCGCAGACCATCGAGGCGGCGGTGATCTTGCCACCCTCGGTGCGTGCCGCCATGGCGATGTTGACGAGCGGGAAGTCCCAGCTCGCGCGGTCGGCGGCCTTCTCGAAATACTGGTGAGACCCCGCCCAGGTGCCGGGCACGCGGATGCCGAGCAGGATGTCGCCGCGCTGGAGCACGGTCATGCGCGTGATGTCGATGTCGGGGCCGATGAAGAAGTCGTCGGCCGCCACCTCGACCTTGGCACCGCCGCGCTGGATCAGCATCACCGCCTCGAGCGCGACGAGGACGGGGGCGGTATCCGAAGGCGTCACCGCGACGCAGCGGCTGGCCTCGTAGAGCGTGTGCTCGCGGTTCATCGCCGTCGGCGTGTTGGCGTAGCAGGTGTTGCCGCCGGCCCGGTAGCAGGGGAAGCCGTCGCGATAGTAGAGACAGCGGGTGTCCTGGCTGACGTTGCCCCCGATCGTGCCGAGATGGCGGATCTGGGGCGAGGCGACGAGGCTCGCGGCCTTGGCGAGCATCGGGAACTTGTCGCGCACCGCGCCATCCTCGGCGACCTCGGTCAGCGTCGTCGTGGCCCCGATCCACAGCCCGCCGTCGTCGCCCGCCGCGATCCCGTGCAACTCGGCGATGCCGGTGATGTCGACGAGCGCCGAGGGCTGCTTCACCCGCTCCTTGAACCAGTCGAGGCTGTCCTTGCCGCCGGCGATGATCCAGGCATCCTTGACGTCGGCAAGGATGGCCTGGGCGTCGGCGATGGAACCGGGCTGGTAGAGCTCGAAGTTGTGCATCACGTCCATGTCGTGTCTCCCCCGGCTCGGCTCAGACCGTGTTGGTCGCGAGCGGTTTGTGGGACTGCGGCAGGCCCTCCGCCGCGTTGAGGATCATGTCGGTCACCACCGGCGCGCGGTTGAAGAGATGCCCCCCGAGCGCATCCGAGATCGCCGTCACCAGCGCCGCCGAGGCCGAGCCCTCGAGCGGCTCGCCGATCCCCTTGGTCCCCATGGGGTTCACGAGGTCGGGCTGGTCAACCGCCGCCCAATGCAGGCCTTCGGCAGGAATGTCGAGGATGGTCATGGGCTTGGCGTCGTGATAGCCGCGCGCGTTGGGGCGCGCGTAGGCGGGGTCGTAGATGTGGCGCTCGGTCCGTGCGAGGCCGAAGCCCATCACCGCGGCGCTGCGGGCCTGTGCCGCCAGCCCCTGGGGATGGATGACCAGGCCGCAATCGGCCACCGAGAGGCACTCGAGGATGTCGACCCTGCCCGTCTCGACGTCGACGTCGACGGCCACGAAGCTCGCCGAGAGGCCCGGCACCACCCCGGTCTGGGGCAGCGTGTCCTTGGCCACGCCGACGAGCCCCGTGCCGGCAATCGCCGTCGCCGAGGCGACGGTCATGGGGTTGATGTCCTCGGGAAGCGCCTGGCCGGCATACTTGCCGCCCATCTCGATCGCCTTCTGCGCCGCCTCGGCGAAGCTCAGGCCGCGGGCGGGATCGGCGGTCGCGACCACCCGCTCGTCCCTGAGTTCGTAGTCGGCGGCGGCGCCGCCGAGGGCCGCGGCCGCGATCTCCTGCAGCTTGGCCTTGGCGTCCATCGCCGCGACGTAGTTCGTCCGCACCATCGTGTAGTTGGTGTTCGAGCCGAACTGGCCGAGGTTCCAGGGCAGGTGGCGGGCGGTGCCGCCGCGCTCGATCACCACCCGGCTCCAGTCGTAGCCGAGGACCTCGGCCGCGATCCGGCTGGTCGAGGCGTAGGAGTAGGTGCCGAGGTTGCCGACCCCGGTGTGGACGTGCAGGATGCCGTCGGGGGTGATCCGCACGAGGCCGTCGAAGCCGTAGGATCCGGCGGTGTGGAAGCCCGAGGCGACGCCGTAGCCCCGCACCTTGGAGCCCGTGCGCGTCCCCGAATCCGCGACCCGCTCGGCCCAGCGGAACTGCTCGGCGCCCTTGGCGATCGCCTCGCGCAGGTAGGCCGAGGTGACGGGGTCGCGCTTGCCGCCGTAGCGGGCGTCCTGGCCGCCACCGCCCGGGGCGTTGGCAAGCCTCAGCGCCACCCGGTCGATGCCAAGCTCGCGCGCCGCCTTGTCAAGGAGGGGCTCGATCATGTTCGCGCACTGCTGCTCGCCCGGCCCGCGCTGGGCGCCCTTGGGCACGGTGTTGGTCAGGACCGGGATCGAGCGGTAGTGCATCGCCTCGGGCTGGTGGATCGTCGCCAACGCGTTGCCGAAGCCGTTGAAGTCGGGGAAGCCCGTCGTCGTCCCGAGGTCCTGGACGGTGAAGACGTCGGCGGCGATCATCCGGCCGTCGGCGCGGAAGCCGAGCTTGGCCCAGCCCTGGAAGCCCGCGCGGGCATAGCCGTTGTTGTATTCCTCCTTGCGGGCGACGCGCAGCAGGCAGGGCCGGCCGCCGAGCTTCTTCGACATCAGCGCCGGCAGCGCCATCAGGGGATAGGCGCCGGCCTTGCCGCCGAAGCCGCCGCCCGCGAACTCGGCCACGAAGACCAGATCCTCGAGCGGAATCCCGATCAGCCCGGCGAGCCCCGGCTGGGCGAAGGCCGTGGACTGCGTCGAGCCCCAGACGTGGCACTTGCCCCCTTCCCAGTAGGCCGCGGCCGAGCGCGGTTCCATCGCGTGGTGGGCGTTCGAGGCCTGCACGAAGCTCTCCTCGACGATCACCTTGGCGGCGGCAAAGCCTGCCTCGACATCGCCGTAGGTCCATTCGACCGGCACCTGGCCGCGCGGCAACTCGCCCTCGGCGACCATGGCGAAGTCGCGGCCCGACCACTTGATCGTCTGCAGGTCGATGCCGCTCCCGGTGACGTTGCCGCCCGTCAGCGCGTTCGGCCCGTCGGGCTTGAGGCTCTCGAGCGGATCGACGACGAAGGGCAGAAGCTCCATCTCGACCACGACCGCGGCGATCGCGTCGGCCGCCGCCTGCTCGGTCTCGGCCGCAACCGCCACCACCGGCTCGCCGTAGAAGGTGGGCTCGCTGGTGAGGATGGCCTGGCTTGCGGGCTTGGGCTGCTTGATGTCGTCAGGGACGAGCGCGCCGAGGAAGCCCGGCACGCGCTCGGCCGCCGAGAGGTCGATCCGGGTGACGCGGCCGTGCGGCATCCGCGAGCCCCAGATCTTGATGTGGGCCATGCCGTCGGCGCGGAAGTCCTCGGCGTATCGGGCCGTGCCGGTGACCTTCGCCTCGATGTCGGGCGGGGTGAAGTTCTTGCCGATGAGTCTGTAGGCCATGGCTCACACCCTCTCTGCGGCCGTCATGACGCCGCGCAGGTAGTGGTCGTAGGCGCCGCAGCGGCAGAGGTTGCCGGAGAGCGCGAGGCGTGCCTCCTCGATCGTGGGCTTGGGGTTCACGTTCAGCAGCGCCACCGCCGACACCACCATCCCCGGGGTGCAGAAGCCGCACTGCGGCGCGAGTTCGTCGATGAACGCCTGCTGGACGGGATGGAGCGTGCCGTCGGGCCGCGCGATCCCCTCGACGGTCGTGATCTCCTTGTCGCGCACCCGGTGCGTCAGGGTCGAGCAGGAATAGACCGTCATGCCCCCGACCATGACGTTGCAGGCCCCGCATTCGGCGCTGTTGCAGCCGATCTTGGTGCCGGTCAGGCCGAGGCGGTAGCGGATCGTGAAGGCGAGCGTCTCGTTCGGCGGCACGTCCACGGTGTGGGTGCGGCCGTTGACGGTCAGCCGCAGCATCCGCTCCACCGCCCGCGCATCGGCGCGCGCGGCCGTCGCCGTCGAGAAGAGATAGGCCGAGCCGGCAATCACGGTGCCCGAGCACACGACCCCGCGTAGGAAGGCCCGGCGCGACATGTGAAGGGGCTTCCAGAGCGGGATCTTGCTGCCGTCGGGGCCGATTTCCCGGATGGCCGGGCCTGGTGGATACCCGACCGTCGGATCGAAGGGTCCGATGCCGTCCATCTGCACTCCTCCCTGGCTTGGGGTGCTGCGCGCCTGCGCGCTCCCTGGCGAAGGGGCCACCTCCCACCGCGGCCCCCTGTGCGAGTCCGGATGCTAGCCCCTGCACCGCCAAAGCTCAACTGGAAATGCGGCCGTGTATGCGGGCGCCCGCCGGGCCGGCCGGGCCATTCCGCCCGGCCCGGAGGAATCCGCCGGTTTCCCGACCGTTCTCCTTTTCCGCCGGGCCGGAATCCCGGGCCCGCTGGCTGCCCGCGGCGAGGGGCGGAATCGCTCTGCATACAGGACGGTGCATCCGGCCGTTCCGGCAAGCGGCGGGGCCGCCGCGCCACCACCCCGGGCGAGTTCCGCGCCGGGCCGCGATCAGGCCGGGTCCGCGCTCCCCCCGGCGCGAGCTCCCCCCGGCGCGAAAAGGGAATCGCGGCCGGGCCGATCCCGCCCTCCGGCCGCGGGCGCGGGAGCCCGCCCGCGGCATGCAGGCGGGCCCGGTGGCGGCAGGCGGCGCGGGGGGCGACGGAGCCCTCAGCCGGAACCGGCCGAGGGGCGCGCGAGGGCAACCGGCGCCCCGGGGTCGAAGGCGGCGATGACGCGCGCCCCGGCGCCGGCGAGGTCCGTCCCGGGCAGGGCCGCGAGGGCGGCGGCGAAGGGGCCCCCGGGGTGCAGCATCCAGGCCGTGGGCACGACCGCCGCGAACTCGGCGATGCGCCCGGCGCGGTCGAGGGCGAGGCGAAGGACGAACGGGCCCCGCATCCCCTCGACGCGCGCCGCCCCGACCCCGGGGGCCGGCGCGATGACCTCGAGCGGCGGCGGGGCGAGGCGCTCGAGCCCCTCGAGCACGGCGAGCGCGAGATGCGCGGTGGCAAGGAAGCGGGCCCCGGCGGGCCCGTGGCCGAGGGCCTCCGCGGCGAGAGGGGCCGGAAGGCGGGCGAGCGTCCCGGGTTCGGCCGGACCGCCGTCCGCCAGCGCCGGCGCCCGCCCGAAGCCCGGATCCGACGCCAGCGTCGCGGCGAGCGCAGGAAGCGGCGGCGGGGGTGGGGGCAGCGCGGCCGCGGCCGCGGGCGCGCGGCTGCGGGCGAGCCGGGCGAGCCGGGCGAGCGGGGCCGCATCGCGCGCGGCCCAACCGGCAAGTCGGAGCGGATCGGCCGGGGCCCGCGGCAGCACCGCCCGCTGGAGGGCCTCGATGAGCGCGCTCATCGCCGGCTCGCCGGCACGGCCCGGCCGGGCCCGGGCCGCGGGGGCGCGGGGGTCGGCGAGCGCCCACAGGCGGGCGGCCAGCGTGTCGAGCGCGGCGCGGCCGTAGCGCAGGCAGCCCGCGTCGGGCGTGGCCGACAGGAGCGGGGGCCAGTCGAGGCAGGCGTGCGCGACGAGCCCGACCGCCGTCTCGGCGAGCGCGAGCATGGCCCGCGCCGCCCTCGTGTCGCGGTCGGGCGCCTCGCCGCGGGCGGCCTCGACGGCGGCGAGGCAGGCGAGCCCCGGCGCCGCGCCTTGGGCGGGCAGGAGGGCGCGGAGAAGCCGCGGCGCCGCGGCGGCGGGACGGCCGACGAGCGCGCGGGCGACATCGCCGCCGCGCGCCGGGCGAAAGACGACCCGCGCCCGCCCGGACGGGTCCTCGCCCCTGAGCGCCACGATCGCCCCCGGCCGGGGCACGGCGCGGATCGTGGCGAATGCTGTTGCGACCATCATGCGTCCCCGTCCGCCCTCCCGTGCCCCAGGGGACCAGCCTGACCGCCGCCCGGCGGTCGCGCGTTGACATATGTCAAGTGCGGCGCCGCCCCCGGCACGGGCAGGGGCGGGCGGGCCCGAACCCCGGCGGCGGCAGGGGCCCGGGCGTCAGGCCGCGGCGCGCCCGCCCGCGTTCGCCGCGAGCCGCGCGACCGAGGGGATGTCGAGCGTCCGCCCCGACAGCCGCACCAGCCCCTCGGCCTTGAGACGTCCGAAGAGGCGCGAGAGGCTCTCGGGCTGGATGCCGAGCATGGCCGCGAGATCGCCGCGCGCGACCGGCAGGCGCAGCCGCGCCCGGTCCTCGCCGGGGCGCAGGGAAAGCTGGCGCGCGAGCCGCAGGACGAGCGCCGCCAGCCGGTCGCGGTTCGACAGCGCCGCGTTCTGGAGCAGCCCGCCCTGGGCCTCGTCCATCGCCGCGAGGCAGCGCTCGACGAGCGCGGCGTGGACCTCGGGCGTCTCCTGCGTCAGCCGCACCGCGTCGCGCCGCAGGAGCACGCAGACCGCCGCCGCGGTCAGCGCCACCGCGGTCGTGCGGTGGGGGCCGTTCCTCAGGAAGGCGCGGGCGCCGAGCGTGTCACCCGGCCAGCCGAAGCCGACCAGCGCCTCGGTGCCGTTCTCATGCGTCATCCTGAGGCCGATCAGCCCCGAGGAGACGCAGTAGAGGCCGAGGTTGGCGTCGCCCTCGCGGAAGAGCACCGCCCCCTCGGCGAGCGCCCGGCGCTGCTTGACGCGGCTGACGACGGCGGCGGCGCGCGGGGGAAGGCCGGCCCAGTCGCTGCGGCTGCGCACCGAGCAGGATTCGCAGCCGGGCGGCTGCGCCGCCCCGACCGCACAGGCCGGGGGCAGCGTCGCGGCGGGACCCGGGTCGGGCAGGAAGGGGTCGAGCGGCATCGGCCGGAGGGCTCCCCGAGGCATCACGGTCGCCCCCGATAAGGGCCCGGGGCGGCGCGCCCTTCCATGATGCAGGTCAACCGGCGCGGGGGCAATTCTTGACTTTCGTCATCTGGCACCCCTTCCTTCCCCCGCGCCGCCCCTCGGGGCAGCGCGCGCCCGGGCCCGCGGATCCGGTCCCCCCGGGGGGGGCGCCTCAGGCGGCCTCGAAGCGCGGAAACAGCACCTCGTTCTCGAGGTGCATGTGGCGGACGAGGTCGTCGGCGAACCTTGCCGCCCCGGTATAGAGCGCCCGCCACGACCGGCAGGCGCCCTCGGGCGGGGCGAAGCCGCCCGTCAGCTCCTCGAGCGCGCGGAGCTGCTCGGCATGGCCGTCGTGGTCGTGGCGCATCATGGCGATCGGCTGGCCGATCATCGGATGGCCGCCGCCGAGCATCATCGGAAAGAGGACGTGCTCCTCCTTGGTCATGTGCTCGTCCATCTCGGCAAGGAGCGCATCGAGGAGCTCGGCCATGCCCGCGGGCACGCCCGGGTGGCCCGCATGCACCTCCTCGACGCGGGCGGCGAGCGGGATGAGCTCCTCGAGTTCGGCCCGGTGGGTGGCGTGGTAGCGCTCGAGGATGTGCTCGATCAGCGCCGCGGTCGGCTCGGGCGCCGCGGTCGCGGCCGCCGCGCCGAGGGCGCGGAGCTCGCCCAGGAGCCCCTCGGGGTCGAGGCCGCGGGCGGCGGCCGATTCCCCGACCGTGCGCTCGCCGTCGCAGCAGAAGCCGATGCCGTGGCGGCGGAAGAGCCCGGCGGCGCCGGGCAGGCCGGCGGCAAGGTCGCCGACGCGGGACTGGAGGGAAAGATCGGTCATGGCAGGCTCCGTGCTGTCTGTCGGGCGCGACTGTGCCCTCCCGAATAGGCATTGGCAATACCGATTGCCGCTTCTCCACCCGGATCTCCCCCCGGCGGCGCGGATTCCCGCCCCTTAGCGCCCTTCCCGCAGCGCCCTTCCCGCGACCCCTGCACGCTGCCGGCACGGGTCGAAGGCATGCAGGAATCGAGCATCCCGGCCCGACGACGTCGCCGGCGCGCCGGATTGATCCTCTTCAGAACTGAGGGTTGCACGGTCAGGGCATCGCGTCCATGGTCCCGGCCTGCAGAAAACGGACCTTAGCCCTTCCGCCGCACGTGGCGCCGCCGCGCCCCCGCCGGCCCCGGGGCGCGGGCATCCCCTCCCTGCCCCGGCCCGCCGGACGACGCCGCGGCCCGCCGGGCGCGGCCGGCCCGCGGGCGGCGCGCGGGCCGATTCGGGGCGCCCGCTTGCCCGTCCCGCCGGCCGGCGTCAAGCGCGCCGGACCAACTCGGCACTTGTCAGGTCGCGGGCACTTCGTCACGGTGCCGTTACGGCATTCGCGGCCACAGGAGACAGTGTGATGACCCGACTCCTTCTTTCCTCCGCGGCGATCGCGGCCTTCGCCACCGCAGCCCCGGCCCAGACCGAGATCCAGTGGTGGCACGCCATGGGCGGCGAGCTTGGCGCGAAGCTCGAGAAGATCGCCGCCGACTTCAACGCCATGCAGTCCGACTACAAGGTCGTGCCGACCTTCAAGGGCACCTATCCCGAGACGCTGACCGCGGCCATCGCCGCCTTCCGGGCACGCGAGCAGCCGGCGATTGTTCAGGTCTTCGAGGTCGGCACGGGGACGATGATGGCCGCCAAGGGTGCGGTCTATCCCGTCTACCAGCTCATGGCCGACATGGGCGAGCCCTTCGACCCCGCGGCCTTCCTGCCCGCCGTCGTCGGCTACTACACCGACCGCGAGGGCAACATGCTGTCGATGCCCTTCAACTCCTCGACGCCGATCCTCTATTACAACAAGGACGTGTTCGAGAAGGCCGGCCTCGACCGCGACACCCCGCCCGCGACCTGGCAGGACCTCGAGGCCTACAGCCGCCAGATCATGTCCTCGGGTGCCGCCCCCTGCGGCTTCACCTCGGGCTGGATCAGCTGGGTGCAGACCGAGAACTTCTCGGCCTGGCACAACCAGCCGATCGGCACCAACGAGAACGGCTTCGGCGCCATCGACAGCCAGCTCACCCTGAACGGGCCGGTGCAGGTGCGCCACTGGGAGAACCTCAAGCGCTGGCAGGACGAGGGGCTCTTCCAGTATGGCGGCCCCGTCGGCGGCAACGACGCCCCGCCCAAGTTCTATGCCCAGGACTGCGCGATCTACATGAACTCCTCGGCCTCGCGCGCCGGGGTGGTGGCCAACTCGAAGGACTTCGAGGTCGGCTACGGCATGCTGCCCTACTATGCCGACGTCGCAGGGGCGCCCCAGAACTCGATCATCGGCGGCGCCACGCTCTGGGTCCTCCAGGGCCGGCCCGAGGGCGAATACAAGGGGGTGGCGAAGTTCTTCACCTACCTCTCCTCGCCCGAGGTCCAGGCCAGCTGGTCGCAGGGCACGGGCTACCTGCCGATCACGCATGCAGCCTATGAATACTCGACCGCGCACGGCTTCTATGCCGAGTTCCCGGGGGCCGAGATCCCGATCAAGCAGATCACGCTCCACACCCCCACGGCCAACTCCAAGGGCCTGCGCTTCGGCAACTACGTCCAGATCCGCACCGTCATCGACGAGGAGTTCCAGGCCCTGCTCGGCGGCAGCAAGACCGCTCAGGAGGCGCTCGACGCCGTCGTCGCCCGCGGCAACGCGCTGATCGCCGAGTTCGCGGCCGCGAACCGCTGAGGCGCGGCCCGCCGCGACGGGCCCGCCCGGCCGCGCCCGGGCGGGCCCGTCGCCCGGGCGCGAGGCCATGCCATGAAGCGGACGATCTTCGGCAACCGGCTCCTGCCCTGGTTCCTGCTTGCCCCCCAGCTTGCGGTGACGGCGGTCTTCTTCCTCTGGCCGGCAGGCCAGGCGGTGTGGCAGAGCTTCCTGCGCCAGGACGCCTTCGGCTTCTCCACGACCTTCGTGGGGTTCGCGAACTACGGCGCGCTCTTCGCCGACCCCTTCTATCGCAACGCCCTCCAGGTGACGGCGGTCTTCGCCGTGACGGTCGCGGCCCTCGCGCTCGGGGTGGCGCTGATCCTCGCCGTCGCCGTCGACCGCATGATCCGCGCCGCCCCGGCCTACACGACGCTGATCGTCTGGCCCTACGCGGTCGCCCCCGCGATCGCCGGGATCCTCTGGTGGTTCATGTTCAACCCGACGATCGGCATCCTCGCCTACGGGCTGAAACAGTGGGGCTACCGCTGGGACCACCTCCTCGACGCCGGCGACGCCATGATGCTCGTCGTCATCGCCGCGGCCTGGAAGCAGGTGAGCTACAACTTCCTCTTCTTCGTCGCCGGCCTGCAGTCGATCCCGGCGAGCATGCGCGAGGCGGCGGCGATCGACGGGGCGGGGCCGGTCAAGCGCTTCTTCACGATCACCCTGCCCCTGCTCACGCCGACGACCTTCTTCCTTCTCGTCGTCAACGTCGTCTACGCGATGTTCGACACCTTCCCGGTGATCGACGCCACGACCGAGGGCGGGCCCGTCCAGGCGACCACCGTCCTCGTCTACAAGGTCTACATGGACGGCTTCGTGGGCCTCAACCTCGGCTCCTCGGCGGCCCAGTCGGTCGTCCTCATGGGCATCGTCATCTTCCTCACGGTGATGCAGTTCCGCTATGTCGAGCGGAGGGTGAACTACTGATGGTCGAGAACCGCCCCGTCCTCGATTTCCTCGCCCATCTCGTCCTCGCCCTCGGGGTGGCGCTGGTCGCATTCCCGGTCTGGATCGCGTTCGTCGCCTCGACCCACGCGCCGACACGCTTCCTGACCGGGCTCGTCCCGCTCCTGCCCGGGGACAACCTCGTCGAGACCTACCGCACCATGCTCACGGCCGGGATCTCGACCTCGGGCGCCCCGCCGGTGGCGGGGATGCTGTGGAACAGCCTCGTCATGGCGGTGCTGATCGCGACCGGCAAGATCGCCATCTCGCTGACCTCGGCCTTCGCCATCGTCTACTTCCGCTTCCCGCTGCGCCAGCTTGCCTTCTGGCTCATCTTCATCACCCTGATGCTGCCGGTCGAGGTGCGCATCCTGCCCACCTTCGAGGTGGTGGCGGGGCTTGGCATGCTGAACAGCTACGCCGGGCTGACCGTTCCCCTGATCGCCTCGGCCACGGCGACCTTCCTTTTCCGCCAGGTCTTCCTGACCATCCCCGACGAGTTGACCGAGGCGGCGCGGATCGACGGGGCGGGGCCGATGAAGTTCTTCCGCGACATCATGATCCCGCTCAGCCGGACGAACATCGCCGCCCTCTTCGTGATCCTCTTCATCTACGGCTGGAACCAGTATCTCTGGCCCCTGCTCATCACCACCGACGACGGCTACTACACGATCGTCGCCGGCATCAAGCGCATGGCCGAGGCGGCCGAGAGCGATCCCAAGTGGAACTACATCATGGCCACGGCGATGATGGCGATGCTCCCGCCGGTCCTCGTCGTGCTGGCCATGCAGCGGCTCTTCGTGAAGGGCCTCGTCGAGACGGAGAAGTAGATGGCCGCGATCGAGATCGACAGCGTCGTCAAGACCTATGCCGGCGGCGTCACGGCCGTGAGGGGGGTGAGCGTGACGATCCCCGACGGCGCCTTCGCGGTCCTCGTCGGGCCTTCGGGCTGCGGCAAGTCGACGATCCTGCGCATGGTCGCGGGGCTCGAGGCGATCACCGCGGGCGAGGTCCGGATCGGCGGCCGGCGGGTCAACGAGCTTGACCCCGCCGACCGCGACATCGCCATGGTGTTCCAGAACTACGCCCTCTACCCGCACATGAGCGTGCGCGACAACCTGAGCTACGGGCTCCGGAACCGCCGCGTGGCGCGGGACGAGATCGCCCGCCGGGTGGCGGCGGCGGCCGACACGCTCCAGATCGGGGCGCTCCTCGACCGCAAGCCGCGCGCCCTCTCGGGCGGGCAGCGCCAGCGGGTGGCGATGGGGCGGGCGATCGTGCGCGAGCCGGCGGCCTTCCTCTTCGACGAGCCGCTCTCGAACCTCGACGCCAAGCTCCGCGTCCAGATGCGGGCCGAGATCCGCCAGTTGCAGCGCCGCCTCGGGACCACCTCGATCTACGTCACCCACGACCAGCAGGAGGCGATGACCATGGCCGACACGCTGATCGTGCTGAACGGGGGCCGGATCGAGCAGGTGGGCGCCCCGCTCGGGGTCTACCGCCACCCGGCGACGACCTTTGTCGCCGCCTTCATCGGCTCGCCGCCGATGAACCTGCTCAGCGCTCGGGTGGAGGGCGGGCGCGTCCTCCTCGAGGGGGCCGAGATCCTCGCCGTGGCGGGGCTTGCCGACGGGCCGGTGACGGTCGGCATCCGGCCCGAGGACCTCGCCCCCGGCGCCAGCGCGCCCGACCCGGCGGTCGCCTTCGAGCTCGCGGTCGACTACGTCGAGGAGCTGGGCAACGGCCGCCTCGTCCACGGCCGCCACGCCGGGCAGGAGATGACGGTCGCGGTTGCGGCCGATGTCGCCCTCGGCGACCGTCTCGCCCTCGCCGCCGGGCGCGACCGGCTGCACCTCTTCGACAGCGCGAGCGGACGCCGGCTCGCCGCCTGAACGCCGGCGTCCCCGCCTCGCCCGACCGCCGGCGCGGGCCCTCGGCCGCCGCCGCCGGAGGACGGGACAACCCACGCCCCCGGCCGTCCGGCCCCTCCCCGGCAGGGTCCGTCGGCCGGCGCCGTTGCGCCCCTGCCGTGCGGCTGAACGCGCAGGCTGCGATCGCACGTTCCGCGGGGATCTGCACGGGAGGAGCCAGGGGGGCGTTGTTGCTGAACTCCGGACCGGAACGCTGTTCCCCTTTCCCCAATGAGGTCGGGCCATGCGCTCGTTCCAGGCGGTGCCGAGGGCCTTGAAGCGGCTCATGATCGAGCGGGCGAACGCCAGCGATCCGGGAGAGCCCGCGAGGGACGCGGATGTGGATCTCGGTGGCCCCGGCGGCGGGGTCCCCTGCGGCGATCCCCTCGCCGAAGGACTTGAGGTCGAGCAGGTGAACGCCCCAGGCTCGAGCGAACCTGCGCGGGCATTCCCACTTCGATCCGGCTGGGGCGCGTGATGCTTTCCCCGAGCGTGGTGCAGGTTCTGGCTGATACCAGCGGCCGCATCTGGTGACTCCGAGAGGGATTCCCGAGGCGGTTGATTTCTGACTCCATGCCGCGAGGCAGGAGGCGGAGGAGCCGATGGTGGCAATCGCGATCACCCGGAGCGACATGACGGCGGTGGACCTGCGGTCGGCGGCGGCGAAGTGTCGGGATGCACAGGCGTCGCG
>JADLCV010000171.1 GCA_020846995.1 Paracoccaceae bacterium
GCGGGGCCGGCGCCAGGGCGGCCCCGCCCCGCGCCCCTCCCCCCGGACCCGCGGCCGCGGCTGCCCGTGCCCTGCCCCCCGGGGAGGGGAGCGCGGTCGATCCTCCGGCCCCCGGGACCGGCGCGGGTCAGGCCGGGCGCGGGTCAGGCCGGGGCGGGGCGGCGGCGCGGGCGGGGGCCGGCGATGAGGTCGGGGAAGGGCCGGCCGGGGATCAGGCGGACCCCGTCGGTGAAGCCCTCGGGGCGGCCGGCAAGCTCGGCCACCAGCGCCCGGCGCCAGTGGTCCACCCGCCCGGCATGGGCCGGGCTTCCGATCAGGTCGCGGCACTCGGTCGGATCGGCCCGAAGGTCGAAGAACTGCTCGCGGCCGTCGGCGGTGAACCAGACGAACTTCTCGCGCCCGTCGGTGAGCGTCTGGTGGGGCAGGTCGTTGATGCCCTCGGCATGCTCGATGTGAAGATGCGGCCGCCAGGGCGGGCGCTCGCCGCGCAGGAAGGGGGCGAGGCTTGCCCCGTCGAGCCCCCCGGGCAGCGGCACCCCGCAGAGGTCGAGGACCGTCGGCATGATGTCCTCGAGCGCCACCGGCCGGTCGACCACCTGCCCCGCCGGCAGGCCGAAGCGGGGCGGGGCGGCGATGGCGAGCGGGATGTGCGCCGCCCCCTCGTAGGGCAGGCTCTTGCGCCAGAAATGGTGGTCGCCGAGCATCTCGCCGTGGTCGGAGGTGAAGACGATGACGGTGTTGGCGCGGTCGATGGGGTCGTCGACGGGGGTCAGGAGGCGGCGGAGCTGGTCGTCGACGTGGTTGATGAGGCCCCAGTAGGCGGCCCGCGCCGCCGCCAGCGCCTCGCCCCGGAGATCGACGCGGAGATCGGCGATGTCGCGGCCGCGGCCGCCGCCCTCGGGCGGGCGGGCCCAGTCGCCGATGACCGGAGGCGGCGCCGGCAGGCGCCGGTAGCGCTCCATGTAGAAGGCGGGCGGGACGAGCGGCGGGTGCGGGGCGAGGAAGGAGACGACGAGGAAATAGGGGCTCGAGGGATCGCGGTCGCGCAGGAAGCGGAGCCCCTCGGCGACCGTCCAGTTGGTCTGGTGCAGGGTCTCGTCCCAGGGCCAGGGGCGCGCCGTCCAGTCGTTGTGCATGGGCCCCGTCGCATAGTAGCCGGAGCCGCGCTGGAAGGTCTCGCCCGGCAGGTGGCGCTCGAGCCAGTCGCGGTAGTGGCTGGTGCCGGTCACCATCTGCTCGAAGCCGTAGCGCTTGCGCGGCGGGAAGAGGTGCATGGCCCGCCCGACGAGCCCGGTCTGGTAGCCGGCATCGCGCAGGGGCGTCGTCAGGGCCGTCGCCGCATCCCACTCGTCGGTCTCGTTGAAGCCGACGACGCCGTGGCTCGCGGGAAAGAGCCCCGTCATCAGCGACCGCCGGGCCGGGATGCAGACCGGACAGGTCGAGTAGGCGCGGCTGAAGCGCGTCCCCGCCCCGGCGATCGCGTCCATGTTCGGGGTCATCAGCACCGGATGGCCGGCGATCGAGAGGCAGTCGCCGCGCTGCTGGTCGGTCATCACGAGAAGGACGTTGGGGCGGCGGTCGCGGTCGGCCCTCGCCATCGGCGGCTCCCTTTCCGGCCCTGCCCGGCACCCGCGCCGGGCCCCCGCCCGGCCTCGCGGGCGACGGCCTTCCCCCGGCCGCCGCCGGGAGGGCCCCGGCGGCGGCCGGGGTGCGCGGGGCCCGGAACCCATCTCGCGGCAGGCCGCCCCGGCCGTCAACGGCCCGGGGTTTCGCCCCAAGGAACGGGGCCCGCGCCGGCCGGCCGGGTTTCTTCCCGTGGAACCGGGGCCGGTTGCGGGGCCGGGCGCCGGCGCGCAGGCTTTCGCGGCCAAGCGAGGAGGACCCGCCCGTGACCGACCCGACCCGCAGCGTTCCCCCGCCCGAGGGCTTCTCGCTCGCCGGCCGCAGCGCGCTCGTCACCGGCGGCGGCACCCATCTCGGCCGTGCCATGGCGCTGGCCCTCGCCGCCCAGGGGGCGCGGGTGACCGTCCTTGCCCGCACCGAGGAGTTCCTCCGCGATACCGTCGCCCGCCTTGGCCCGGGCCACGACCTGATCGTCGCCGACCTCATGGAGGAGGCGACCTATGCGAGCCTCGCCGCCGGGGGGCGGGCCTTCGACATCGTCGTCAACAACGCCGGCGGCGACCCCTGGGACGGCGCCTGGGAGGCGCAGACGACCCGGCACTGGCTCGACACCTACCAGTTGAACGTCGTCGCCCCGAACCGCCTCGCCCAGGTCCTGGTGCCGGGGATGATCGCCCGCGGCTGGGGGCGGATCATCATCATCGCCTCGATGTACGGCATCGTCGCCCCCAACCCGAAGAACCGCCGGCCGGGCCTCGACTGCGCCGCCTACACCGCCGCCAAGCACGCGAGCGTCGGGCTGATGCGCTTCCTCGCCGCCCGCCTCGGCCGCCACGGCATCACCGTCAACGCCGTCAGCCCGGGCGGCTTCCCCCTTCCCGACGACGACCCCTACATGGACCGGATGCCGTGGCGGAAGGGCGACCCTGCCTTCCGGACCATGATGGACGAGCAATATCCCCTCGGCCGCAGCGGCCATCCGACCGACCTTGGCGGGGCCGTCGCCTTCCTCGCCTCGCCGGCCGCGGCCTGGGTCACCGGCCACAACCTCGTCGTCGACGGCGGCTTCACCGCCTGGTAGCGGGCTGGAGGATCACCATGGCCGAACCCTTTGCGTTCATCGACGTCGCCGCCCTGCGGCCGCGCGCGCGGGCCGGCCGGGCGGGGCTGACGATGGTCGTCGACGGCGGCATCCCGCTCGCCCGCATGGGCGACGGGCTCGCCCTTGCCGGCGACTTCGCCGACCTCGTCAAGGTCAAGGTCGGGAGCGCAAGGCTCTATCCCGCCGCCGCGCTTCTCGCCAAGACCGCGCTCTGCCGCGAGCACGGGCTCGCCGTCTTCCCCGGCGGCCAGTTCCTCGAATACGCCCTCCACGTCCACGGGGCCGAGGTGGCGCCGGCCTATTTCGCCGAGACGGCGCGGCTTGGCTTCACCGCCGTCGAGATCTCCGACAACGTCGTGCGGCTCTCGGACGGCGAGCGGCTGGACCTGATCGCCGGGGCGCGGGCGGCGGGGCTGGGCGTCCTCTCCGAGGTCGGTGCCAAGCACGAAGCGACCGACGCGGACGAACTCATCCGCCAGGCGCAGCTCTCGCTCGACGCCGGCGCCGACCTCGTCCTCGTCGAGGCGGCCGAGTTCGTGACCGGAGGCCGCGCCGACCTCGACCTTCTGGCCCGGGTGACGGCGGCGCTCGACATGGCACGGGTGATGATCGAGCTGCCGGGAGCCTGGATCCCCGGCGTCACCCCGAGCCTGATCGACGGCATGAGCAAGGCCCTGATCCGCGCCGTCGGGCCCGGCGTCAACCTCGGCAACGTCGCCTTCGACGATCTCGTGGAACTCGAATGCGCCCGCGTCGGGCTCGGCACCGAGGGGCCGCCGGGGATGCGCGGCTGACTCCCCGGCCCCTCAGCGGCAGAGCAGGTAGACCGGGCTCGACCACGCCTGGGTGCCGTCCTCGAGGGTGACGCGGGCGTAGAGGGCGTTGTCGCGCTCCCGTTCCAGCACGACCTCGCGCCGCGTCGCCATGTCGGGAGAAAGCGCCCCGGCGGGCAGGCGCGCAAGCGTGAGGCGCCGCGGCAGGACGCCGTCGGCGGCAAGGACGCGGTCCCCGGCGCCGATCTCGCCCACCGCCACCTCGGCCGCGAGAAGCGGCGTCGCCAGCGCGATCCGCGCCGCCTCGGGCTGGTCGAGCCTGAGGTCGAAGCCAGCGAAGTTGCCGGTCGTCACGACCTTCCACGCCAGCCGGTCGGGGGCGGGGCGGGCGAGCACGCGGTCGGGGTTGAAGAAGTTGATCGCCCTTGTGTCCAGGATGCGCGCGCCGGCAAGCCCGGCCTCGCCGTCCCAGACGACCTGGCGGAAGCGGCCGCGGTAGGCCGCGCCCGCCATCAGGACCCGGAGGCGCGGCCCCGTCCCGTCGTGGTTCCGCTCGGTCGCGAGGTGGTGAAGGCCGTTGAAGAGGTCGATCCGCTCCACCCCGCAGGAGGCCGTGACGCGCACCTCGAGCACGGCCGTGCCGGCCCCGGTGAAGGCGATGTCGCCCATGGCGAGGATCTCCGCCGCCTCGGTGCGGACCTCGCCCAGGGCGGGGTCGCGGTCGCAGCGCCGGGCCGGCACGCGGACCCCGACCTCGAGGTGCGGCCGCCCGTTGGGCCCGCCCGTGGTGCCGTAGTGGCGGCGCGCGCGCAGGGCCGCGACGACCGCCTCCCGCGTGAGTTCGGGCAGCATGAGGCAGGTCAGCCCCCCCAGCGCCCCGAACTGCGAGGCGCCGGGATACTCCGCCCCCGGCCGGCCCTTGTGGCCGTCGGAGTTGCAGACGACGCCCACGCGCAGGCCGCGGGCGAGGGCATCCCCGAGGAGCCACTCGAAGCTCCCCCAGGAGGAGTGGACCTCGACCGCCGTCTCGAGGCGGGGATGGTGGCCCTGCCCGAGATCGGCGTAGCGGCCGCCGCAATGGGCAAAGAGGACCGCGTCCTCGCCCTCGCGCTCGAGGGCGGCGAAAAGCTCGGCGGCGGTCGTGCAGTCGCGGGCGAGGTCGGCACGGTCGGGGACGAGCGCGTGCGAGGAGCGCCGGATGGGCCGGCCCTCGGTCGCGAAGAAGACGTTGCGGTCGCCGCCGAGCGCGGTGTTGCCCGACCATTCGTAGCCCGGGAGGGTGACGAAGCGCCCCGGCCGGTTGCGCGCGGCCGTGACCCGGTTCAGCCGCTGCCAGAAGGCCTCGGTGATCTGGAAGTCGTTGCCCTGGTGGCCGGCGATGTCGAGGAAGGCCTCGTCGCGGGCGAAGTCGAAGTAGCGCTCGACGCTGCCGGTGCCGATCGTCTCCTCGGACTGGGCGTGGAAGTCGGCCCAGAAGGGGCGGAGCGCGGGGGCCTCGCGCACGAGGAGGCGCTGGCGGGCGCGCAGCTCGCCCCGGGCATCGGCGAGCGTCACCTCGACCGTGCCGGGGGCGGGGGCGCGAAGGCCCTCGAGGCGGCGGAAGGTCCGTCCGCGGCCGATCGCGACCTTTTCCGGCAGGCCCGCGAGCGGGGGGTCGGCGGCGAGCGTCAGGACCTCGTCGGAGCGGTCGGAGGGGTTGCCCCAGGCGTCCTCGGCCTTGAGCGTGAGGGCGAAGGGCGCCCCCGCCGCGACCATCGACGGCAGGCCGAGGAGGTGGCGGGCGGGCGGACCGGGCACGACCGCCGCGGCCGGCTGGTCGGGTAGCGACTGGAAGGCGAAGGTCGCGACGGGATCGACGAGGACGTGGAACTCGAAGCTCTCCTCGACGAAGGTCTGGACCCGGAGGCCCGGCGAGCCGCCGGCCCGGTCGCCGAGGACGACGGTGATGGTGTCGCCCTCGGCGAGGAAGCCGTTGACGACCTTGATCGCGAGCGTGTGGTCGAAGGGGCGGACGTTGCCCTTGCGGTCGTAGCGGCATTCGAGGACGGCCCGGTTCGAGGCGCTGACGGTCGTGTAGCCGGGCGCGCGCGGGTCGGCGAACTGGAGCGGCGTCTGGTCGGAGGCGAAGCGGAAGGCGAGGCGCAGGGCGCCGCTGTCGTCGATGCCGTAGCGCCCGGCGGTGTAGGTGAGCGTGAAGCTCTGCCACGAGCCGGCCTCCACGGGATCTGCGGGAGTGACCCGGGCGTGGCCGAGGAGGGCGGGGTCGAGCGGCCGCACGGGCGGGTCGCACTGCTCGCCGCCGCCGGGGAGAGGGGAGGGTGAGGTCATGGCGTCATCCTTCGCGTTCGCTGCGGCCGCGCCGGCGGCCCCGGGACCCGGGCGGCCCGCCCGCCGCCTGCCGCGGGCCCTCTCCCCCTGCGGTCACGCCGGCGGCCGCGGGGGAGGCGGGCGGGGCGGTTCCATCGGTCCGGGCGCCGCC
>JADLCV010000172.1 GCA_020846995.1 Paracoccaceae bacterium
CGAAAGGACGCTCGCGGTGAAATCGGCCGCCTCCTCGATGTCGGCGCGCAGCGCGGCAGCGGCCGAGCCCGGATCCTCGGCGGCCATCGCCTCGAGGATCCCGGTATGGTGGTCAAGCATCCCGCCCCGGAGAAGGGTCGGGCGCAGATAGTTGAGGTAGGGGCCGGCCTGCAGCCACAGGCTCTCGATCGCCGACATCAGCACCGGCGATCCCGCCAGGCCATAGAGGCGGAAATGGAAGCGCTGGTTGTGCTCGAGCAGGCTCTCGACGTCGCCCTCGCGCGAGGCCTCCCGGACGGCCTCGTTGATGGCGGTCAGTTCCTCGAGATGGGTCCGCCCGGTCGCCGCCACCGCCCATTCCGCCGCCGCCCCCTCGATCATGGTGCGGCAGCGGCGCAGATCCGCGAGCCGCCCGAGCGAGATCGCCGGCACCCGGATGGTCCGGTTGTCGGCCTGCTCGAGCGCGTTCTCGGCGACGAGCCGTCGCAGCGCCTCGCGCACCGGCATCGGCGAGGTGCCGAACTCGCTGGCCAGGGTGCGGATCACGAGCCCCTGCGCGGGCGCGAAGCGACCTGCCATCTGGGCGCGGCGCAGCGCCGCATAGACCGTCTGGTGCATCGCCTCGCCGTCGGCATCCACCTCGGCGCTGAGCGTGCCGATCAGGCTCAGTTCGGACTTCGGGCGGCCCCGCGGCCGCGCCCGGGTCGCCCGGGGGGCCCTGTCATCCTGGTCGGGGCGGGAAGGTTTCACTCGTCAGCCCTCGACAAGACCGACCCGGCCACCGGTGCGCGGGCGCCGCGCGCAGCGCCGGCCCGGCGGCGCGACATCGCCCGCCCCCTTCCACCTGCGGGTCCGGCCCGGACCGAGCCCTCTCAAGATCCTCCCGGCAGGCCGAGGATGACGCGGGCCTCGGCGGGGGTGGCCACGGCTCCGCCGAGGCTCTTGACGATGTCGACGGCGCGCGCGACGAGCCCGCGGTTGGTGGCAGGCACGCCGCGCGCGAGATAGATGTTGTCCTCGAGACCGACGCGCACGTGCCCGCCCATCAGCATGGCCTGCGCCACCATCGGCATCTGGTGGCGGCCCACTCCGAAGGCCGCCCAGACGGCACCGTCGGGAAGCATGCCGACCATCTGCTCGAGGACGCGCGCCTCGGCCGGCGCCGCCCCCGGCACGCCAAGGGCAAACTGGAAGAAGGGCGGAGGCGCCACGCGCCCGCCCTCGCAGAGGACGCGGGCCGCGCGCACATGGCCGAGCTCGAAGCATTCGAGTTCCGGCTTGACACCCACCGCCTTCAGACGCTCCGCCATCTCCTCCATCATGCCGCGCGTGCTGACATAGAGCTCGTGCGCCTCGCCGGTGTTGTAGCTGCCGCAGTCGAGGCTGCAGATCTCGGGCCTCAGGGCGACGACATGCTCGATGCGCGTCAGCGCGCCGACGAGGTCCGTCCCGGGCGCGGCCGGCAGCTCGCCCCCGGGCCCGAGCACCAGCCGCCCGCCCATCCCGGCGGTGAGGTTCACCACGACATCGCTGCCCGCGGCGCGGATGCGTGAGACGACCTGCCTGTAGAGACCGACATCGCGGCTGCCGCGCGTCGTGGTCGGGTCGCGCACGTGGATGTGCACCACCGCCGCACCGGCGGCCGCGGCGCCAAGGGCGTCGTCGGCGATCGCCTCGGGCGTCACCGGCACGGCCGGGTTCCTGCCGGGCGTGTCGCCGTCGCCGGTCAGGGCGCAGGTGATGATCGTGGCACTGGTCATGCAGTCACTGCCTCTTGCCTGTCCCGGGCAGCCCCGAAGAATCCTGTTGCGCCGCCCCGAACCCCTCTCTATATTTGTGATCAAATAAATGCAACAGGAGCCTTTGATGTGGCGGGTAGGCGTTGATGTCGGGGGGACGTTCACGGACCTCTTCGCGTGGCACGAGGGAACGGGCGAGCGGCGCACCTGCAAGGTGCTGACGACCAAGAATGATCGCAGCGAGGGCGTGCTGGCGGTGATCGCCGATGCGGGCATCCCGCTGGCCGGGATGAGCGTCCTCGTTCACGGCACGACGACCGCGACGAACGCGCTGATCGAGCGTTCCTACCCGGAGGCGGCGCTGGTCACCACCGAGGGGTTCCGCGACGTCCTCGAGATCGGCCGCATGCACAGGGAGTTCCTGTATCGGCCCTACCAGACCAAGCCGAGCCCGCTGATCCGCCGGCGCCACCGCTTCACCGTCGACGAACGGCTGTCGGCGCAGGGTGAGACCGTGCGGCCGCTGGACGTCGGGGCGGCACGGGCCGTGGCGGGGCGCATCGCGGCCACGCCCATCCGCTCGATCGCCGTCTGCTTCATCAACTCCTATGTCACCAGCCGACACGAGCGGGCGATGTGCGACATCCTGCAGGACGCCATGCCGGACGCCGATGTCGTCTGCTCGGGCGACCTGCGCCCGGTCTTTCGCGAGCACGGGCGCTTCACCACCGCCGCCATCGCCGCCTGCCTGATGCCGGTCATGCGCGACTACTTCGATCAACTTGAGCGCCGGCTTGCGGATGGCGGCTTCGGCGGCAGGCTGCTCATCCTCAAGTCCAATGGCGGCATGATGTCGGCGCGCTTCGCCCGCCACCATCCCGAGGAACTGATCGAGTCCGGGCCCGCCGGCGGCGTGGCCTATGCCGCGCACCTCTGCCGGTCGACGGGGTTCCGCGACATCCTGCATACCGACGTCGGCGGCACCAGCTTCGACACGTCGATCCTGCCGGGCGGCGAGCCGCTCGTGACGCGCCAGTACGAGCTGGAGTGGGACGTGCCGGTCATGGTCCCGATGCTCGACATCCGCAGCGTGGGGGCGGGCGGCGGCTCGGTCGCGTGGGTCGATGACGGCGGGTCGCTTCGCGTCGGCCCGCGCAGCGCGGGCTCCGAACCCGGCCCCGCCTGTTACGGGCGCGGCGGCACCGAGGCCACCGTCACCGATGCCAACCTGCTCCTCGGCCGTCTCCACCCCTCGCTCGGCGGGAAGTTCGCGCTGGACGTCGCTGCGGCCAGACGCGCCGTCCAGACCGTCGCCGACGCCATGGGCATGTCGCTCTTGGAGGCCGCCGAGGGCATCGTGCGCATCGGCTGCGAGACCATGGCCCACGCGGTCAAGGCTGCCATCAGCAGCCGCGGGCGCGACCCGCGCGACTTCGTGCTGGCGAGCTTTGGCGGCGCCGGTCCCATGCACGCCTGCTTCGTCGCCCAGGCCCTGTCCATCCCCCGGGTCGTGGTTCCGGCCTATGCCGGGGTCGCCTCGGCCTTCGGCGCCACGGCGATGGACATCCGCCACGATATCGAGGCCTTCCACTATTCGCCGGTCTCGAGTGCCGATCCCGCCAGGATCGAGGCCATCCTCGCCGGGCTGCAGGCCGAAGGGCACGCGCGCCTTGCCGCCGATGGCATCACGCCCGACCGGATGCGCTTCATCCGCTCGGCGCAGATGCGCTACGTGGGACAGACCTACGAGATCACGGTGCCGCTGCCGGAGGGCGGAGCGCTCGATGCCGCCGGGCTGGAGCGACTGGGGAGCGAATTCCACGAGACCCACCGGATCGAATACGGCGTCGCGTCCGACGACTTCTTCCCCGAGATCGTCTCGCTCGGCGTCGCCGCCATCGGGGTCACCACGCGCCTTCCCGACACCGCCGCCGCAGTCGTGAACGGCGACGCCAGCCGCGGCACGCGGCCGGTCTACTTCGACGGTCACTGGCACGACGTCAGCGTCCATGACGGCGAGGTCATGGGCGTCGGCACCGACCTCTCGGGGCCGGCGATCATCGAATACGCCCATGCCATCGCGGTGATGCCGCCCGGCGCCACGGGGCGCATCGACCGCGATCGCAACCTCATCGTCACTCTGGCATGAACGGGAGCCCGCCATGAGCCAGATCATCACTGCCGAGACCGGGCTTTCGGGAACGCCCGACCAGGTCGATCCCGTCACCTTCGAGGTGCTGCGCAGCCTCTTCGACTACGCCGCCGCCCGCATGTCGAGCATCCTCCAGCGCTCGTCCTTCTCCCAGATCCTCGCCGACAACGTCGACTTCTCGAACGCCATCTACGATGCCGAGCTGCGCCTGCTGGCCCAGGCCGCCAACTGCCCGGTGCATCTTGCCGCCATGCATTTCTCGGCCAAGGCACTGGCGGCCAAGTTCGACATCGAGCGGCTGGAGGAAGGCGACATCCTCGTCGTCAATGACCCCTACAACGGCGGCACGCACATCAACGACCTCACCTTCATGATGCCGATCATGCACAAGGGGCGGCGCATCGCCTTCGCCGTCAGCCGCGGTCACTGGATGGACCTCGGCGGGGGTGCGGCGGGCGGGCTTGCCGGCAGCAATCACGTCGCCGCCGAGGGCCTGCGCGTGCCGCCACTGAAGATCTTCAGGGCCGGAAAGCCCAACGAGGACGTGTTCGACATCCTGCTGGCGAACAGCCGCACGCCGCAGTTCATCCGCGGCGACCTGCAGGCGCATCTCGGCGCCCTGCGCGGTGCCGAGCGCGAGATGCAGCGCGCCGCCGAACGCTACGGCACCGACCTGCTCCTTGCCGCCATGCGCCAGCTCATCGCCTACACCGAGCGCATCTCGCGCAAGGGGATCGAGGCGATTCCCGACGGCGTCTACGAGGCGGAGGACTGGGCCGACACGGACGGCCAGACCGACGACCCCGTCAAGGTCAAGGTCACGATCAAGGTCGAGGGCAGCGACATCACGGTCGACTTCGAAGGGTCCGACCGGGCCGTGGTCGGTGCCATCAATTCGCCGGTCGCCAACACCGCCGCGGCGGTCTACTACGCCCTCCAGTTCTTCGTCGGGCCCGACGCCCCGGCGAATGCCGGGATGTTCGCGCCGATCCGGATCGTGCTTCCGGACGACTGCTGGTTGAACGCCAAATGGCCGATGCCGGTGGTCAACTGCACCTGCATCACCGCGGGCAAGGTTGCGGCGGCGGTCTGGCAGGCGCTGGCCAAGGCGATCCCGGGCCAGATCATCGCTCCGACCTTCGCCGACGCCAACTGGTTCATGGCCACGGTCACGACCAATTCCGGCACCACGCTCTTCACCGACATCCTGTCGGGCGGCTGGGGCGGGACACCGTTCCACGACGGCATGTCGGTGACGATGGACCCGCTCGGCAACTGCCTCAACACGCCCGCCGAGTCGGCCGAACTCATGCACCGCATCGTTTACGAGCGCTTCGACCTCCTGCAGGATTCGGGCGGTGCGGGCAGGAACCGGGGCGGCCTCGGCTCGGCCTTCGAGGTCCGCTTCCTCGGCCATGGCACGCTGGGAATCGAGACCTCGCGCACGCGGTCGGGATCGCCGGGCGTGAATGGCGGCGATACCAGCCCGGCCCAGCGCATGCTGCGCATCGGCCCGAAGAAGTCCCAGGTCATCGGCGGGCTCGCCGCCGACGGCAGCTGGAAGAACCCGATCAGCGGCACCCACGCCTTCGCCCCCGGCGAGGTCTTCCGCTTCGAGGCCACGGGCGGCGGTGGCTGGGGCAATCCCCTCGAGCGCGATCCCGCGGCCGTGCTCGACGACGTCCTCGACGAGTATGTCAGCCGCGAAGCGGCGAACAGCCAGTATGGTGTGGTGCTGTCAGCCGACGGCCTGCGCCTTGACCCCCAGGCCACGGCGGCACGCCGGGCCGAACTGAGCAGGGAGAGGAGGAATCCCCATGCCTGATACCCGAACGATGCTGAATCGCCGCTCGCTTCTCGCCGGTGCGGTCGGCGGGGCCGCGGTCCTTGCCGCGCCGACCCTCGTGCGGGCGCAGACGAGGATCCCGCTCACGATCGCGGCCGGCCATGCGGAGGCGTTCCTGTGGGTGAAGAACCTCAAGACGGCCTTCATCCCGACCGTCGATGCCGCGCTCGCGGGCACCGACATCCGCATCGACTGGACCGAGGCCTATGCCGGAACGCTGGCCAAGCCCGGCAGCGAACTCGAGACGATGGAGCAGGGCGTCTCCGACTGCGGCGCGGTGATGACCGTGTTCCACGCCGCCAAGATGCCGCTCATGAACGTCACCTTCTGCGCCCCCTTCGGGCCGACCGATCCCGACCTCGTCATGGGGGTGACGGACGAGCTGCACCGGACCGTTCCCGCCTTCCAGGCGATGTGGGATCGTGTCGGTCTCGTCCACCTCGCCTCGGTGGGTGTCGACAACTATACCCTGTATCTCAGGGATCCCGTCGCTTCGCTCGCCGATCTTGCTGGCCGCAAGATCGGGGGGGCCGGGCCGAACCTCCTCTGGCTCGGCGGCAGCGGGGCGGTCGGGGTGGCGGGCCCTGCGCCCGAGGCCTACAACAACATCCGTTCCGGGGTCATCGACGGCTACATCCTCTACGACACCGGCGCCGCGCCCATGAAGCTCGACGAGGTCGCCCCCAACGCGCTTCTGGTCGATTTCGGGGCGATGCTCGTCGGGGCACTGGCGGTGAACCGCAATCGCTGGGAGGCTTTCCCCGAAAGCGTGCGCGAGGCCTTCGGCAAGGGCGCG
>JADLCV010000173.1 GCA_020846995.1 Paracoccaceae bacterium
CGCCCCCGCCCGCGAACTGAAGCCCCGGGCGGGCGCCGCGCCCCCCCGGGGCGACGGCGCGGCCGAGAGGGACGCGAGGGCGGGGCGTCCCCGCACGAGGGCGATCGCGGGGGCGATCGCGGGGCGACCGCGGGGGCGATCGCACGGGGGCCCCAGGGGGCCGCTGCCGCGCCGCGCCGCGCCGCGCGAGGCGGCGGGGGAGCCCGCGCCCACCCCTGGGGAGGAGGGCGCCCCGGGGGCGGTTCCATCCCGGCGCGATCTGCTCTAGAACCCCGGCCACCCAGCCCCGGGGGCGCGCGGTCCATGCCCGACCTTCCCTCGCATCCCTTCGACGACGACCGCCTGCACGAGGAATGCGGCGTCTTCGGAGTCACCGGCCTTGCCGAGGCGGCAAGCTTCGTCGCCCTCGGCCTCCACGCCCTCCAGCACCGCGGGCAGGAGGCCGCGGGCATCGTCGCCCACGACCCCGGGGCGGGCTTCAACACCGCCCACCGCCTCGGCTACGTCCGCGACAGCTTCACCAAGGCGAGCCTGATGGAGACGTTGCCGGGCCCCATCGCCATCGGCCACGTCCGCTATTCCACCGCCGGCTCCAAGGGCCACACCGCGCTCCGCGAGGTGCAGCCCTTCTTCGGCGAGTTCGCGATGGGCGGTTCGGCCATCGCCCACAACGGCAACCTGACCAATGCCGCGGCGCTGCGGCGCGAACTGATCGAGCGGGGGGCGATCTTCCAGTCCTCCTCGGACACCGAATGCATCATCCACCTCATGGCCCGCTCGATCCAGCGCACCATCCCCGAGCGCATCAAGGACGCCCTCCGCCGGGTCGAGGGCGCCTTCTCGATCGTGGCCATGACGCGCACCAAGCTCATCGGCGTCCGCGACGCCCTCGGCGTGCGGCCGCTCGTCATCGGCCGGCTCGGGGCCGGCCATGTCCTCGCCTCCGAGACCTGCGCCCTCGACATCATCGGCGCGAGCCTCCTGCGCGAGGTCGAGCCCGGCGAGATGGTCGTGATCGAGGACGGCGCCCTCCGGAGCTTCCGCCCCTTCGAGCCGCGCCGCCCGCGCTTCTGCCTGTTCGAGCACGTCTATTTCTCGCGCCCCGATTCGATCCTCGGCGGCCGGTCGGTCTACGAGACGCGGGCCGCGATCGGGGTCGAGCTTGCCCGCGAGGCGCCCGCGGCCGCCGACCTCGTCTGCCCGGTGCCCGATTCGGGCACCCCGGCGGCGATCGGCTATGCACGGGAATCGGGCATCCCCTTCGCCTTCGGCATCGTCCGCAACCAGTATGTCGGGCGCACCTTCATCGAGCCCTCCGAGCAGATCCGCAACATGGGCGTGCGGCTGAAGCTCAATGTCAACCGCGCCCTCGTCCGCGGCCGGCGCATCGTGCTCGTCGACGATTCCGTCGTCCGCGGCACCACCTCGCGCAAGATCAAGGACATGGTGCTCGAGGCCGGGGCGGCCGAGGTGCATTTCCGCATCGCCTCCCCGCCCACCGCCTGGCCCTGCTTCTACGGCGTCGACACGCCCGAGCGCGACAAGCTCCTCGCCGCCCGGATGACGGTCGAGGAGATGCGCGCCCATCTCGGCGTCGACAGCCTGCGCTTCATCTCGCTCGACGGGCTCTACCGGGCGGCGGGCGAGGCGGCGGGCCGCGACGCCCGGGCGCCGCGCTTCTGCGACGCCTGCTTCTCGGGCGACTACCCGGTGGCGCCGGCCGACATGATCGAGCGCGGCTTTGCCATGAAGGCCGCGGAATAACCCTCCCGCCGCCCGGCCGTCGCGGCGCCCCCCCCCGCCGGCCGCTGCCGCCCGGCGCCCGCCGCACCCGCCGGCCACCCTCCCCGCCGGGCCCTGCCGCCCGGCCCCCGTCCGCACCCGCCTGCCGCCCGCCCCGCCTGCGGCATGCCCGCCTTTCGCACGCCCCCGTTGCGCGCGCCCCTTGTCCCGGCCCGGCCCGGCCCCTATCGGGGCCCTGCCGCCCGCCGCCGGCGGGCCGGCCGCGCCAGGGGGGGCGGGATCATGGAGAGGGCCGTCGCACTCGTCACCGGGGCCTCGCGCGGGCTCGGCCGCGCGCTCGCCCTGGCGCTCGGCGCCCGTGGCTGGCAGGTCATCGCGGTGGCGCGGACCGAGGGCGGGCTCGCCGAGCTCGACGACGGGATCCGCGCCGCCGGCGGCCCGCCGGCAACGCTCGCCCCCCTCGACATCGCCGACCCCGGGTCGCTGCGGCAGCTCTCCGGGCACGTCGCCGGGCGCTGGGGCGGACTCGGGCTTCTCGCCCATTGCGCGATCCACGGGCCCCCGCTCGCGCCCGTGGGCCACATCGACGGACGCGACTGGGAGCGCGCGCTGGCCGTCAACGCCCGCGCCACGGGCGAGCTCATCGCCCTCGTCGAGCCGCTCCTGCGGGCACGGCCGGGGGGGGTCGCGCTCTTCTTCGACGATCCCCGCGCGGGGGCGCCCTTCTTCGGCGCCTACGGCGCCTCCAAGGCGGCCCAGATCGCCCTTGCCCGCTCGTGGGCGGCCGAGACCCGGCGCCTCGGCCCGCGGGTCGAGATCCTCGCCCCCGCGGCGATGGCGACCGCGCTCCGTGCCCGCTTCCATCCCGGCGAGGGGACGGCGGGGCTCGCCCGGCCCGCGGCCGAGGCGGCGCGGCTCCTCGCGCAGGCCGGGCTCGACGCGCCGGCCGCCACGGGCGCGCTTGCCGGACCGGGGGGCCTTGGCTAAGGAGGGCCGCGGCAGCACCTCCCCGGGGGCCCCCATGCGCATCCTTGTCACCAACGACGACGGCATCAACGCCCCCGGCCTTGCCGTCCTCGAGGAGATCGCGGCCGCGATCGCCGGGCCCGGGGGCGAGGTCTGGGTGGTGGCGCCGGCCTTCGAGCAGTCGGGGGTCGCCCACAAGATCAGCTACACCCACCCGATGATGATCGCGCGCCTCGCGCCCCGCCGCTACGCCGCCGAGGGCTCGCCCGCCGACTGCGTGCTCGCCGGGCTGCACGACGTCCTCGAGGGCGCCCGCCCCGACCTCGTGCTCTCGGGCGTCAACCGCGGCAACAACGCGGCCGAGAACGTCCTCTATTCGGGCACCGTCGGCGGGGCCATGGAGGCCGCCCTCCAGGGCCTGCCGGCGATCGCCCTGTCGCAGTTCCTCGGCCCCGGCACCACGGGCCTCGCCGACCCCTTCGAGGCCGCCCGCGGCCACGGCGCCCGCGTCGTGCGGGCGCTCATCGAGCGCGGGCTCTGGGACCGCGGCAGCTACCGGCTGTTCTACAACGTCAACTTCCCGCCGCTCGCGGCGGCGGAGGTGAAGGGCCTGAGGGTGGCGGCGCAGGGCTACCGCACCGACACCTTCTTCGGGGTCGAGGCCCACATCTCGCCTTCCGGGCGGCGCTTCCTGTGGATCAAGAGCGGTCCCCAGCACCTGCCGACCGAACCCGGGACCGACGCCGCGGCCAACCTCGAGGGCTACATCTCGGTGACGCCGATGCGCGCCGACCTCACCGCCCGCGATGCCCTCGACGAGCTTCGGGCGCGGATCGAATGAGCGGGGAGAGCGCCGAGGCCGAGCGGCGGATGCGCTTTCTCTTCGCGCTGCGCTCGCACGGGGTGACCGACCCCCGGGTGCTGACGGCGATGGAACGGATCGACCGCGGCACCTTCGTGCGCGGCCATTTCGCCGCCCGCGCGGCCGAGGACGTGCCGCTGCCGATCGCCTGCGGCCAGACCATCAGCCAGCCCTCGGTCGTCGGGCTCATGACCCAGGCGCTGGCGGTGAGCCCGCGCGACAAGGTGCTCGAGGTCGGCACCGGCTCGGGCTACCAGGCGGCCGTCCTCGCCCATCTCGCCCGCCGCGTCTACACCGTCGACCGCTACCGCCGCCTCGTGCGCGAGGCCCAGCAGGTCTTCCGCGACCTCGGCCTCGTCAACATCACCGCGATCGCCGCCGACGGGAGCTTCGGCCTGCCCGAGCAGGCGCCCTTCGACCGCATCCTCGTCACCGCCGCGGCCGAGGACCCGCCCGGCCCGCTCTTGGCGCAACTGCGCGTCGGCGGTATCATGGTCCTGCCGGTGGGGCAGTCGGACACCCTTCAGGTTCTCATTAAGGTCACCCGCACCGCCGCGGGCTACGAGTATGAGGAGCTGCGGCCGGTCCGTTTCGTGCCGCTGGTCGAGGGGATCGGCCCGGACGAGTGACGGCCGGCTCCCGCACGCCCCGAGGGCCCGGGATAACGCGGGCCGCCCACAGCCGCCGAGGTATCGAGCGATGCGCATTCCCCGTCCTCTCTGCCCCGCCTCTCCCCCCTGCCGGCGGCCGCGGCCGCCCGCGGCCCTCGCCCTCCTCCTTGTCGCCGCCGCCGCCGCCGTCGCCGGCTGCGACCGGCTGCCCGCGGACTGGGACCTTCGCCCCTCCTCGGGGCTCTCGACCGCCGAGGCCGCGGCCCAGGCGACCGAGCCGCGGCCCGAGCCCGACGCCCGCGGCATCATCTCCTATCCCTCCTACCAGGTCGCGGTGGCCAGGCGGGGCGACACGGTGGCGACGGTCGCCGGGCGGATCGGGGTCGGGGCGGCCGATCTTGCCCGCTTCAACGGGCTCGCCCCCGACACGGCCCTGCGCGACGGCGAGCTTCTCGTCCTGCCCGCCCGTGTGAGCGAGCCCGCCGGGGCCGGGGCGATCGACGTCGCCGCGATCGCGGGGCCGGCGATCGACCGCGCCGGCAGCACCGGCGGCACCGGCACCGCGGGCGGCACCCCGCCCTTCCAGGTCCTGCCGGCCGCCCCCCCGGGGGCGACGCCCGCGGCCGCCGCCGCGGCGACGCCGCGCCCGGGCCTTCCCGGCGGGCCGGAGCCCCTGCGCCACGTCGTCCGCCGCGGCGAGAGCGCCTACACGATCGCCCGCGCCTACAACGTCAGCGTGCGCTCGCTGGCCGAATGGAACGGGCTTGGCGCCGACTTCACCGTCCGCGAGGGCCAGACGCTCGTGATCCCGGTCGCCGACGGCGCCACCCGCGCCGCCGCCGCGGCGGCCCCGCCGGCCCCGCCCGGCGCGGGTTCCGCCGCCCCCCCGCCGCCCTCGGCGGCCACGCCCGCGCCCGCCGAGGTGCCGGCTCCGGCCGCGGCACCCCCGCCCGCCCCGCCCTCGCCCAACCTCGGCGAGGACCGCAGCGGCGGCGGCGCCCGCTTCGCCATGCCGGCCGAGGGGCGGATCACCCGCGGCTTCCAGCGTGGCCGCAACGACGGCATCGACATCGGCGCCGCCGCCGGCAGCCCGGTGCGCGCGGCCGAGGACGGGACCGTGGCCGCGATCACCCGCGACACCGACCAGGTCACGATCCTCGTCATCCGCCACGAGGGCAACCTCCTGACCGTCTACGCCAACATCGACGAAGTCAGCGTCGAGCGCGGGGCGAACGTGCGCCGCGGCCAGCAGGTGGCCAGGGTGCGGGCGGGCGACCCGGCCTTCCTTCATTTCGAGGTCCGCCAGGGGTTCGACGCCGTCGATCCCCTGACCTTCCTGCAATGATCCCGCAGCCGCCCGGGCCGGGGGGTCAGAGCCCGAGCCCGTGGCGGCCGGCGAGGTCGGTGAAGAACTGCCAGGCGACGCGCCCCGACCGCCCCCCCCGCGTCGCCTGCCACTCGATCGCCTCGGCCCGGAGCGCCGCCTCGCCGATCGCGAGCCCGTAGGCCGCGCAATAGCCCGCGACCATGGCGAGGTACTCCTCCTGGCTGCAGGGGTGAAAGCCGAGCCAGAGGCCGAAGCGGTCGGAGAGCGAGACCTTCTCCTCGACCGCCTCCGAGGGGACGATGGCGGTCGAGCGCTCGTTCTCGATCATGTCGCGCGGCATCAGGTGGCGCCGGTTCGAGGTGGCGTAGAAGACGACGTTGGCCGGCCGCCCCTCGATGCCGCCGTCGAGGACGGCCTTGAGCGACTTGTAGTGGGTGTCGTCCCGGGCAAAGGAAAGGTCGTCGCAGAAGAGAAGGAAGCGCTCGGGCGCCCGCCGCAGATGCGCGAGGAGGCGCCCGATCGAGGGCAGGTCCTCGCGCTGGACCTCGACCAGCTTGAGGGCGAGCCCGCGCGCTAGCGCCGTCGCGTGCACGGCCTTGACGAGCGAGGACTTGCCCATCCCGCGCGCGCCCCAGAGGAGGGCGTTGTTGGCCGCCAGCCCGCGGCCGAAGCGCAGGGTGTTGTCGAGAAGGGTGTCGCGGGCGCGGTCGATGCCGACGAGCAGCCCGAGGTCGACGCGGTTGACGGCGGCGACCGGGTCCAGCCGGTCGGGCGCGACATGCCAGACGAAGGCGTCGGCGGCGGCGAAGTCGGGGGCGACGAGCGGCGGGGGGTGGCGGCGCTCGAGCGCCTCGGCGATGCGGCGGAGGTGGTCCCCGTCCGCGCCCTGCCCCCCCGCCCTGCCCGTCGCTGCCATCGCCCCGCCCTCCCCCCCGGGCCGGCCCGTCCGGCCGGCCGCGGCCATCCTAGCCACGGGCGCCCGGGGATCCAGCCCCCGGGGGCCGCGGCCGCGCGCGCGGCCCCGAACACGAAGGTTTTACCCGTTGACGAGCGGACCGTGAGCGCGTAGCTTCCGGGCCCAAGGAACAAGTCGGCCAGTCCGACGGGGAGATCACGGCGCGGAAAAGGGTCCGGACGGGCCCTTTTCTCGTTTCCGGCGGGCCCCCGCGGGAGGGACGGTTTTCCGGCCTGACAGGGTCGCGCGGCCATGCTAGAGGGGCCCGCGAACCGCCTTGCCGAGGAACCGCGATGACCCACCCCACGCTTCCCCTTCTCGCCGCCGGCCTCGCGCTGGGGCTGGGGCTTGCCCCTGCCGCACCGCTTCGCGCGCAGGACCAGGGCGGCGGGGCCGGCGGCACGCCGCCCGCCGACCCGCTCTCGCCCGATGCGCTGGCCCTGGGCGAGGAGGTGGCCGAGGAGACCTACCTTGCCGCCACCCACGGCGACTGGCAGCTCGTCTGCCTGCGCGCCGACGAGGGCAGCGACCCCTGCGAGCTCCAGCAGCTCCTCGCCGATGCCGAGGCGAACCCGGTCGCGCGCGTCAACCTCTTCCCGCTGCCGCCCGGCCGGCAGGCGGCAGCGGGGGCGACGATCGTGACCCCGCTCGAGACGCTCCTGACCGAGCAGATCACCATCCGCGTCGATTCCGGCCAGGCCAAGCGCTATCCCTTCACCTGGTGCGCCCCGGTCGGCTGCATCGCCCGCGTGGGCTTCACCGCGGCCGAGATCGAGGCCTTCAAGCGCGGCCGCGGGGCGACGCTGACGATCGTGCCGGTCGCCGCCCCCGACCAGCCGGTGTCCCTGACGATGTCGCTCGCGGGCTTCACCGCAGGCTACGACGCGCTCGTCGCGACGCTGCCGCCGGCAGCGCCGCCGGCGCCGCCGGCGCAGCCCTGAGGCGGCGCGGGCGGGCCCCCGCCCGGGCCCGCCTCAGACCCGGCGCAGCGCGATCACGGCGTTGAAGCCGCCGAAGGCGAAGGCGTTCGAGATCGCGACCTCGACCCGCGCCTCGCGGGCGAGGTTCGGCACGACATCGAGGGCGCATTCGGGGTCGGGTTCCTCGTGGCCGACGGTGGGGGCGATGACGCCGTCCCGCAGGGCCATGACGCAGGCCAGAAGCTCGACCGCGCCGGTGCCGCCGATGAGATGGCCGTGCATCGACTTCGTCGACGAAATCATCAGCCGGTCGGCGTGGGGGCCGAAGACATCGGCGACGGCGGCGCATTCGGTCTTGTCGTTGGCCGCGGTGCCGGTGCCGTGGGCGTTGATGTAGCCGACCGCCTCGGGCGCGAGGCGGGCGTCCTTCAGCGCCCCCGCCATCGCCCGCGCCGCCCCCTGCCGGTTCGGCATGACGATGTCGGAGGCATCCGAACTCATCGCGAAGCCCACCACCTCGGCCTGGATGTCGGCGCCGCGGGCGCGGGCGTGCTCGAAATCCTCGAACACGAACACCGCCGCCCCCTCGCCCTGGACCATGCCGTCGCGGTTGGCCGAGAAGGGACGGCAGGCGGTCTTGGACATCACCCGCAGCCCCTCCCAGGCCTTGACGCCGCCGAAGCACAGCATCGATTCCGACCCCCCGGTCAGGATCACCCGCGCCATGCCGGCGCGGATCATCTGGAAGGCGAGCCCCATGGCGTGGTTGGAGGAGGCGCAGGCGGTCGCGACCGTGAAGCCCGGGCCGCGCAAGCCGTATTCCATCGACAGGTGGCTCGCGGCGGCGTTGTTCATGAGCTTGGGCACGACGAAGGGGTGGACGCGGTTCTTCCCCTCCTCGTAGACGCTGCGGTAGTTCTCGTCCCAGGTGTTGACGCCGCCTCCGGCGGTGCCGAGGACGACGCCCGAATCGGCGCCGAGGCTCTCGTCGGCGAAGTCGAGCCCCGACTGCGCGACCGCCTCGCGGGCGGCAAACAGCGTGAACTGGGTGAAGAGGTCGTAAAGGGCGATCTGCTGGCGGTTGAAGTGGCGGGCCCCGTCCCAGCCGCGCACCTGCCCGCCGATCCGCACCGCCAGCCGCTCGACGTCGCGGAGGGCAAGCTCGCCGATGCCCGAGCGGCCGGCGCGGAAGGCCGCGAGCGTGCCGGCGACGTCGTGGGCGAGCGCGTTGATCGTGCCCGCCCCGGTGATGGCGACGCGCCTCATGCGCGCTTCTGCTCGGCGCACAGGCGCTCGACCGCGGCGATGATCGCCGCGACCGTCGAGATGTCGAAGGCGGCGCTGGCGGCCGGCTCGTTGGCGTTGAAGGGCACGGCGATGTCGAAGGCCTCCTCGATCGCGAAGATCGCCTCGACGAGGCCGAGCGAGTCGATGCCGAGGTCCTCGAGCGTCGCCTCGGGCCGGACGTCGGCCGCATCGAGCACCGCCTGCTCGGCGATGATCGCGATCACGCGGTCGCGCACGCTGTCGGCCATGGCGGGACTCCGGTCTTGCACCCGCCGCGCTGTCTAGCCGCTGTCGTCGTCCTTGGAAACGTCCTTGTTGCCGCGCGCGAGCGACGCCATCAGCCGCGGCAGCCGCCGCAGGGCCTTGTTGATGGCGAGCTGGGTCTCGATCTTCACCGCCGGGTCGCCGAGGATGACGCGCCCCTTCGGGACATTGGTGCGGATGCGGGTGCCGCCGCCCGCCACGACATCGTCGCCGATGAAGACGTGGTCGCCGACCCCGACCTTGCCACCGAGGACGACGCGGTCGCCGATCGTCACCGAGCCGGAGATGCCGACGTGGCCGCAGACCATGCAGTCGCGGCCGATGACGCAGTTGTGGCCGATCTGGACGAGGTTGTCGATCTTGGTGCCGTCGCCCACGGCGGTGTCGCGGATGGTGCCGCGGTCGATGGCGCTCAGGGCGCCAAGCTCGACGTCGTCGCCGATCCGGACCGCGCCGAGCGAGTGGATGCGGGCCCAGTGCTGCGCCACCCCCCCGCCGCCGCGGTCGGCGAGCGTCGCCCGCACCTCCTCGACCCGTGACGGCTCGGGGGTCACGAACGAGAAGCCGTCGCCGCCCACGACGGCGTTCGGCTGGGCGATGAAGCGGGCGCCGATGACGACGCGGGCGCCGATCCGCACGCCGGCGTGGAGGAGGGCGCCGGCGCCGATGCGGGCGCCCTCGCCCACCGTCACATGGGGGCCGATGCGGGCCCCGGGGCCAAGGACGACCCCCGCGCCGATGACCGCGAAAGGCCCGATGGCGGCATCGGCGCCGATCGCGGCCGTGGGATCGACGACCGCCGCGGGATGGATGCCGGGGGCGAGGGCGGGGCCGGGGTCGAGGCGCTGGCTCAGGGCCGCGAGCGCGTAGCGCGGGCGGGCGACGAGGAGGGCGGCCTCGAGCCCGAGGGCCCGCCAGTCGGCCCCCTCCCAGAGGAGCGCCGCCCGCGCCCGCCCGCGGGCGAGGCCCGCGGCATAGCGGGGATCGGCGGCCAGCGCGAGGTCATCGGGCCCGGCATCGGCGGGTTCGGCGGCCCCGGCGATCGCCAGATCCACCCGCCCCTCGAGCCGGGCGCCGATGGCCACCGCGATCGCATCAAGCCGGTGCACGCGCCCCCTCCCCCGTCGGCAGCGGGGCGCGGCCTAGCCCGCTTCGGGCGCCAGCGCCACCCCCGCCCGCACCAGCGCCGCAAAGATCTTGGCATCGCGGCCGTAGACGTCGCGGCGGAACTGGATCGTCCCCCGCGGCCCGAGGAAGGCCGTGGCATAGACGATGTGGATCGGCACCGGCACCTCGAGGTTCAGCCGCGATTCGCTCCCCGTCCCGAGGACGCGCTGGTAGGTCGCCCGCGGGTCGTCGCTCTGGCGGGCGAGAAGCGCATAGGCGAACTCGCGGGGATCGTTGAGGCGGATGCAGCCGTTCGAGAAGGCGCGAAGGTCGCGGGCGAAGAGGGCGCGCTGGGGGGTGTCGTGAAGGTAGATCGCGTGGCGGTTGGGGAACATGAACTTGACCTCGCCGAGGGCGTTCGACGGGCCCGGCGCCTGGCGGAGGTTGAAGGGGAAGGTGCGCGCCGAGTAGGCGGCGAAGTCGATGGCGCTGCGGCTGACCTCGCGGCCGCGCGAATCGACGACCTGGAGATGGGCGACGGCGTTGGGATTGCGCTGGAGCTGGGGCAGGTAGTCGCGGGCGATGATCGAGCGCGGCACCGTCCAGCTCGGGTTCAGCACCATGTAGGACATGTTGTCCGAGAACTCGGGCGTCTGGCGGGCGGCGTCGGCCTGGCCGATGACCGAGCGGGTGGCGAAGCTGACCCGTCCGTCGTCGATGATCTTGGTCGTGAAATCGGCGAGGTTGACCCAGATGTGGCGGGCGCCATGGTCGAAGTTCAGCCACCGCGCGCGCTCGAGCGCGACCGTCACCGCCTGCAGCCGGACCTCGGGGCCGGCGTTGATCGCGGCCAGCGTCGCCGGGCCCGCGACCCCGTCGGGGGCGAGCCCGTGGGCGGTCTGGAAGGCCCGCACCGCCTCCTCGAGGGCGCCGTCGTAGCCCGCAGCCGCCGTGCGGCCGAGCCAGCCCATCGCCATCAGCCGGTCGCGGAGAAGGATCACCGCCGGCCCGCCGTCGCCGGGCTTGAGCGCCGCGCGCTCGGGCACCGCGGGGCCCCAGCCGCCCTCCGCCACCGCCCGGGCGAGGGCGAAGCGGGCGGCCATGAGCGCCGAATACTCCGCCGTCTGGGGGGCGAGCGCGCGCAGGAAGGCGCGTGGCTCGGCCGCCCCGGCGATGCCGGCAAGGAGGGCCGCGGGGTCGGGGCGCACGGGCGCGCGCACCAGCGCGGGGTCGATCGCCGCCGGCTCGAGCGCGCCCGAGCTCACGTCGCGGGCAAAGGCGAGGAAGGCCCGGCTCATCGCCACCTCGAGGAGGCCGCGGGCGCGCTCGCTCGCGGCGCTGCGGAAGCCCGCCCGCAGCCCCTCGACGTCGTAGCGCGCGGCCGGCAGGCCGTGGACGGGGGCGCCGTCGAGGGCGAGAAGAAGGGCCGCCCGCCGGTCCCCGTCGCCGGCACCCGTCCAGAGCGGCGCGTAGCCTCGCCCGGCGTAGAAGGCCGCGAGCGCGCCCTCGCCCTCCGCGGCCAGGGCCCCGGCCACCGCCTCGCGCCAGGCCGGCGTGGTGGCAAGGACCGGCGGCGCCGCCAGCGCGACGACGAGCGCGAGGACGACCGCGACGGGAAGGGCCAGAAGCGAGGCCCGCGGGCGGAGGGACGGGCGGAGGGGCGGGCGGGACGCGGACAGCAGCATTCTCTCGGGCTCCGGTCGAATCTTCCCCAGCGTATCAGCCCTTTGAATGCCGAGTCGCGGATCATGCTTCAAGCCCCGGCGGGGACCGGCGATTTGGCCCCGGCCCTGTCGCCGAAGGGCAACGCCCGCCCCGCCCCGCCGGGGCCACGGGGACTGCGCGGCTTTCCGCCGAACCGGCCCCTCGGGGGGCGCGACGAGAGGTCACGCGAGGTTACGGGATTGTAACGGCTGTGTCATAAACACGGCGGCCGGGTCCGACCGGCAGGGCGAGACCGTGGCGCCCGCGGCCGGACCGGGCGCAGGGACACCGCAGAACGGGCAGACGCGCATGACCGAAGACGACCGGACCCGCCTGACACGACGCACGATGCTGGGCATCTTCGCGGCCACGGCGATCGTCGCGGCGCCGACCGGCGGCAACGCCTTCGGCCTCCTGCGCGGGGCGGGCGACATCCGCCGCGTCCGGATGTATTCGGGGCGCACCGGCGAGAGCCTCGATGTCCTCTACTGGATCGACGGCGACTACATCCCCGAATCGCTCCGCGCCATCAACCACTTCATGCGCGACTTCCGGAACGGCAAGGAACTGCGCATCGACACCCGCACGCTCGACATCATGGCCGCCTCGCACCGCCTGCTCGAGTCGGGCGAGCCCTACATGCTCCTCTCGGGCTACCGCTCGCCCGAGACCAACGCCGCGCTCCGGCGCAAGTCGCGGGGGGTGGCGCGCGATTCGCTGCACCTGCGCGGCCAAGCCGCCGACCTCCGGCTGCGCTCGCGGAGCGTCGCCCAGATGGCGCGGGCGGCCCTCGCCTGCGCCGCCGGCGGGGTCGGGCGCTATGCGCGGTCGAACTTCGTGCACATGGACTGCGGGCCGGTGCGCACCTGGAACGGCTGAGCCGCGGCCGTTGAACCCCGACAGCTGAACCCCGACGGCTGAACCCCGCCCGCCGGCCCCTCCCCGCGCCCCGCGGAGGGCCTCGGCGTCCGCCCCTCCCCCGCCCCGGCCTTCGGCCTCACCGGCGGCCTCTCCCGGCCGGCCGCCACAACGACCGCCGTTCACGGCCCCCCGCCGCCGGCCCCTCCGGCCGCCCCTGCCGCCCGCCCCTGCCGCCCGCCCCTCCCTGCCCCTGCCGCCAGCGCCCTCCGGCCACCCCCCGCGGCCCTCTCGCCGGCCCCTCCGGCCGCCCTCCCGCGCTCCAGCCTCCGGGCTCGTCGGCACCCTCTCCCGGCCCCCCCGCCGCCGGCCCCTCCGGCCGCCCCTGCCGCCCGCCCCTTCGGCCGCCCCTCCCTGCCCCTGCCGCCGGCGCCCTCCGGCCACCCCTGCCGCGGGCCCGAGAGGGACCCTTTACGCCGCGGGGGCGGCGTGGCAACGGGGCGCCATGGACCTCGTCGCCTTCGTCAGCGTCCTTGCCGGGCTCTTCGTCGTGGTCGGCCTCGCCCAGCCGCTCGCGAGCGTCGTCCGCCTTCCCTTCGCCGTCGTCCTCGCGCTTCTCGGCATGGCCATCGGGGCCGGGGCGGGCTTCTTTCTCGCCACCGACCTCACCGACGCGCTGAACCCCCTCGCGCTCTCGATCCTCGGCCTGCCGACCTCGAGCCGCGTCTTCCTCTACGTCTTCCTGCCGACGCTCCTCTTCCAGGTCGCGCTCACGCTCGACCTCCGGCGGATGCTCGACGACTGGGTGCCGATCCTCGTCATGGCGGTGCTGGCGGTGATCGTGGCAACCTTCGTCATCGGCCTCGCGCTGATGCCGATCGCCGGCCAGCCGCTCGTCGTCTGCCTGATGGCAGCGGCAATCGTCGCCACGACCGACCCCTCGGCGGTGGTGGCGATCCTGCGCGAGATCGGCACCCCGGCGCGGCTCGCGCGCCTGATCGAGGGCGAGAGCCTCCTCAACGACGCCGCCGCCATCGCGCTCTTCGGCGTCTTCCTCGCCCTCCTCGTGCCGGGGATGCGGCAGTCGGCCAATCCCTGGATCGGCCTCCCGCTCGCGCTCGCCGGGGGGGGGGTCACGGGCGTGGCCATCGCCGCGGCGATCGTCATGCTCGCCGACTGGCTGCGCGGCCAGCCGCTCGCCCAGGTCTCGGTGTCGGTGGCGCTGCCCTACATCGCCTACATCACGGCCGAGCGCGCGGTCGGCGCCTCGGGCGTGATCGCGGCCGTCGCCGCCGGCATGACGCTCAATCTCGCCGGGCCCTCGCGGCTGCCGCCCGACCAGTGGAAGTATCTCCGCGACACCTGGGACCTCCTCGCCCACTGGGCAGGCTCGCTCGTCTTCCTGCTTGCCGCCCTGCTCGTGCCGCGGCTGCTCGCCGGGCTTTCCTGGCGCGACGCGGGGCTCGTCGGGGCGACGCTCGCGGCCGCCATGGCGGCGCGGGCGCTCATGCTCTTCCTGATCCTGCCCGCCCTGCGGCTCCTGCGGGTCTCGCCCGCGATCAGCCCCGCCTACAAGGCGGTGATCCTGTGGGGCGGGCTCCGGGGGGCGGTGACGCTCGCGCTCGCGCTCGCCGTGTCCGAGAACCGGGCCGTCCCGCACGAGGCCCAGCGGCTGGTCGTGGTCGTGGCGACGGGCTTCACGCTCTTCACCCTGCTCGTGCAGGGAACGACGCTCCGGGCGATGATCCGCCTTCTCGGGCTCGACCGGCCCTCGCCGGTCGAAGCGGCGCTCCAGGCCCAGGTCGTCGCCGTCGCCCTCCAGACCGTGCGCGCCGAGGTCGCCGAGGCCGCCCGCCGCCACGGCCTCACCCCGCCGACCGTGCGCTCCGAGGCCAAGCGCTTCGCCGAGCGCCTCGACCGTGCGGTCGCGCACGCCGAGGAGGGAACGGCGATCCTCGAGCGCGACCGGCTCACGCTCGGGCTTGTCACCCTGGCCGGGCGCGAGCGCGAGATGATCCTCGGCGGCTTCCGCGAGGGCACCGTCCCGGCCGCCCTGACCTCGCGCATGCTCGCCGCCGCCGAGCGGCTGATCGAGCGGACGCGCAGCGGCGGGCGCAACGCCTACCGGCTGGCGGCGCGCGAGGCCTTCGCCTGGGGCCGGGGGCACGCGGCCGCGACCTTCCTGCACCGCCGGCTGCGCCTCTCCCGCCCGCTTGCCCACCGCGTCGCCGACCGCTTCGAGATCCTCATCATCACCCGCATGATCCTGCGCGACCTCCATGATTTCGTCGACGGGCGGATGCTGCGCATCCACGGCCGGCGGCTCGCCGACATCCTCCACGAGGTCCTGACCCGCCGCGAGGAGGAGGTCGACCGCGAGACCGCCGGGATGCGGCTGCAATACCCGGGCTTTGCCGAGGAGATCGAGCGGCGCTTCATCCGCGGCACCGCCCTCCGCCTCGAGGAGCGCGAGATCGCCCTCAGCCGCGACGACGGGCTGATCGGGGCCGACCTCCATGCCGCCCTCCTGCGCGAGCTTCACGCCCGCCGCCGCGACATCGAGGCCCGCCCGCGCCTCGACCTCGACCGCCAGAAGGACGAGATGGTGGCCGCCTTCCCCCTTTTCGCGAGCCTCGCCGAGGGCGGGCGCCGGCGCCTCGCCCGCAGCCTGCGCACGGTCTATGTCCAGCCCGGCGAGGTGGTCGTGCGCAAGGGCACGACGGCGGGGGCGGTCTTCTTTGTCGCCTCGGGGGCGCTCGAGTTCGAGACCGCGGGCCAGCGCCAGCCGATCGGCCCGGGCGAGATGTTCGGCGAGCTTGCCCTATTGACCGGAAGCCGGGTGCGGCGCGGCAACGTCCGCGCGATCACTCATGCGACGCTCCTGCGGCTTGACGAGGCGGGCTTCTTCGCGCTCCTGCGGCGCTCGCCGGAGCTTCGCGCCGGGGTCGTCGAGGGCGCGGCCCGCCGCGGCCTCGACCGCACGACGGTCGAGCGGGTCCTGGCCGAGCGGCTGGCCGGAACCTGAAGGCGCCCCTCCGGCCGTCAGCCGGCGGGATCGGCCCCGGGCCGCAGGCGCGGCGCCCCGAGCCGGGGGTGAAGCCGGCCGGCGAGGGCCCAGGCCGAAAAAAGCCCCGCCGCCACCCCGGCGAAGACGGCGGGGAGCGGCGCGACATGGAGGATCGCGCCCGCAAGGCCCGGCGCGAGCACGTTCGAGGCATCGCGATAGCTCGAGTAGACAGCGGCCATCTCGGCCCGCTCGGAGGGCTTGACGGCCATCAGGAAGGGCAGCCCGCCGAAGACGTCGAGGAGCGAGAGAAAGGCCGCGGCGACGAGAAGGAGGCCCACCGCCGGCCAGGCGAGATGGGCGAGGGCGGCGACGGCGGCGACCGCGAAGAAGAGCCCGGCGCCGAGAAAGCCGCTCCGCACCGCCTGCCGGACCGGCCGGCCGCGGAGGCGCCGCTGCACCAGCGGGGCGAAGAAGAGGAACCCGCTCGAGATCGAGAGGGCGAGGCCGCCGACCCAGGCCCCCGGCCCCGCCTCGAGCGCGTAGATCGGCAGGTAGACGGTGAAGACCCACCAGCCGCAGGAGCGCAGGGTGGCGAAGCTCCAGCCCGCGACCAGCCGCGGCTGGGCGAGGAAGCGGCCGAGGAAGGCGAGCGGGTTCGGGGCCGGGGCCCGGGCGCGGACGATCAGCCGGCCGTTGCCGAGCCGCAGCGCCCAGAAGACCGCGACCAGCACGACCGCCGCCACCGCCGCGACGAGGAAGGGCGCCGGACGCCAGGCGGCATGGAGGAGGACGCCCGTCACCGGGCCGACCGTCCAGGCGAGCGCGGTGTAGGAGAGGCGCAGCGATTCGGTCCGCGGCAGGTCGTGGCGCGGGATGCTGTCGAGGACATAGGCGTTGAGGCAGACAAAAAGGGTGACTGCCCCGAGCATGTTGGCAAGGACCGCGAGCGCCGTGAGCGGCCCCCCCGCCACCGCCGCCGCGGCACCGCCGACGAGGAGGAGGGCGCCCGCGGTATAGACCCAGCGCCGCGGCACGAGGCGCGTGGCCCAGGGCACGAGGAGGCCGCCGACGAGCGACACGAGGCCGGCCGCGAGGTAGAGGGCCGAGACCCGGCCGGCATCGCCGAAGGCGGCATACATCGCCACCGGCAGGACCGAGACCTGCGCCGCCCGGGCGACCGCCTCGATCCCGGAGAGGAGCGCGAACTCGCGTGCGCCGGGCCGGCCGGGAGAGAGGAGGGGGTGGACGAGGGAACGGTCGGGCATCGGCGGGCGAGGCGCACCCAGGCGGCGCCATGAGGACGAGCCTGCCGCCGGCCGTCCCCGCCGCGCTCGCCCGCGGGCGACCGGGCGATGTCGCCCGGAGGCTCAGCCCGGCCGGCCGGGGCCCGCGGCGAGGGCGGCGAGGAGGCGCGCCCGTGCCGCCGGCAGCGGCCGGTCGCCGAGCGAGCGGGCGAGGTGGCGGTCGAGGAAATGGCCGGTGGTGGCGAGCCCGTCCAGAAGCTCGGCGCGGTCGGCGGGCGGCACCCCGGCGAGGCAGGGCGGCAGGGCGAGGAGGCGCCCGGCCCAGGCGCCCGCGCCCGCGCGGCTGACCGCGCGGCCGCTCTTCGGCGAGACGAAGGCGAGGTCGGCGCGTTCGCCGGTGACGGCGCAGGAAGCGAGGTCGAGGCCGAAGCCCGTCTCCTCGAGCAGCCTCAGTTCCCAGGCGAGGTAGGCCCGCGGCCAGTCGGGCAGCCCGGCGACGGCATCGAGAAGCGCGACCGTCGCCCGGTAGAGCCCGGGATGGGGCGCCCGCTCGGGCAGCGCGAAGGCGAGGAGCGCGCAGGCCGCGGCGAGGGCGGCGAGCGCGGGGGGGTCGGCCATCACCGCGGCGGCGCGGGCGCGGAGGGGCTCGACCGCGAGCGTGCCGATGTGGGCGTCAAGCCGCGCCCGCCAGTGCAGCGCGAGTTGCGCCCCGGGCTGGAGGACGGGCGCCATCCGCCGCGAGGCCCCGCCCGGCACGACGCCTGCGTGCCGGCCCTGCCCCTCGGTGAAGACCTCGACGATCGCCGCGCTCTCGCCGTGCCGCCGCGCGGCGAGAAGGATGCCCTCGCCCCGCCACTCCATTCCCCGCCCCTCCCCTGCCCCGGCCGCGTCCCCGGAACCCGCCGCCCGCCGCCGCGCGGCCCCGGGGCCGGCGCGGCCAGGCGCGGGCGGGGGCGCAGCCGGGCGCGTCGCCAGTTGCACCCGGATGGCCCTAGTCGGCAAGCCCCGGCTCCTCGAGGAGCGACCGCCCCGCCCGGTCCTCGACCTCGATGAGCCAGAGGTCGGGGTCGCGGCGGCGGGCGCGGACCATGACGGCATCGACCTCGGCCTCGACGCCTTCGGCGAGCAGGGCCCAGCGCCGGCCGCCGGAGGCGGCGTCGGTGATGCGCTCGAAGGCGCGGGCGTGGCCCTCGAGGGTCGCAACCTTGACGACGACGCTTCCCGCGGTGGCGTCGCCGCGGGCGAGGACATAGGCCGGGATGCCGGCGGCCGCGAGCCGCGCGAGATAGGCCGCGACCCAGAAGCCGGCCGTCAGCCGCACCGGGCGGGCCCCCGCCCGATCCGGCGCCGCCCCGCGGCGGCCCGGGGGCCGGCCGGGGGCCGGGGCGGGGCGCGCTCGACCGCGCCCTCCGGCCCCCCGCCGGCGCCGCCCGCGCGGCCCCATCGCCCCGGCGCTGCCATCGCGCTGGCCCCCCGCGTCTCAGGCGCCCTCGTCGAAGTCAAGCCCGATCGCCCGGTAACGCTCGCGCTCCTCGGTCCAGCCGGGGCGGACGCGAACGGTGAGGAAGAGGTGCACCGGGCGTTCGAGGAAGGCCGCGATCTCCTCGCGCGCGGCCTTGCCGATTGCCCCGATGGTCTCGCCGCCGGCGCCGAGCACGATCGGCCGGTGTCCCTCGCGGGCGACAAAGATGACCTGCTCGATGCGCACCGAGCCGTCGGCGCGCTCCTCCCAGGCCTCGGTCTCGACCGTGAGCTGGTAGGGCAGTTCCTCGTGCAGGCGCAGGGTCAGCTTCTCGCGTGTCGTCTCGGCGGCGATCAGCCGCAGGGGGAGGTCGGCGATCTGGTCCTCGGGGTAGAGCCAGGGGCCCTCGGGCAGGGCCGCGGCAAGCCAGCGGCGGAGGGCGTCGATGCCGTGGCCGCGGCCGGCCGAGATCATGAAGGTGGCGGCAAAGGGATGGGCCGCGTTGAGGGTCTCGGCC
>JADLCV010000174.1 GCA_020846995.1 Paracoccaceae bacterium
AGGAGATAGCCGTGGTCGTGGAGCGCGACGACCGTCGTGCGGGCCCGGAGGGTGACGTTGGGCAGGCGGGCGAGGTCCGCGACCGCGGCCGCGACCCAGGCCGCCGGAGCGAGGCCCGCGACCGCCTCGCCCTCGACCGGCGCCCGCCCGCCCCAGGCCGCCGCCTGCTCGAAAAGGATCACGCGCCGCCCCGCCTCGGCCGCGAGCCGGGCGGCGTGGAGACCGGCGACCCCGCCCCCGGCGACGACGACGTCGGCGAAGGCGTAGAGCTGCTCGTAGCGGTCGGGGTCGGGCGCGGCCGGCGCCCGGCCGAGGCCCGCGGCCTGGCGGATCACGGGCTCGAAGAGATGCTTCCAGGCCGCGCGCGGGCGCATGAAGGTCTTGTAGTAGAACCCCGCCGGCATCAGCCGGGCGCCGAGGCCCGTCACCTGCCCGAGATCGAGGGCGAGGCTCGGCCAGCGGTTCTGGCTTTGCGCCTCGAGCCCCGCGGCAAGCTCGACGAGCGTCGCCCGGGCATTGGGCTCGGCCCGGCCCTCGGTCCCGATGCCCATGAGCGCGTTCGGCTCCTCGACGCCCGCGGCGACAGGACCGCGCGGCCGGTGATACTTGTAGGACCGCCCGAGGAGCGTCACCCCGGCGCCGAGGAGGGCCGAGGCGAGGGTGTCGCCGGCAAAGCCCTGGAACTCCCGGCCGTCGAAGCGGAAGGCGAGCGGGCGGGCGCGGTCGATGAGACGGCCGCCCGCGGGAAGGCGGAGGCTCATCGCCCGCCCTCCCCCCCGGCCGCCCGGGCCCGGATCGCGGCGAGGATCGCCTCGGGGGGGGCGCCGAGGTCGGCAGGATAGGTGCCGAAGACCTCGAGCGTCACCGTCGAGCGGGCGGCGTGGAACCACTTGCCGCAGCCGAAGGCATGGCGCCAGCGCTCGAGATGGACGCCCCTGGGGTTGGCGCGGGCGAAGAGATAGGCCTCGAAGGCCTCCTCCGACGACCCCGGCCCCTCGCGCCGGCGGTGCGCCTCGCCGCCGGCGGCGAACTCGGTCTCCTCGGCCGTGACGCCGCAGGCGGGGCAGGTCAGCATCAGCATCGGCCGCGACTCCGGCGGCCGGGCAAGGGGTTTGCGCGGACCACTGGGGGACGGCCGCGCCCCCCCGGGCAACGCGCGAGGTCCGGGCGCGGCGGGCGCGCCCGGACCCCTCGGTCTGCCGGTGACCGCGGCCTCAGTTGCTCGCGGGTGCGCTCGCGGCCGGCGGCTCGGGGTCCGAGCCGCCGAAGTAGTACCACGCGCCGCCGGCCACGATCAGCACGACGATGGCGACGATGATCCAAGTCTGAGTCGAGCTGTTCTCTGCCATGACTGGTCTCCACTGTCCCGAACGTCATCGGGTGGCCAAGAGATAGGGATCGGAATCGCGGCGAAAAACCCCCTCCCGCAAGAGTTCCTGCGGCCGCCCGGGGCGATTCCGGGGGGCTCAATGCGCGACCCCCGCCGCCACGCTCTCGTCGATGAAGCGGCCCTCGCGGAAGCGGTTCAGCGTGAAGGCGGCCGCAAGCGGGCCGGGCGCGCCCGTGGCCATCAGTTCGGCCATCGCCCAGCCCGAGCCGGGGATGGCCTTGAAGCCCCCCGTGCCCCAGCCGCAGTTGACGAAGATGCCGTCGACGGGGGTCGTCGAGAGGATCGGCGAGCGGTCGCCGGTCATGTCGACGATCCCACCCCACTGGCGCAGCATCTTCAGCCGCGAGAGCATGGGGAAGGTCTCGGTGAGGGCGCGCAGCGTCTCCTCGACGTGGTGCCAGCTCCCGCGCTGGCTGTAGTTGTTGAAGCCGTCGGTGCCGCCGCCGATCACCATCTCGCCCTTGTCGGACTGGCTGATGTAGCCGTGCACGGTGTTGGCCATCACGACGACGTCGAGGCAGGGCTTCACGGGTTCGCTGACGAGCGCCTGGAGGCAGAGCGATTCGATCGGCAGGCGGAACCCCGCCATTCCGGCGAGAACCGAGGAGTGGCCGGCGACGACGAGCCCGAGCCGGCGGGTGGCGATCGGCCCCTTCGTCGTCTCGACCCCGGTGACGGCGCCGTTCGCGACGCGGATGCCGGTGACGGCGCAGTTCTCGACGATGTCCATGCCCATGGCGGCGCAGGCGCGGGCGTAGCCCCAGGCGACGGCATCGTGGCGGGCGGTGCCGCCGCGGGCCTGCCAGAGGGCCCCGAGGACGGGATAGCGCGGCCCCTCGAGGCGGATCGCGGGGACGAGTTCCCTGACCCGGGCGGGAGGGATGAAGGCGGTCTCGACGCCCTGGAGGGCGTTGGCGTGGGCGGTGCGGCGGTAGCCCCGGACCTCGTGCTCGGTCTGGGCGAGCATCAGGAGCCCGCGGGGCGAGAACATGACGTTGAAGTTCAGATCCTGCGACAGCGTCTCGAAGAGCGACCGCGCCTTCTCGTAGATCGCGGCACTCGCGTCCTGGAGGTAGTTGGAGCGGACGATGGTGGTGTTGCGGCCGGTGTTGCCGCCGCCGAGCCAGCCCTTCTCGAGCACGGCGACATTGCGCAGCCCGTGGTTGCGGCCGAGGTAGTAGGCGGTCGCCAGCCCGTGGCCGCCGGCCCCGACGATGATCGCGTCGTAGGCCGCCCGCGGCGCCGCCGCCCCCCAGGCCCGGCCCCAGCCCGTGTGCCCGCGCAGGGCCTCGCGGGCGAGGGCGAAAAGCGAATAGCGACGCATGCTGCCCCTCAGCCGGGCGACTCGGGCGGGTCCGGGCCGCTGGCGCCGGTCTAGGCCCGGCGGAGGCGGCGGCCATGGTCGCGTGCGCCGCCCGGTGGCCTGAATCCGACATCGCGGGCGGGGCCGGGGCGCCGCGGCGGCGCTCACCCGCCCGTGACCCTGCCCGGCCGCCGCCGCCCCTTCCCGCCCGCCCGCGCCGGGGCTAGAGAGGGCGCGCAAAGCGGAGGCGCGGATGTCGTTCTGGCTCGTCGCCGCCGGCATGGCCGGGGCGGTCTTCCTCATCCTGGCGCTCGCGCTCCTGCGCGGCCCGGCGCCGGCGGGGGCGACCGCGGCGGCCGCGGCCGACCTCGGCGTCTACCGCGACCAGCTGGCCGAGGTCGGCCGCGACCTCGCCCGCGGCACCATCGGCCCCGAGGAGGCGGCGCGCCTGCGCGTCGAGGTGGCGCGGCGCCTGCTCGAGGCCGACCGCCGCGGGCGCGCCGAGGCCGGCGCCGCCCTCCCCGGCCCCGCCGCCGCTTCCGTCGCCGCCGATCCCGGCCCCGCCGGGGCCGATCGCGCGGCCGCGACGCCCGCCCTTTCCGCGCCGGCGGCGGCGGGGGCGCGGGGGACCGTCGCGGGGCTCGTCCTCATCCTTGTCGCGGCCGCCGGCAGCTTCGGGCTCTACGCCCGCATCGGGGCGCCGGACTACCCCGACCAGCCACTGGCCGGGCGCCTCGCCGCCGCCGATCGGGCGCTCGCGACGCGGCCCGGCCAGGCGGCGGCCGAGGCCGCCCTCGGCCTGCGTCCGCTCGCCAACCCCGCCGACCCCGATCACGCGGCGCTGATGGCGCGCCTCCGGGCCGCCGTCGCCGCCCGCCCCGACGATGTCGAGGGCCACCGCCTTCTGGCCGAGAACGAGGCCGCGCTCGGCAACCATGCCGCCGCGGCGCGGGCGCAGGGCCGGCTTGTCGCCCTTCTCGGCGATGCCGCCACGGCCGCCGACCACGTCCTTCACGCCGATCTCCTGATCCGGGCTGCGAACGGCTATGTCTCGCCCGAGGCCGAGGCGGCCCTGACCGAGGCCCTGCGGCGCGACCCCGCGAACGGGGCCGCGCGCTACTAC
>JADLCV010000175.1 GCA_020846995.1 Paracoccaceae bacterium
AACGCCACCGCCGGCACGGGCCTGCGGCGGCCCGAGGGCATCCCGGCCGGGCGCGACGGCACGCGCCGGGCGGCCGCCGCCGGCGGCGGCCACCTCCGCCCCCGACCGGTGGCCGGCGGAGGGCGGCCCCGACCGCCCGCGACCGTTCCCGCCCGCCGCCGCCGCGCGCGGGCGGGCCGCCCTCACGGAACCCTCGAAGGGCCTTGCCTTCGCGCGGCAGGGCGGCATCCTGCTTCCGACCCTCGGCCCCGGCCTCCTCGAACCGATGACCCGCGACGGCACCCGCCATTCCCCCCTGGACCGGCCCGCCGCGGCCGGCGGCGGGGGCGCGCCCCCGCCCGCGAGGATCACCTTCGGGGGGGCCGACCCCGGGACGGTCGGCCGCGGCCACCCGCCGGGACCGGCGATCCCCATCTGCCCGGGCCCCCGCGTCCCGGCCCCCGCCGCGGGGCTGCCCATGGTCCACCGGTTCCAGTGAACCGCCCGCCCCTCACAGCCATCGGAGAGACATCATGGCAGCACCGCGCAAGGTCATCATCACCTGTGCCATCACCGGATCGATCCACACCCCCTCGATGTCGCCCCACCTGCCGGTGACGGCCTCGGAGATCGCCGACGCCGCGGTGGCCGCGGCCGAGGCCGGGGCGGCCGTCGTCCACCTTCACGCCCGCGACCCCCGGGACGGCCGGCCGGTGCAGACGCCCGAGGCCTTCGCCCCCTTCCTCACCAGCATCAAGCAGCGCTCCGAGGTCGTGGTGAACATCACCACCGGCGGCGCCCCGACCATGGCGATCGAGGAGCGGGTGCGGCCGGCGGCCCATTTCAAGCCCGAGATCGCCTCGCTCAACATGGGCACGATGAACATCGGCCTCTTCACGATGCTCGGGCGCAAGACCGAGTTCCGGCACGAGTGGGAGCGGGCCTACCTCGAGGGCTCGCGGGCGGGGATGTTCAAGAACACCTTCGCCGACATCGAGTACATCCTCTCGACCTGCGCCGAGAACGGCACCCGCTTCGAGATCGAGTGCTACGACACCGCCCATCTCTACACGCTCGCCCATTTCGTCGACCGCGGTCTCGTCCGCCCGCCCTTCTTCATCCAGACCGTGTTCGGCCTTCTCGGCGGCATCGGCGCCCATCCCGACGACGTCATGCACATGAAGCGCACGGCCGACCGGCTGTTCGGGACAAGCTTCCGCTGGTCGGTCCTCGGGGCCGGGAGAAACCAGATGCCGGTTGCCGCCATGGCCGCGGCGATGGGCGGCAACGTCCGCGTCGGGCTCGAGGATTCGCTCTGGGTCGGGCCCGGCCGGCTGGGCACCAACGCCGAGCAGGTGACCAAGGTGCGCCAGATCATCGAGGGCCTGAGCCTCGAGGTCGCGACCCCCGAGGAGGCCCGCGCCATCCTCGAGCTGAAGGGCGGCGACCGGGTGGAGTTCTAGGGCCTTCCCCGGGCCCGGGGCGGCCCCCGCGCCCCCGGGGGGCAGGCCGCGTCCCCCGGCGCCGGGATGCGCGCGGCGCCCCCCAACGCGGGGGGCCTGCCGCCCCTCCCGCGGGCGCCCGGACGACCCTCCGGCGGGACGGGACCGCCCCCCCGGGGGGGCCGGTCCGCGCGGCGCCGATACCCCCTTGATGCCGCCCCGGGGGCGGGCCATCCTTTCGCATGGACAACGCCGCCTTTCCTTCCTGGGCCGACTCGGCGGCGCGGCTGGTCGCGGTCGCCGCCGGCCGGGCGCCGGCCGATCTCGTCATCCGCGCCGGCACCTGGGTCAACGTCCACAGCCGCGAGCTGATCCCGGCCACCGACCTCGCCATCGCCGCCGGCCGCTTCGCCTATGTCGGGCCCGACGCCCGCCCCTGCATCGGGCCCCTGACCGAGGTCGTCGATGCCCGGGGCCTCTTCCTCGTCCCCGGCCTTCTCGACGGGCACATGCACATCGAATCGGGGATGCTGACCCCGGCCGAGTTCGCCCGCGCCGTCATCCCCCACGGCACCACGACGATGTTCGTCGATCCCCACGAGATCGCCAATGTCCTCGGCCTCGAGGGGGTGCGGCTGATGCTCGCGGAGGCGCGGCTGCAACCCGTGGGCATCTTCGTCCAGATGCCCTCCTGCGTGCCCTCGGCGCCGGGGCTCGAGACGACCGGCGCGGCACTCGGCCCGGCCGAGGTCGAGACCGCCATGGGCTGGCCGGGGATCATCGGGCTGGGCGAGATGATGAACTTCCCCGCCGTCATCGCCGGCGAGGCGACGATGCTGGCCGAGATGGCGGCGACGGCGCGGGCCGGGCGGGTCATCGGCGGCCACTACGCCAGCCCCGACCTCGGCCGGCCGTTCCACGCCTATGCCGCCGGCGGGCCGGCCGACGACCACGAGGGCACGCGCGAGGAGGACGCGGTCGCCCGCGTCCGCCAGGGCATGCGGGCGATGCTGCGGCTGGGGTCGGCCTGGCACGACGTCGCCGCCCAGATCACCGCCGTCACCCGCGGGGGCCTCGATCCGCGCGGCTTCATCCTCTGCACCGACGACTGCTTTCCGGCCACGCTGGTGCACGAGGGTCACATGAACCGCGTCGTCCGCCACGCCATCGCCTGCGGCGCCGAGCCGCTCGTCGCGCTCCAGATGGCGACGATCAACACCGCCACCCATTTCGGGCTCGAGCGCGAGCTGGGCGCGATCGCGCCCGGGCGGCGGGCCGACCTCATCCTCTCCCCCGACCTCGCCACCCTGCCCGTGCAGCGCGTCTATGCCCGCGGCCGCCCGGTTGCCGAGGAGGGGCGCATCCTTGTCGACTGCCCGCATCTTCCCTGGCCGGCCGGGGTGCGCGCGACCGTCCGCCTCGGCCGTCCGCTCGCGGCGGAGGATTTCGTCATCGCCGCCCCCGCGGGCGCCAACCGCGTCCGCGCCCGCGTCATCGGCGTCGTCGAGAACCAGGCCCCGACCCGCGCCCTGAGCCTCGAGATGGCGGTCGCCGACGGCCGCATCGAGGCCGACCCCGCCCGCGACATCGCCCAGATCGCGCTCGTCGAGCGCCACCGCGCGACCGGCGGGGTCGTCAACGCGCTCGTCGCGGGCTTCGGCTACCGGGGGCGGATGGCGCTCGCCTCGACCGTCGCCCACGACAGCCACCACATGATCGTCGTCGGCACCTCGCGCGCCGACATGGCGGCGGCCGCGAACCGCCTCGCGGCGCTGGGCGGCGGGGCGACGGTCTTCGGCGACGGGGCCGAGCTTGCCTGCGTCCCCCTGCCGATCGCGGGCCTCATGTCCGACCGCCCGGCGGCCGAGGTGGCGGCGGCCGCCGCCCGCCTCGTCGCGGCCATGGCCGCGGTCGGCTGCCGGCTCAACAACGCCTTCATGCAGCATTCGCTCCTCGCCCTCGTCGTCATCCCCGAACTGCGCATCTCCGACCGCGGGCTCGTCGACGTGACCCGCTTTGCCCTCACCGACCTTGTCGAGGCGGGCCCGTGAACGCCCCCGCGCCACCGGCCGAGGCCGGGACCGCGGCGGTCGTCAGCCCGGCGGTGCCGCCGCCCGAGGCCTTCGCCGATCCCGCCGCCGCCGTCGCCCGCCTCGAGGAGCTTTACACCCTCGCCTGCTCCTTCCTCGTCGGGCGCTTCCGCGCCGCCCTGACCGAGGGCCGGCCGCCCTGCCGCCTGCGCGCCTTCTACCCCGAGATCCGGTTCACGGTGACGAGCTTTGCCAAGG
>JADLCV010000176.1 GCA_020846995.1 Paracoccaceae bacterium
CCCGGACGGGGCGATCGCATTTGGCCGATGATCGACCTTGCGAAGGCATCGGACCAGCCGGAGCGCTTGCGTTTGCGGGCGACGGGGAGCTTGGGGCGGGCGGTTCGGAGCAGACTGAGGGTGAGGCGGCGGAGGATGGCGAGGTTCTCGGGGCCGTGGTCGGCGCGGGTCCGGGCGCGGTCCTCGTCGACGGTGACGTCGAGCACCCAGTGGAGCGCGTTCTCGATCGCCCCGCGGGCGCGGACGGCGCGGGCGCGGACGGCGGCGGCGAAGGCCTCGGGGGTGAGGCGGCGCGAACTCAGATGGTGGCGGGTGGAGGGCGGCCCGTCGTCGCGGCGGGCCTCGACGCAGGCGAGCCTGGCGAGGCCGGGCATGGTGGGCGCGCCGGGCTCCGATCGGGCGCCGAAGAGCCAATCGACAGAATGGCTTACCCGGTGGCGGGGGGTCTCGATGCGGCCGTGGCCGGCATCCGTCGTCGCGAAGACGGCAAGCGGCTCGGGCGGGTCGGCGAAGACGGCGGCGACCCCGGCCAGCATCGCCGGGCGGTTCCCCTTCAGCGCCAAGAGGCAGTCCCCGCCGCGATCCAGCACCAGCTGCGCGGTCTCTCCCCGGGGCATGGACGGCATCGCCGGTGACCAGCGCGCCCTCGGGCGCCAGGGTCGAGAGCAGCGCCCGGGCGGCGGTGATCTCGTTCCCGCCCTCGGGCCCGACGCGGCGGCCGAGGCTGACCCGCGCCCCGGCCCCGAAGGCGGTCACCACCGGGAGGGGCGAGCGCCCGGCCGCGCGGTCGAAGGAGCGCCTGAGCGTCTTGCCGTCGATGGCCAGCACCCCCGCGCCGTCGGCGCCGAGGTCGGTCAGGAACGCCTCGAAGGCCCGGCCGCACGCGGCCGGATCGAGCGGCCGGAACACCCGGCTGAACGTGCCGTGGCTCGGCAACCCGTTCTCAAGACCGAGAAACTCCCGCAGGAGCCCCTCGCGGTCCAAGGCGAACCCGGCAAGGTCCACGGAAAGACTCCGCCCCGCAGACCGAGGCCACCAGGGCGATCGCCAGGATGTCGAGCAGGCCATGGCGCTGCGCGTTGCCCGAGCGCGGATCGGGCATCCCGCGGAAGACCGCGATCAGCGACGGCATCGGCGGGCTCCGCCCGTTCAGGAGTCCCCCAAAGACTCCAGATCACCCGTCAACGCCAGACCAAATCTCAAATGCGGTTCCCCTGCGGGCCCGGGGCCGCCCGCGACCCGGAGCGGCGGTTCTCGTCAGCCGTCCTCGATCACCCCCCTGCCGCGGGGGGGCCGCCCGCGACCTCCGGGGGAGTGCCGCGGGAACCCGCCCCCTGCCCCCGGCCGCGGCGGGGAGCGCCGGCGGCCGGGGCCCCCGCCGCCCCGGCCCGGGCGGGGTGGGCGGGCGGGAGCCTCGGGCCGGGGCGGCGGGGGCGCGCCCCACCCCTGCCCCGCCACCCGCCCTCGCGCCCCGCCCCTGCCGTGGGAGGGCGGTCAGTCTTTCCGCGCCTGCGGTGGCCCCGCCCCCCGGGCGTGCCCGCGCCCGTCCCCCCGGCCCGGCCGCCCCTTCCCCGCGACCGCCCCGGCGGGGCGGCCGGCCGCCCCCGCGTCGCCCGGCCTCCCGCGGGCCGCTCGGACGCCCCCGGGGGGGCGCGGCCGGGGCGCGGGCGCCCTAGCCGATCGGTGGCGAGATGCGGCCCGTCTCCTCGTAATGGCGGCGCAGGCGCGTCAGGGCGATGCGCAGGACGATCTTGCCCGACCGCGCCGACCAGCCCATGCGCTGCTCGGTCGCCTCGAGGCCCTCGAGAAAGCAGAGGACGCGGAGGGCGATGTCGCCGAGGCCGGGGCCGAGGTCGCGGAGGGCGAGGGCGACGCGCTCGCGTGCCGCCCGCGGCCCCTCGGCCGGGCCGCGGCCGCCGGGGCCGCCCCTCTCGCCGCCGACGAGGAAGCGCTCCCAGTTCTGGGCCACCCGCGGCCCCATCTGGGCGAGCTCGAAATCCTCGCGCAGGCGCTCGGCCGCGGCGACGAGCTCGGGGGCAAGGAAGGGCCGGCCGTCCTTCTCGCGCCGGCGGCCGAGGACCTGGACGGGGCTCTCGGCGAGGTTGACGCGGGCCGGGCGCGGCTCGCCGTCCTCGGCGTCCTCGATGATCCGCTCGGCCCAGAGGCGGTGCTGGTCGGCGAAGGGGCTCGCGGCCTCGGCGAGGCCCGGCCTCGCCGCGGCCTCGGTCTCGATCATCTGCCGCAGCGCGGCGCGGCCGGCGGCGGTGATGGCATAGGACGCCACCCGGCCCGGCCGCCGGCAGAGAATCCATTCCTTGAGCGCGAAGGCCTGGGCGACCCTGCGGTCGACGACGGCGGTGCGCTGGGTGGTGCCGTCCGCGGCCTCGCGCAGGACCGCCGCCTTCTCCATGTCGGGGGCGATGGCAAGCTGGGCGCCGGGCTCGCAGAGGCGGCGCAGGATGCGGCGGCCCTCGCGGGCGATGGTGGCCGCGTCGGTCGGGGGCGGGTCGCTGCGCAGGGGCAGGGTCATGGGGACGGGATCCTCCGGAGGCGGGCAGCGGGCGGAGCCAAGGGCAAGGCGGCCGAGCGAACTCAGCGCCTCGTCGACGAGGGGGTCGTCGCGGCGGCACTCGAGCCGGCGGACCTGGCGCAGGACCGTCGAGGCCGAGCGGCCCGACGCGCGGGCGAGCGCCCGGAGCGACTGGCCGCCCTCGACATGGGCGAGGTAGAGTTGCGCCGCCACCGGCACCCAGGCCGGAACCGGCATCCTGGGCGATCGCTCGAACATCCCTGCCTTCCGTTCCTGTCCACAGGCTGGCCCACAGGGTTGTCCACAGTCGGGCAAGCCGCCACAACCGTGGGTTGATTTAGTTACCGCTTCGTTAACTTCGGCGGCAGGAACAAAGGATTGTTTCGACCGCATAAACAATTCCGAAGGCACCGAACGGTCCCCGAGGAGGGTCGCAACACACGTCAAGGTTGAGTCAAACTGGCGCCACGACCCGACGAGGGAAAGCCCGATGACCGACGCGACCCGCCCCGCCCGCCCCCTGCGCCCCGTCCCCCTGCCGGCGCCGCCCGCCCCGCCCGCCCTGGCCGCGACCGCCGCGACCGGCCCGGCGGGGGCGGCCGCGGCCGACCTCGGCGCCCTCCACCGCCCCCGCCTCCTCGTGCGGGCGGCGCGCTTCGCGCTCGACGACTACCGGCGCGACCGCGACCTCGCCCGCCTCCTGCCGGCGGCGGGGCTGCCCTCCCCGGCCCGGGCGGTCGCGCTCCTCCTTGACGCCGAGGCCGCCTGCGAGGCGGCGCGGAGCGCGGCCTCCGCCACCTACTCGGCCGCCCGCCACGTCGATCTCCTCGCCGCGCTGATGGCCGAGGCGCGGCTCGCCGCCGCCCCCGCAGCCGCGGCGTCGCCGCCGGCGTCCGCTCAGGCGAAGGCGTCGGGCATCGCCGCCTTGCGGCGGGCGACGTAGTCGGCGAGGGCCTCGGCCCGGCCGGGATCGAGCGCGGGGGCCTCGTAGTCGGCGAGCATCCGCGCGACCCGCGCCGCGGCCAGTGCGGCGGTGTCGCGCCCGCCCTCCTCGGTCCAGGTCTCGAAGGGCTTGTAGTCGAGAAGGTCCGAGCGCCAGAAGGCGGTCTGGAAGTTCGCCCGCGTGTGGCCGCAGCCAAGGAAGTGGCCGCCCGGGCCGACCTCGGCGATCGCCGCCATCCCCTGGCCGTTCGCCGAGACGTCGACGCCCCGGGCGATGTGGTGGAGAACGCCAAGCTGGTCGGCATCCATGACGTATTTCTCGAACGAGGTGACGAGCCCGCCCTCGAGCCAGCCGCAGGCGTGGAGCATGAAGTTGACCCCCGCCGTCAGCCCCATCTGGAGGCTGTTGGCGCTCTCGTAGGCGGCCTGGGCGTCGGGAAGCTTGGAGCCGCAGAAGGCGCCCGAACTGCGATAGGGCAGCCCGAGCCGGCGGGCGAGCTGGCCCGCGCCCCAGGTGACAAGGCTCGCCTCGGGCGTGCCGAAGGTCGGCGCGCCCGAGTTCATGTCGATCGAGGTGACGAAGGCGCCGAAGATCACGGGCGCGCCGGCGCGGACGAGCTGGGCATAGGCGACGCCGGCGAGAACCTCGGCGAGGACCTGCGTCAGCGTGCCCGCGACCGTCACCGGCGCCATGGCGCCGCCGACGATGAAGGGCGAGATGATCGCCGCCTGACCGGCCGCGGCATAGACCTCGAGCGCCCCCATCATCGTCGCATCGAAGGTCAGGGGCGAGTTGATGTTGACCAGCGAGGTCATGACGCAGGACGAGTCCACCACCTCCTCGCCGAAGAGGAGGCGCGCCATGGCGACCGAATCGGCGGCCCGCTCGGGGGCCGTCACCGAGCCCATGAAGGGCTTGTCGGAGAGCGTCATGTGGGCCAGCAGCATGTCGAGATGGCGCTTGTTGACGGCGACGTCGGTCGGCTCGCAGACGGTGCCGCCGGAATGGTGCAGCCAGCGCGACATCTGGCCGAGCTTGACGAGGGCGCGGAAGTCCGCGAGCGTCGCGTAGCGCCGGCCGCCGGCGAGGTCGCGCACGAAGGGCGGCCCGTAGACCGGGGCGAGCACGAGGTTCTTCCCGCCGATCTCGACCGAGCGGGCGGGATTGCGGGCGCGTTGCGTGAACTGCCGCGGCGCCCGCGCGCAGAGGCTGCGGGCGAGGCCGCGCGGCAGGCGCACGCGCTCGCCCTCGACCTCGGCCCCGGCCGCCCGCCAGCGGGCGAGCGCGGCCGGCTGGTCGGGGAAGGCGACCCCGATCTCGGCGAGGATGGTCTCGGCGTTGGCCTCGATGATCGCCAGCGCCTCCGCGTCGAGGACCTCGAAGTCGGGGATCCGGCGCTCGATGTAGCGCGCCGTCTCGTAGCGCGGGGTGCTGCGCTCGGCCCGCCGCGCGGCGCCGCCGCCGCCCCGTCCCCGCCGCGCCGCGCCGCCGGCCTCGGCCGTCTCCGTCGCCGCCATCCCCCTGCCCTCCCGCCCGCGCGCGCCCCTGCGCCCGCCGCGGGCATACCTCCCCGCGCCGCTCCGCCACGTCGCATTTGCGCCGCCCTGCGCGGATTTCCGACATCCCGCGGGGGGGGGCCGCGGCCGCGCGGCCGAGTGATGGCCACCGTCCTGTCGCCCGCAGGCTGGCGCAGGCTCCGGTCCCGTCGCCCGCGGGCGGGCGACGGGGCGGCCGGCCCCCACCCCCGGGGTCAGTGCACGGGCACGGCGACCGCGTCGACGAGCGAGCGGCCGCCGTCGACGGTCAGGACATGGCCGGTGATGAAGCCCGCGCCCTCCGAGGCGAGGAACTGGACCGCATGGGCGACCTCGCCGGGGGCGGCGATGCGGCCGAGCGGAGTCTGGGCGGCGATGCGGTCGCGCTCCTCGGGGTGGTCCTTGAGCCAGCCCTGGAGGCTCGAACTCATGACGCTGCCGAAGGCCACGGCGTTGACGCGGATGCGCCGCGGCGCCAGCGCCACCGCGAGCGACCGGGTCATCTGGTCGAGGGCCGCGCAGGCGACCGAGTAGGCCATGAGCGCGGGCTGGGTGCGCCGGCCCGCGATCGAGGAGAGGTTGACGATCGCCCCCACCTGCCCCTCGCCCTCGCCGCCGCCCTCGCCGGCCCGCCCGGCCTCGGCGATCATGCGCCGCGCGGCAAGCTGGCTCAGGCGCAGGTTGAGCATCAGGTTCTGCTGGAGCATGAGATCCATGGCGTCGTCCTCGGCCGTCAGGGGGTCGGAGGGCGCGCACTGGCGGGAGGCGTTGACGAGGATGTCGACGCGGTCGAAGGCGTCGATCGTCGCCGAGAGGAGGTTCGCGACCGTGAGCTTCTGGCGCAGGTCGCCGCCGAAAAGCCGCACCTGCCCCTCGCCCTGCGCGGCCTCGCCGACCTCGTCCCGGAGCCGGTTCTCGTCCATGTCGGCGAACATGACGTTGGCGCCCTGGTCGACGAAATGGCGGGCGATGGCGAGGCCGATGCCGTTCGCCGCCCCGGTGACGATCGCGGTCTTGCCGGCGATGGAAAAGCTCATGGTCCTCTTCCCTGATGGCGGGCGGGCGCGCCGGGGCTCAGCGCCGCAGGCGCCCGGGGCGGCGGGCGGCGGCGGCGGGCACGGCCGGTGCCGCCGGGCGGGCCGCGCGGATGACCTTGTAGCCGGACTCGGTCGCGGCCGTCACGACCTCGCGGAAGGCCGCCGCGAGCGCCGCCTCGTAGGGCAGGTGGCGGTTGGCGACGAGCCAGAGGACGCCGTGGGGCGCGAGCATCGCCGCCGCGGCGCGGATCAGCGCCGCGCCGAGGGCCGGGTCGGCGGTGGTGCCGTCGTGGAAGGGGGGGTTCATGAGCACGAGGTCGAAGGGCCGGGGCGGGCGGAAGGCCGCGGCGTCGGCCCAGTGGAAGCGGGCGCGCGGATCGCCGATCGCGGCCCGCGCGCAGTCGAGCGCCCGGGCCTCGGCCTCGACGAGGTGCAGTTCCTCGACGCCCGGTCGCGCGAGGGCCGCCGCCGCGAGCCAGCCCCAGCCGGCGCCGAGGTCGGCCACCCGCGCCGGTAGCCGCGCCGGCAGGAGACGGGCGAGAAGGACCGAGCCCGGGTCGGGCCCGTCGGCCGAGAACACCCCCGGCAGGGTCACGAAGCCCCCCGGCAGGGGGTGCGGCACCTCGGCCCAGTCGGCGAAGGCCGTGGGCGGGGGATGGCACCAGAAGAGCTTGCCGTGCCCCCGCGCCACCACCCCCGCGACCGCCGCCCGGCCGCGCACCTCGCGCAGGAGGGCGTCGATGCCGAGGGCCTTCGGCCCGTCGACGGCGAGGACGCCCCCGGGCGCGAGACGGGCGGCGGCGGCGGCGATGCGCGCCCGCGCCTCGGCCCGCGCCCGCGGCAGGAAGACGATCGCCGCGGCATGGAGCCCCTCGGGTGCGACGCCCGTCCGCCAGCCCGCCGCCACGAGGGCGTCATGGTCGGGCCGGAAGGTCTGGACGACCTCGGTCCGGGCCTGCGGCAGGGCCGCGAGGTCGCCCCCCGCCCGCGCCCCGAGGGCAAGGATCGTGCCCGCGGGCGGGACGAGGGGGGCGCCCTCCTCGAGCGCGCGGTCAAGGCGCGAGCCGGTCATCGTCCGGGGGCCCGCCCCCTACTCCTTTTCCATCGTGCATTGCAGCGGGTGCTGGTGGCGCCGGGCGAAATCCATCACCTGCGCGACCTTGGTCTCGGCGACCTCGAAGGAGAAGACGCCCACCACCGCCAGCCCCTTCTTGTGCACGGTCAGCATGAGGTCGAAGGCCTGGGCGTGACTCATGCCGAAGAAGCGCTCGAGGACATGGACGACGAACTCCATCGGCGTGTAGTCGTCGTTGAGGAGGATGACCTTGTAGAGCGGCGGGCGCTGGGTCTTGGGGCGGGTCTTGGTCAGCGTGCCCGTCTGCGTGCCCCGGTCGGGCCGGTCGGGCCGGTCGGGGCCAAGGCGGGCGGGGGGACGGGGCACGCGCATCTCCGGCGGTTTCGTCGGCAGGGACATCGGTTGCGAAATATAGTCCTTCGGGCGGAAGTGAGGAAGGGGCGCGCGGGGCGCGCGCGAGGGACACGGGGGGCGCGGGGGCCGGGGGGGGCGATGGCCGAGGGGTTGACGACGATCGGCTTCGATGCCGACGACACGCTCTGGCACAACGAGCGGCTCTTCCGGCGGACCGGGGCGCACCTTGGCGAACTCCTCGCCGGCCACGCCCCGTCCGACCATGTGGCCCGCTGCCTGCTCGCGGCCGAACGGCGCAACCTCGCGCGCTACGGCTTCGGGGTGAAGGGCTTCGTGCTGTCGATGATCGAGACGGCGATCGAGGTCACGGACGGCCGCGTGCCGGCGGGGGTGATCGCCGAACTCCTGGCCGCCGGGCGCGACATGCTCGCCGAGCCGGTCGAGCTCATGCCCCACGCCCGCGCGACCCTCTCCGGGCTTGCCGGCCGCTACCGCCTCGTCCTTCTCACCAAGGGCGACCTGATCGACCAGGAGCGCAAGCTCGAGCGGTCGGGGATCGGCGACTTCTTCGCCGCCGTCGAGATCGTCGCCGACAAGACGCCCGCGACCTACGCGACCGTCTTCGCCCGCCACGGCGAGGGTGCCGAGCGGGCGGCGATGGTCGGCAACTCGCTCCGCTCCGACGTCCTCCCCGCGATCGCCGCCGGGGGCTGGGGCATCCACGTCCCCCAGGGCGAGGAATGGGCGCTCGAGGCCGCCGACCCTCCCGCCGCCCATCCCCGCTTCCGGCGCCTGCCCGACCTCGACGCGCTCCCCGACCTCCTCGGCTGGATCGACGGGGCCTGAGCGGGGGTCTCCGTGCTCGCGCCGCCCGGGCGCGCCAGGGGTCTGGTCGCGGATAAGGGCCTCGGGGATGGCAGGGCACCCCGGGGGCGGCCCCGACGCGGGCGGCGGGCTCCGGCCGGCCGCCGGCAGGAGGGCGATCCCGGCGGTTCGCGGGCGGGCGGAGGAGCGCGCCCGGGGGGCGACCGTCGCCCCCCGTGACGGGCGCGGCGCCGGCGGTCGGCGCGGCCGCGACCGCCGACGCGCCGGCCGCGCCCCCGCTCCCCCGGGCGGCTTCCCTTGCCGGCGATCCTCCTCTAGGAGGCGCGGGAGAGCCCCCCGGGAGCCTGCCCATGCGTCCCTCCGCCTGCCCCCCGCCCGAGGAGACCGCCCGGCTGACGGCGCGGATGCTTCTCGAGGTCGGCGCCGTCCACTTCAACGACGCCGTGCCCTTCGTCCACGCCTCCGGGCTCAGGGCCCCGACCTACGTCGACTGCCGCCGGCTCCTCTCCTTCCCGCGGGTGCGGGCGACGCTCATGGACTTCCTCGCCGGCACGGTCCTGCGGGCGGCGGGCTTCGAGGCCTTCGACGTCGTCGCCGGCGGCGAGACCGCGGGCATCCCCTTTGCCGCGCTGGTCGCCGAGCGCCTCGGCCTGCCCATGGCCTATGTCCGCAAGAAGCCCAAGGGCCACGGCCGCCACGCCCGCATCGAGGGCGTCATCGGCGCGGGCGACCGCGTCCTCCTCGTCGAGGATCTCGCCACCGACGGCGGCTCCAAGCTCGCCTTCGCGGCGGCGATCCGCGAGGCCGGCGGGATCTGTGCCCATACCGCGGTGATCTTCGCCTACGGCACCGATCCGGCGATGCCGGCCCGCCTCGCCGCCGCCGGGCTGCGGCTGCATGCGCTCTGCACCTTTGCCGACGTCCTCGCCGAGGCCCGCGCCGGCGGCGCCTTCGATGCCGCGACCCTCGCCGGCGTCGCCGCCTTCCTCGCCGACCCCGAGGGCTGGCGCGCCCGTCGCGGTTGAGCGGAACCGCAACGATTCGTCACAAGGTTGCAGGAAGGATGTCCCCCCGCGACTGCCCGAGGGCGGCCCTCGTGGCCCCGCCAAGTCCCTGACGGGGGCCGGCCGGGGACGCGCCCGGGGCGCCCGGGGCCGCGCTTTTCCGCCGCTTGTCCCCAAGGATATCCTGATTGAACCGGGGCTTGCAATCCGGCATAGATCGGGGCCACGCGGGAATCGCAGGGGCAGGAGCGATGGCGACGGGCACCCTCCCGGCCACGGCCGAACGCGGCCCGGCCGATGTCGAGCATATCGGTTCGCTTCCCCACAACATCGAGGCCGAGCAGCAGCTCCTCGGCGCCCTCCTGACCAACAACGACGCCTTCGAGCACATCGTCGCCCTCGTCCGCGCCGAGCATTTCTACGACCCCGTCCACGGGCGCATCTTCGCCGCCGCCGCCCAGCGCATCCAGAAGGGGGCGCTCGCCTCGCCGGTGACGCTCAAGGCCTTCCTCGAGGGCGACGAGGGGCTGAAGCTCCTCGGCGGGGCGGGCTATCTCGCCCGCCTCGCCGGGGGCGCGATCTCGACCTTCGCCGTCCGCGACTATGCCCGGCTCGTGCGCGAGCTCGCGCTCCGGCGCGAACTCATCGGGCTTGGCCGCGACATCGGCGACCGCGCTGCCCGGGTCGAGATCGAGGGCGAGGCCCGCGAGCAGATCGTCGAGGCCGAGCAGCGCCTCTACCGGCTGGCCGAGACCGGGGGGCCCGAGCGGGGCTTCCGCCCCTTCGTCGCCGCGGCCCTCGAGGCCGTCGAGGTCGCCGATGCCGCGCGTCGCCGCGACGGCGGGCTCGCCGGGCTCTCGACCGGGCTCGACGATCTCGACCGCCGCCTCGGCGGGCTGCACCGTTCCGACCTCGTCATCCTCGCCGGGCGGCCGTCGATGGGCAAGACCGCGCTCGCGACCAACATCGCCTTCGCCATCGCCCGCGCCCACCGCCGCGGCCCGCGCCCCGACGGCAGCGAGGGCACGGTCGCGGGCGGCGTCGTCGGCTTCTTCTCGCTCGAGATGTCGGCCGAGCAGCTCGCCGCCCGCATCCTGTCGGAGGCCTCGGGCATCCCCTCGGACCGCATCCGCCGCGGCGACCTCTCGTGGGAGGAGTTCCGCCGCTTCGCCGAGGCCGCGCGCGACCTCGAGGCCTGCCCGCTCTACATCGACGACACCCCCGCGATCCCCATCGCCCAGCTCGCTGCCCGCGCCCGGCGCCTGAAGCGGACCCACGGGCTCGAGGCGGTCGTCGTCGACTACCTCCAGCTCGTCCGCCCGGCGACCGCGCGCGACAGCCGCGTCAACGAGGTCTCCGAGATCACCCAGGCGCTCAAGGCCATCGCCAAGGAACTCGACATCCCCGTCCTCGCCCTCTCCCAGCTCTCGCGCCAGGTCGAGAACCGCGACGACAAGCGCCCGCAACTCGCCGACCTGCGCGAATCGGGCTCGATCGAGCAGGACGCCGACGTCGTCATGTTCGTCTTCCGCGAGGAATACTACCGCGAGCGCGAGAAGCCCTCCGAGGAGAACCTCGACGCCATGGCCAAGTGGCAGGCGGCGATGCAGGCCGTTCACGGCAAGGCCGAGGTCATCATCGGCAAGCAGCGCCACGGGCCGATCGGCACCGTCGAGCTGGCCTTCGACGGCAGGCTCACGCGCTTCTCGAACCTCGTGCGGAACTGGCAGCAGGGGGCCGAGGAGGGCTTTCGCTGAGGCCCCCCCCCCGGGGAGGGGACGGAAGCGCGGGATGAAGAAGTGACTGGACCGCAGCCGGCGGGGCGCGCAGAGTCCTCTCCATGCGCCGCGGTCCTCTCGCCCTGCTCGCCCTTCTCGCCCCGGCCCTCGCGGCGGCGCCGGCACGCGCCGAGGGGCCGGTGCGGGAGATCGACGTCGACGTCGAGCTCGTGCTCGCGGTCG
>JADLCV010000177.1 GCA_020846995.1 Paracoccaceae bacterium
AGGTGGGCCGCGACCTGCCGCAGACGCTCGGGGGAGAGGATTTCGCCTTCATGCTGAACGAGGTTCCCGGCGCGATGATCAGCATCGGCAATGGCGACACGGCCGGGGTCCATCACCCCGCCTATGATTTCGATGACGAGGCCCTGGCCTGGGGCGTGTCCTTCTGGACGGCCCTGGTGCGCAGCCGCCTGCCCCTTCGGGAGTGAAGGGTCCCTGATGCCGAACCGAGGCGACCCAAGGCCCCGGGCCTCGCCGGCCTGCCGCCCCGTCCCGACTGCCGCGAATGCGACCGGGCGCGGCACGCGATCCGCGCCCCGGCGGGGGACGGGCACCGCTCGGCGGACACGCATCTCTTGAAGCCGATCTTTCCCGGCCTGCCGGGCATTGCGGTCTATCTCAAGGACGAGAGCACGCATCCGACCGGCAGCCTCAGGCACCGCCTCGCGCGCTCGCTCCAGCCCTACGGCCTCTGAACCGCCGGCATCCGGGATCTGCGGCCGCAGAGACCGCCATGCGGGGAGCTGCCACGACACGGGCCGGCTCGCGTGCGAGGGGATCGACATCGCCCCCTGGCGGGATGCGATCGAGGGGTTCCTCGACCGGCGGGGACGCCCCGTCCCCGGCTGAGCGGCGCGCGGGCGTGCCCCGCGCCCTCCCGCCGTCACGCGCAGAGGCAGAGCGCGTCCACGATGCGCACCTCGCCCGCGCCCTTGCGCACGAGGACCGGATTCAGGTCACAGGCCAGCATGACCCCGTCGAGATCGCTGGCCAGTTCCGACAGCCGGGCCGCGACCCCGGCGAGGGGGCCGGGATCGGTTGCGGGCATGAGATTGCGATAGCCGCCAAGACGCCGTGCCAGCCGTGTCGTCTCGAGCATCTGCCGGGCCCTGGCGGCGTCAAACGGGGCGAGGCCCACCGCACGGTCGCCCAGAAGCTCGACCAGCGTGCCGCCGCTGCCGACGACCACCAGCGGGCCGAAGGGGGGCGCCGCGGTGAAGCCCGCCATCGCCTCCACACCGTCGACAAGCTGCTCCTGCACCTCAAAGCCGTCGATGATCGCATCGGGCCGCGCCGCGGCGACATTCCCGACGATGCGCCCGATGGCGGCGCGTAGCGACGCCTCGTCCGTGACCTCAAGGACCACGCCGCCCACATCCGAGCGGTGCTGGATGGAGGCGGAGGCGACCTTGACGACCATCGGAAAGCCGATCTCGCCCGCCCGCCGCACCGCTTCTTCGGCATCGCGCACGACGATGGATTTCACGACCGGCAGTCCGTAGTCGCGCAGGAGGCCGAAGGCGGTCGCGGGATCGAGCGCGCCGGGGCGCCCCGCGAGCGTTCGCCGCCACTCGGCCGCCCGCGGATGGAAGGGGGAGCGCCCCGTGTGCCGGGCCTGCGCCCAGGCACCCGCGGGCCCGGGCCGGCCGAGGCCCAGGCTGGCGACGGCGCGCAGTCCCGGCCGCAAGCCGCGCAGCAGGGGCACCCCTGCATCGGCCAGAAGCGCGCGCACCTCCGGCACCACGCCTTCACCGGTCGGCGAGATGACGGCGACCGGCTTCGCCGCGCCGCGCGCGGCTTCGGCATAGGCGGCGAAGACCGCGTCGTAGGAGTTCCGGAGCGTCGCCGGGTTCAGGCTCTCCTGCGAATCCTGCAATGCCGCCACCACGGCCACGTCCGAATCGTCGAGGATGTCCCTCAGCGCCGCCCCGATGTTGCGGCTCCCCGGATCGACCGTCGCCCCGGCATCGACGGGATTCTGCCCCGACACGCCCGGCAACGCGCGCAGGAGTCGCGCCGTGGTTTCCGCTGAGAAGGAGGCAAGGGCAAGGCCCGCATCCTCGGCCACATCACAGGCAAGCGCCGTCTGTCCGCCCGAGATGCCGATGATCCCGATCTTCCCGGCGCCGGCCCTGCGGCGCACGGTGGCCGCGCATTCGAGCGCCGCCACCAGTTCGTCATAGTCGCCCGCGGTGGCGATCCCGGTCGTGGCAAAGAAGTCGTCGAAGGCATCCCGCTCTCCGGCAAGGGCGCCGGTATGGGCCTGTGTCGCCGCCATCCCGGTCGCGGACCGACCGACCTTGAGCACGACGAGCGCCTTGCCAGCGGCGTGAACCGCCTCGGCCGCAAGGGCGAAAGCGACCGGATCCTTGATGGATTCGGCGACGACCCCGATTGCCGCCGTTGCATCGTCCTCGGCCAGCCAGCGGATGTAGTCGGCCGCGCTCACGCGATATTCGCTGCCGACGGTCACGACCTTGGACAGGCCCACGACCGTCGAATTCATGAGCGAGATTGCCGCCGACCCGGACTGTGCCACGATGGCAACCCTGCCCGGCCGCAGGCGGATCGACGGCCGGGACGGGTAAAGCGGCACCGAATCGCTGAAGTTCACGAGGCCCATGCAGTTCGGGCCGTGCACGATCAGGCGGCTTGTGCGGGTTCGCTCGCGCAGGGTGTGGTCCTGTTCCGCCGTGAAGCCCGCGGTGAAGACGATCGCCGAGCGGACGGCGCTCTGTTCCAGTTCGCCCAGCACGCCACCGACCTGCGCCGCGGGAATGGCGACGATCGCCACATCGGTGTCCGGGGGCAGCGCGGCCACGCTGTTCAGCGCGCCGAACCCGTCGATCGAGGCGGCCTCCGGGTGCACGGGCAGGATCCTGCCCCGGTAGCCCCAGTCCTTCAGGTTGCCGATCACGACATTGCCCTGCGTCATCCGCCTGGCCGAGGCCCCGATCACCGCAACCGCGCGCGGCCGCACAAGGGAAGTGACGTCGGTATGCATGGTCCTGTCCTCTCGCCGGTCGCGAGGCGCAGCCCCGCCCGATCGGCCTGTTGGGGGTGGGGGTGCGCTAGATTCGGTGAAAACGCGCCGCGTTGCCGTACAGCCACTTCTCGATGACCGCCTCCTTGAGCGGCAGTGCCCGGTAGGCGTCGATCAGGGACTCGAAGGAAGTGCCGAAGAGATAGCGCGACAGGCCGACCATCACCTTGTCCTGCATGAGCGAGTTGCCGAACTGCATGAACTGCTCCCAGCCGGAACCGGCCTGCGCGAAATAGCGCGGGTGGTGGGCCGCGGTATCGACCCAGAGGTTGGGATGGCGCCGCAGCAGCCCGATCATGTCGTTGACCCAGGGCCATCCGGCGAGACCCGCCACGATTCGCAACTCGGGGAAGTCCACCGCGACATCGTCGAGATGGCGCGGATGGCCGAGGTCGTAGGGCCGGTCGTTGGCATAGTTCATCGAGGCATAGATGCGGACCGGCACGTCCAGTTCGGCCGCCTTGGCATAAAGGGGATAGTAGCGGCGGTCGTTCGCCACGATGCCGTTGTAGAGCGCCGACAGGCGCAGGCCGTTCGCACCTTCCTCCTTCACCAGCCGCTCGAATTCGCGCACGCCGCGCATCCCGTCGGTCGGGTCCATGGTGACGAAGATCCTGAAACGGCCCGGATACCGGGCGTGGATTGCTCCGGTCGCGCCGTTTTCGGCCCCGACGAGGAGGCCGCAGCGGATTCCCGCACGGTCCATGTCCGCAACGAGCCTGTCCAGTCCGCCGTCATCGACGGGCGCCGCCTGCGTCGCCTCGCGCGGCTTGCCCCGGAACACGCGATCGTAGTTGGCAAAGCCGTATCCGTCCGGACGCGGCAGGCTCTGGGCGAAGGGTGTTCCCGGCCGTCCATGCGAGATCCGTTCGATCTCCGGGTTCGCCTCGGAGAGCGGCAGTCCGATCTCCATGTCGATGATGTCCGTCATGCCCGGCGCCTCCGCTGGCCCTCGTCGCGATCCAGTGCTGCCGTTTCCGGCGAATGGGGCGACATTGCAGCACTTCCTGCATCATGTCAACATATACAGCATACTTAATGTAGAATGTCTGATATATGGACATATACTACGATCATCGTGCAGTATCTGCTTGGCGAGGATCCTCTCCCATGGCATCCTGCGCGCGTTGGCAAGGGAGGATCAGATGACGGGCGGTGAGCGAGATGCGGGTTTTGCGACGACCCTCGCCAAGGGGCTTGAGGTTCTCGGCGCCTTCCGCCGCGACCGCACCATCCTGACCAATGTCGAGATCGCGGCGCTGACCGGCATCAGCCGCCCGACCGTTGCGCGCCTGACCCATACCCTGACCGAACTCGGCTATCTCAAGCGCGACAGGTCGCGGTTCCGGCTGGGATGGGGGGTGCTGATGCTGGTCAACGCGCTGATCGCCAATATCCGGATCCTCAGCATCGCGCGTCCGCTGATGCAGGAACTGGCGCTGGACGTAGGCGGGACGGTTTCGGTCGGGGTGATCGACGGCAGCCGGTTCGTCTATGTCGAGACCGCCCGGGTGAACGAGAATCTCTGGGCGACGCCGGATCTGGGAACGATCGGGCCGCTTGTGCCGACGGCGATCGGCCGTGCCCTCTGCTCGCTCCTGACCGAGGCCGAGGCCGGGGATAAATGGGCGGAACTGCGCGCGGATGACCCGGACCTCTGGGATGCGGGCGCCGCATCCTTCCACGCCGGGGTCGAGGACTGCCGCAGCCGCGGCTTCACGCTGGTGCGTGGCACCTGGGCGCCGGAGGTCCATTCGGTCGGAGTCCCGCTGCTGCGTGACCGAAGTGGCGAATGCTTCGCCCTGAACTGCCGGGTGCCTGTCTTCCGTCTGCGGGGCAACCAGCTCGAGGACGAGATTGCCCCGCGCCTGCGCTCGCTCGCCGCCAGCATCCGCCAGCAACTGGAGGCGGTGAGCCCGAGTGAAGGGCGCACCGGAAGCTGAGCGGAACCACGGGGCTCCTGGGGCTCTGTTGCACAAATCGCCTGATGGCCGAGGTTCCCCTTTCCCCGGACAGACCTATCCCGCGACCTCTGTGAGGGGCGTTCCGAGCGCGGTGAAGCCGTTCAGGATCGAGCAGGCGAACGCCATCGGTCAAAGAGAGCCTGCGAGGGACGCGCACCTGGAACTCGGCCACCTGACGGTCGAAGTCGCGTGCGGACAGGCGCTGACCCAGCAGCCTGACGCAGTGCATCCTGGTCTCGGCCCTGCTTCGGCGGTGGTATCCGTTCCATCGTCGCCAGATGGTTCGACCGACGCGCTTCGATGTGCGCAGGATTTCGTTGCGGGCGATCGCTCCGGCGGTGTCGGGTTTCCACGGTCTGGCGTTCTTGCGGGGTGGAATGATCGCGGTTGCACCACGGGCCGCGATGGCATCATGACATCTGCGGGTGTCGAAGGCACCATCGGCGGTGACGCTGCCGATCTCCTGTTCGGGTGGGATCTGGTCCAGCAACCCGGGCAGCATCCCTCGCAGGCTTTCTCGAACCGGTGGCGTTCGCCTGCTCGACGTCGCCGATGTCGCCGATGTCGCTGGTGGTGAGCTCTGCCGCCCGGATTTCCAGGGATTTCTCGTCGATTCCGATGTGGATCTTGCGCCAGACCCTGCGCTTGGTGGCGCCATGCTTGCGCGCGTTCCACTCGCCTTCGCCCTCGACCTTGATCCCCGTGCTCTCGATCAAGAGATGCAGGGGACCGTCCGAACCACGATAGGGGATGTTGACCTTCAGGGTCTTCTGCCGTCGCGACAGCGTGCTGAAGTCGGGCACCGCCCGGTCCTGGCCGATCAGACGCAGCAGGCTCTCGACGAAGCCAGTGGTCTGCCTCAGCGCCATTCCAAACAACACCTTCATCGTCAGGCAGGTCTGAATGGCCGCATCGCTGTCGTCGGGCCGGCGGCCACGCTTGCCAGTCGGCGCTGCTTCCCAGGTCATGCAGGGATCGAACCAGATCGTCAGCGAGCCACGGCGCTTGAGCGCTTCGTCATAGGCCGGCCAGTTCCGGGTCTTGCAGGTCGGGGGTGTCGGTCTGCTCATGCCTTCCAGCTACCACGCTGGATTCACGAGATGAATCCCTCACGGGATTTGTGCAACAGAGCCGCCGCACCCGCCCCGGAGTCGCCCGCCCCGGGCCATCCCGGCCCCCGTCCCCGCCCTTTCCGGGGAGGGCGCGAATCCTGTGGCAGACCGCAGGGCCACGGGGGGCCAGGGACGCCCCTTCAGAGGTTCCAGGCCCGCTCGCCGTGGGCGGTGAGGTCGAGGCCCTCGCGCTCGGCCTCCGGGCTCACGCGCAGCCCGACGAGGGTATCGACGACGAGGTAGAGGACAAGGCTCGCCACCGCCGACCACAGGACCGTCACCCCGACGCCGAGGGCCTGGGCGAGAAGCTGGTCGGCGAGGCTCGCGGCACCGCGGCCGACCCCGCCGAGGGCCGTCCGGTCGACGATCGCCGTGCCGAGCGCGCCGATGATGCCGCCCGCGCCGTGGATGCCGAAGACGTCGAGGCTGTCGTCGTAGCCCAGGGCATGCTTCATCCAGGTGACCGCGAGGTAGGCGACCGCGGCCGCCGCCGCGCCGAGGACGATGGCGCCGACGGGCCCGGCGTAGCCGGCCGCCGGCGTCACCGCGACCAGCCCGGCGACGAGGCCCGAGGCGGCCCCGAGCATCGAGGCCTTGCCGCGGGCCAGGGTCTCGATCGCCGACCAGGCGAGGATCGCCCCGGCGGCGGCGGTGAAGGTGTTGATCATGGCGAGCGCCGCGCCGCCCGTCGCCTCGAGGTTCGAGCCGGCGTTGAAGCCGAACCAGCCCACCCACAGCATCGAGGCCCCGGCCATCGTCAGCGTCATCGAGTGGGGGGCGAGGTTCTCGCGGCCGAAGCCGATGCGGGGACCGAGGAGCAGGGCGCCGACGAGCCCCGCGACCCCGGCGTTGATGTGGACGACGGTGCCGCCGGCGAAGTCGAGCGCCCCCCAGCCGAAGATCAGTCCGTCGCCGTCCCAGACCATGTGGGCGACGGGAACGTAGACCGCGCTGACCCAGAGGAGCACGAAGAGGACGAGCGCGGAAAAGCGGATGCGCTCGGCGAGGGAGCCGACGATGAGGGCCGCGGTGATGCAGGCGAAGGTCATCTGGAAGGCGACGAAGAGAAGCTCGGGGATGGCGACGCCGGCGGTGAAGGTCGGGGCCAGGGCGGCCGCCGTGACCCCGGCGAGGAAGAGCTTGCCGGTGCCGCCCCAGAAGGCCGAGGGCTCCTCGCCGAAGGCCAGCGAATAGCCCCAGAACACCCAGAGCACGATGACGAGCGCCGTCGTCGCGGTGCACTGCATGAGGACCGAGAGCATGTTCTTGCTGCGCACGAGGCCGCCGTAGAAGAGCGCGAGCCCGGGCACGATCATGAAGAGGACGAGGAGGGTCGCGGTCAGCATCCAGGCGACATCGCCCTTGTCGACCGTCGCCGCCGCCGCGACCGCGACCGGCGCCTCGGCGAGGGCGGCCGCGGGGGCGAGCGCGAGCGCCGCCGCCAGGGCGAGGGGCGCGCGCGGTCCCCGGCCCGGCGCGGCGGGAGCGCGGGCGCACCCCGCGACGGGGCCGGGGGAGGGTTCCGGGGCAATCGGCGGATGCATGGCGCCTCTCCTTCCTGCAGGGTCTGCCGGCCGCCTCCGGGCCGGCACCGAGGAAGGAGGGGGCGGCGCCGGGTCGGGGCGCAAGCCGCGGGCCCCGGGGGCGGTGGCACGGAACCGCAAACGCCGGCGCCGGCCGCAGGGCGCGGGGGGCGCTGCCCGGATTCCGGGCAGCCCGGGGACGCGAATCGGTGCGCCTCCGGTCTCCACAAGCGTCGCGATCCGCGCTATGGTGGGGAAAACACGCAGCACGCGGGCAGTGAGGCATGGCGATGACAGGCAAGCGGCGGCCCCTCGTGGCCGATCGCCGCTACGGGCCGGCGGCAGCGGCGGGCGGCCGGGCGGCGGCACCGGCGGGCAAACCCGCGGCGGCGAAGTCGGGCCGGCGGCGGACGCGGCGGGGCAACGTGGCGATGCGGGCGATCGGCGGCCTTCTGCACCTTGTCCTGCGCATCCTGTGGGCCACGGGGTGGCGGCTCGCGGCCGTCGTCCTGCTCATCGTCCTCGCCTCGGCGGCCTGGTTCTACCGCGGGCTGCCGCCGCTCGCCGAACTGCTCGACGGGCGGGCGCGCGGGTCGGTCACGCTTCTCGACCGCAGCGGCGCGGTCTTCGCCTGGCGCGGCGAGACCTTCGGCGGAACGATCACCGCCGCCACCGTCTCGCCCCATCTGAAGAACGCCGTCGTCGCCACCGAGGACCGCCGCTTCTACCACCATTTCGGCATCAGCCCGCGCGGCATCGCCTCGGCGGTCCGGATCAACCTCGCCGAGGGGCGGGGGCCGTTCTCGGGCAACGGCGGCTCGACCATCACCCAGCAGGTCGCGAAACTCCTCTGCCTCGGCCGGCCCTACGATGCCGCTTCGGGCCAGAGCGAGGCCGACTACGAGGCCGACTGCCGCGAGGGCTCGCTCTGGCGCAAGATCCGCGAGGTGCCCTTCGCCCTCGCACTCGAGGCCCGCTACAGCAAGGACGAGATCCTGACGATCTACCTCAACCGCGCCTATCTCGGGGCCGGGGCGCGGGGCTTCGAGGCCGCGGCCGAGCGCTACTTCGGCATTTCGGCGGCCGCGGTCGACGCGGCCGAGGCGGCGATGCTCGCGGGCCTCCTCGTCGCGCCCTCGCATTTCGCCCCGACCCGCAGCCTCGCCCGGGCCCGGGACCGCGCCAACGTCATCGTCGGGCTGATGGAGGAGCAGGGCTACCTGACGGCGGCCGAGGCGGCGGCGGCGCGGGCGCACCCGGCCGAGCTTTCCGCGGCCGCCGCCCAGCGCGCCGGCGGCGCCTTCGCCGACTGGATGATGGAGACCGGGCCCGCCTTCCTGACCCGCGACACGACCGAGGACGTCGTCATCGCCACGACCTTCGATCCCCGCCTCCAGCGCGCCGCCGAGACCGCGCTCGCCGACGTCTTCGCCGCCCGCGTGCGCGAGGGTTCGGCGGCGCAGGCGGCGGTCGTGGTGATGTCGGCCGACGGGGCGGTGCGGGCGATGGTCGGCGGCCGCCAGATGCCCTCGGCCGGGGCCTTCAACCGCGCCACCCAGGCCCTCCGCCAGACCGGCTCGGCCTTCAAGCCCTTCGTCTATGCCGCCGCCCTCGACCTCGGCTACTCGCCCCTCGACCTCATCGAGGACGCGCCCCTGACGATCGACGTCCCCGGCTCGGGGCCGTGGAGCCCGCGCAACTACACCGGCGAGTTCCGCGGCATGGTGACGCTCGCCGAGGCCCTGAGGCAGTCGCTCAACACCCCCGCGGTGCGGCTCTTCGAGGCCATCGGCCGCGATCTCGTGCGGGCCGTGGCCGAGCAGTTCGGCATCCACTCCGACCTTGCCGACGGTCCGGCCCTCGCCCTCGGCGCCTCCGAGGCTACGCTCCTCGAGATGACCGCGGCCTATGCCGGCATCCTCAACGGCGGCTCGGCCGTCCGGCCCTACGGCCTCGTCGAGTTGCGCCTGGCCGGCGACGGCCAGCCGCTCCTCGCCCAGGCCGGCGGCATCGGCGAGCGGGTGATCGCCGAACCCGCCGCCCGCGAGCTTGCCTGGATGCTCGCAGGCGTGATCGAGGGCGGCACCGGCACCCGCGCCCGCCTGCCCGGCCGGCCCGCGGCCGGCAAGACCGGCACCACCCAGGCCGCCCGCGACGCCTGGTTCATCGGCTTCACCGCCGACTACGTCGCCGGGGTGTGGATGGGCTACGACGACAACACGCCCCTGACCGGCGTCACCGGCGGCGGCCTGCCGGCCGAGATCTGGCGCGAGGTGATGGTCCGCGTCCACGAGGGCCTGCCCGTGCGCCCGCTGCCGGCCGATGCCCCGGCGGCGCCGGCGGCGGTCGCCCCGACGGCGGGCGATCTCGCCGACGAGGTGCTGCGCGACGTGATGTCGACGCTCCTCAGCCGCAACTGACGGCCGGGCGTCATCGCGCGCGGGGGGCCGCGGCCGCGGCCTCCCCCATGGGGCGCGGCGTTGCCGCCCGCGGCCCCCGGGGGGGGTGGCCCGCGCGCCTCAGCGCTCGGGGATCAGGCCGCGGGGGGCGAAGCGCAGCACCAGCAGGAGGATCAGCCCCATGGTGATGAGGCGCATGTGCTGGGCCGAGCCGAGGAGATGGAGCTTGAGGGCCGAGCTTGCGGGCAGGGGCATGGTCACGACGCCGAGCAGCCAGGCCCCGATCGGCTCGACCATCACCCACAGCCACCAGATGAGGAAGCCGCCGAGCACCGCCCCCCAGTTGCTTCCCGACCCCCCGACGACCACCATCACCCAGACGAGGAAGGTGAAGCGCAGGGGCTGGTAGGCGCCCGGAGTCAGCTGGCCGTCGAGCGTCGTCATCATCGCCCCGGCGATGCCGCAGACGGCGGCCCCGAGGACGAAGATCTGGAGGTGGCGGCGGGTGACGTCCTTGCCCATCGCCTCGGCCGCCGTCTCGTTGTCGCGGATCGCCCGCATCATCCGCCCCCAGGGCGAGTTCAGCGCCTTCTCGGCCATCCACAGGAGGATGGCGAGGACGACGAGGAAGAGCGCCGCATAGGCGAGCTTGACGAGGATCGAGGCCGCCGTGACGGGATCGGTCCCCCAGAGATGGGCGCGGGCGACGAAGGCGGGGTCCGACAGGAGATCGACCTCGTAGGGCACCGGGCGGGGGATGCCGACGACGTTCTTGACCCCGCGCGTCAGCCAGTCCTCGTGCTTGAGGATGGCGACGATGATCTCGGCGATGCCGAGGGTGGCGATGGCGAGGTAGTCGGCGCGGAGCCCGAGGGCGACGCGAGCGATGAGCCAGGCGGCCCCGGCGGCGATGACCCCGCCGAGGGGCCAGGCGACGAGGACGGGCAGGCCGAGCCCGCCGAGGAAGCCCGTGCCGGCGGGGTTGACGCGCTCGATCGCCTCGGAGGCGGGGACGAAGACCGCCCGGGCGAGGACGTAGCCGAGGACGATGACGGCCGCCGTCGCGAGCCCGCGCGCCACCCCCGGACGCATCCGCCGGCGCAGGAGGATCGCCCCCGCGAGCGCCGCGACCGCGAGCGCGAGCCCGGCGAGGGTCCGCGGCCCGCCCGCCGCCCAGGCCTCGGCCACCGGCGGCACGGCGACGAGCACGACCGCGAGCCCGCCGAGGGCGAGGAAGCCCATGACGCCGATGTTGAAGAGCCCGGCGTAGCCCCACTGCATGTTGAGGCCGAGGGCCACGATCGCCGACACGAGCCCCATGTTGACGATCGTCAGGGCGACGTTCCAGCTTTGGGCGAGCCCGGTGACGACGATGAGCGCCGCCACCAGCAGGAAGAGGACGGGCGTCCGCAGCCGCACCCGGCTCACGACGCCGTCCCCCGGAAGAGGCCGGTCGGACGGAAGAGGAGGACGACGACGAGGATCATGAAGCTGACCGCGAACTTGTAGTCGGTGGAGAGGAGCTGCACGAGCCCCTCGGGCATCCACGCCTCGGGCATGACATGGCCGGCGGCGCGGCGGAAGGCGTAGGTGACCGCGACCTCCGAGAAGGCGACGAGAAAGCCCCCGGCGATGGCCCCGAGCGGGCTGCCGAGCCCGCCCACCACCGCGGCCGCGAAGATCGGCAGGAGAAGCTGGAAGTAGGTCGTCGGCCAGAACGACTTGTCGAGCCCGTAGAGGACGCCGGCCGTGGTCGCGAGCGCCGCGGTGATGATCCAGGTCACGGCCACGACCCGCTCGGGGTCGATGCCCGAGAGGAGTGCCAGATCCTCGTTGTCGGAGAAGGCGCGCATCGACTTGCCGGTGCGGGTGCGGTTCAGGAACCAGAACAGCGCCGCGACGAAGGCCACCGCCGTGACCAGCGTCGTCACCTGCGCGGACCGGATTGCCAGCCCCTCGGCAAGCCCGGTCGCGGCCTTGAAGCCGCGGACGTCGACGATGAAGCGCGCCCCGTCGTCGAAGCGGATGTCCTCGGTGCCGATGACGAAGCGGACGAGCCCGTTCATGATGAACATGACCCCGATCGAGACGATGACGAGGATGATCGGGTTGGCCTTCTGGCGGCGGTAAAAGCGGTAGACGGCGCGATCGGTGAGAATCATCAGCACCGCCGTCGCGGCGATGCCGACGGGCAGCGCGAGGAGTGCCGTCGGAAGGGGATAGATCGACACGCCCGCCGCCTGCAGGGCCCAGACCGTGAGGATCGTCACCGCCGCGCCGAAGGCCATGCTGTCGCCATGGGCGAAGTTCGAGAAGCGCAGGATGCCGAAGACGAGCGTCACCCCGAGCGCCCCGAGGGCCAGTTGGGCGCCGTAGGCCGTGGCCGGGATGACGACGTAGTTCGCGAGCACCACCAGCGCGTTGAGGGTCCCCTCCATGGCTCAGCCTCCCAGGAAGCTCCGCCGCACCTCGGGATTGGCGAGGAGGGCCGCGCCGGTGTCGGTGTAGGCGTTGTGCCCCTGCACGAGGACGAAACCCCGGTGGGCGATCTCGAGCGCCTGGCGGGCGTTCTGCTCGACCATGAGGATCGTGAGCCCGGTGCGGGCGATCTCGATGACGCGGTCGAAAAGCTCGTCCATGACGATGGGCGAGACCCCGGCCGTCGGCTCGTCGAGCATGAGCACGCGCGGCCGCGTCATGAGCGCGCGCCCGACCGCCACCTGCTGGCGCTGGCCGCCCGAAAGCTCGCCCGCCGCCTGGCGGCGCTTGTCGCGCAAGACCGGGAACAGGGCAAAGACCTGCTCCATCGTTGCGCGGATGGCGTCGCGACGCAGGAAGGCCCCCATCTCGAGGTTCTCCTCGACGCTCAGGGCCGGGAAGATGTTCGAGGTCTGGGGCACGAAGGCCATGCCGCGGGCGACCCGGTCCTGGGGGCTGAGGCGGGTGATGTCCTCGCCGCCGAGGCTCACGCGCCCCCCGCGCAGCCGCAGCATGCCGAAGATCGCCTTCATCGCCGTCGACTTGCCGGCCCCGTTGGGGCCGACGATGACGGCGATCTCGCCCGGCCGGGCCTCGATCGTGCAGGCGTGGAGGATGTCGGTGGCGCCGTAGCCGCCGGTCATCGCCTCGCCGAGGAGATGGGCCCCCGCCATCCCCGCCCCCGCTGGCGCGACGCTCACGAGACGGCCCCGGCCCGCATGCGGTTCTTCAACCCGCGGCCGAGGTAGGCCTCGATCACGGCCTCGTTCTGCATGATCGCTGCCGCCGGACCCTCGGCCAGCACCCGGCCCTCGGCCATGACGATCACCGGGTCGCAGAGGCGGGCGATGAAGTCCATGTCGTGCTCGATGACGCAGAAGGTGTAGCCGCGCTCGCGGTTGAGGCGGCGGATGGCGTCGGCGATGGTGTTCAGGAGGGTCCGGTTCACCCCCGCCCCGACCTCGTCGAGAAAGACGATGCGGGCCTCGACCATCATCGTCCGCCCGAGCTCGAGGAGCTTCTTCTGCCCGCCCGAGAGGTTCGAGGCGCGCTCGCCGGCGAGATGGGCGATGGTCAGGAACTCGAGGACGTCGTCGGCCCGGGCCGCGAGCGCCGCCTCCTCGCGGGCGATCCGGCGGCGCCCGAACCAGGTGTTCCAGAGCGTCTCGCCGGCCTGGGCGGCGGGCACCATCATCAGGTTCTCGCGCACCGTCAGCGACGTGAACTCGTGCGCGATCTGGAAGGTGCGGAGCACGCCCTTGTGGAAGAGCGCGTGCGGCGGCAGGCCGGTGATGTCCTCGCCCTCCATCAGCACCCGCCCCGAGGTCGGCTTCAGCCGCCCGGCGATGCAGTTGAAGAGCGTGGTCTTGCCGGCCCCGTTCGGCCCGATCAGCCCGGTGATCGAGCCCCCGGCGATGGCGAGCGAGGCGCCGTCGACGGCCCGGAAGCCGCCGAAGTGCTTGTGGAGGTCCTCCACCACGATCATGCGTCGTCTCCCTGTCGCGCCGGCCGTCATTTGCCGCGGCCGGTCGCCTGCAATGTCGGGCCGTCGCGCGCCGGCCACCGCCGGGCCGGGCCGGAGCGCCCGGCCCGGCGGCTGGCGGAGGGGGCTGCCCCCCCGCCCGGACCGCTTCAGCGGAAGCGGACGACCGACAGCTTGCCGTCGACGAACTCGATCTCGCGGTAGCTGCCCGCGGCCTCGCGCTCGTTGACGAGCTCGACGCCCGAGGCGCCGTCATAGTCGATGTCGCCGCCGCCCTTCAGGATCTCGAGCGCCTTGCCGAGCTCGCCCGGGAGGATGCGCTCGCCGGGGCCGTTCGCGACCTCGAGCACCTTGTCCTTGTAGACCTTGGGATCGATCGAACCCGCGGCCTGCATGGCCAGCACGATCAGCGCCGCCGCGTCGTAGGATTCGCCCGCAAACGGCGAGGTGCCGTTGAAGCCCGCGGCCGTGGCCATGCCGTGGAAGACGCCCGCGCCCTCGCCCGCCGAGGCCGGGTTCTGGCCGAACGAGCCGGTGATCTCGGGCCCGAAGCTCGTTTCGAGCTCGTCGCCGACCATGCCGTCGGGGAAGACGAAGGTGTCGAAGGCGCCCGAATCGAGCGAGGCGCGCAGGATGCCCGAGCCGCCCTGGCCGATGTAGCCCGCGATCACGAGCGCGTCGCCGCCGGCGGCGGCGAGCGCCCCGACCTCGGCCGAGTAGTCGGCCTTGCCGTCCTCGTGGGCGGCGTTGATCGTCACCGTCCCGCCGCGCTCGCCGTAGGCGGCGGCGAAGCTGTCGGCGAGCCCCTTGCCGTAGTCGTTGTTGGTGTAGGTGACGGCGACGGTCTTGATGCCGCGGTCGAGGATGTTCTCGGCCATGACGATGCCCTGGCGGGCATCCGAGGGCGAGGTGCGGAAGAAGTAGCCGTCGGTCTCGACGGTCGAGAGCGCGGGCGAGGTCGCCGAGGGCGAGATCATGACGACCCCGTTCGGCCGCGCGACGTTCTGGAACGCCGCCCCCGTCACCCCCGAGCAGTCGCCGCCGACGATGCCCGAGACGTGGTCGGCGGTGACGAGACGCTCGGCCGAGGCCGTGGCGAGGGGGGCATCGACGCAGCCCGTGTTGCCGTCCACGGTCACGAGACTGCCGAGGCTGAAGGCGCCCGAGTCGTTGATTTCCTTGATCGCGAGCCGCGCCCCCGGCGCCATGTTCGCGACGAGCGATTCGAGCGGCCCGGTGAAGCCCAGCAGGATACCGATCTTCACCTCCTGCGCCTGCGCCGAGACGGCGGCAAGGGCGAGCGCGGCGGTCGTCGCGAAAAGGGTCTTCCTCATCGTTTCTCTCCCCGTTGGAAGGTCTTCCTCAGCCTTTACTAGAGGGCCTCGGGCCGAAAGGAAAGCACCCCCGCAGGGGGGGCGCCCGCCGGCGGCCCCGGGGGTGACGGCGCGCCCGCCCGCCCGCGCCGGGCCGGGACCCGCGCCGGCGCCCGCCGCGGCCGGTCCCCTAGGAACGGAGCGCGCCCCCCGTGGCCCGCGCGACCCTGTCGATCAGGCGCGCCGCGACCGCCTCGATCTCGGCCTCGGTCAGGGTGCGGTCGCTCGGCTCGAGACGTACGGTGAGGGCGAGCGACTTGCGCCCGGGGCCGAACTGCGCCTCGGCCCGGGGCCCCGCGAACTCGTCGAAGACCCGGACCTCGGTGATGAGGCCCCGGTCGGCGCCCTGGGCCGCGGCAACGACCGCCGCCGCCTCGATGCGGGCGTCGAGGACGAAGGCAAAGTCGCGCTCGACCGTCTGGTAGCCGGAAAGCCGGAGCGCGGGGCGGGCGATCGCGCGCGTCCGCGGCAGGGGCAGGGCATCGAAGGCGAGGGTAAAGGCGACGGCGGGGCCGCGGACGTCGAGGGCGGCGAGGACGCGGGGGTGGATCTCGCCCCATTCGGCAAGGATGCGGGGCCCGAGCGCGAGCGTCCCCGCCCGCCCGGGATGCCAGAAGGGGGCGGTCGCGCGGCCGGCCCGGAGGCGGGCCGGCGCGCCGGCGGCGGCGAGGACGGCCTCGGCATCGGCGCGGGCGTCGTGGATGTCGACCGGGCGGCGGCTGCCGTGGGGATCGCGGGGGCCGGCGGCGCCGACGCGGAGGCCCGCGAGCATCGCCCGTTCCTCGCCCGGCTCGCCGCCGGCGAAGACCGGCCCGACCTCGAACAGCGCCAGATCGGCGAAGCCGCGGGCCTGGTTCCGCGCCGCGGCGAGAAGGAGGCCGGGCAGGAGGTCCGGGCGCAGATGCGTCATCTCCGACGAGATCGGGTTCTCGATCCGGGCGGCATCGCCGCCGCCGCCGAAAAGGGCCGCCGGGGCGGCGGCGATGAAGCTGTAGCTCACGCATTCGCTGAAGCCCTGGGCGGCGGCGGCGCGCCGCATGAGCCCCGCCCGCCGCTGGGCGGCCGTGAGGACGGGCCGCGCCACCCCCGGGGCCGGTCGCGGCAGCGCCACGCCCTTCAGACCGGCGAGCGAGGCGACGCGCGCGACCTCCTCGACGAGGTCGGCCTCGCCCTGGATGTCGGGCCGCCACGAGGGCGGATGGGCGCGCCCGTCGGCGAGCCGGAAGCCGAGGGCCGCGAGCGTGGCGCGCTGGGCCGCCGCGGGCATCTCGAGGCCGACGAGGCGCCGGAGCCGGCCGGGGTCGAAGGCATAGCTGCGGTCGGTCGCGGGCACGGCCCCGTCGACGGCAAGCCCGCCCGGGCTGCCGCCGCAAAGCTCCAGGATCATCGCCGTCGCCGCCTCGAGCCCGGGCAGGGTGTCCTCGGGGTCGACGCCGCGCTCGAAGCGGTAGCGCGCATCCGAGGCGACGCGCAGCGCCCGCCCGGTCGCGGCGACGGTCAGCGGATCCCAGTAGGCGCTCTCGACGAAGACGTCGGTCGTCGCCTCCGACACCCCCGTCGCGGCGCCGCCCATGATGCCGGCAAGGCTGACCGGGCCCTGGTCGTCGGCGATGAGCATCGTCCCCGGGCCGACGCGGTAGGTGCGCCCGTCGAGCGTCGCGATCTCCTCCCCGCCCGCCGCGGGATGGATGCGGAGCCCCCCGGCAAGGCGGGCCGCATCGAAGACGTGGAGGGGGCGGTTGCGGTCGACGGTGAAGAAGTTCGTGACATCGACGAGGGCCGAGATCGGGCGCAGCCCGATCGCCCGCAGCCGCCGCTGGAGCCAGGCCGGGCTGGGCCCGTTGCGGACCCCGCGGATGAGGCGGCCGGCGAAGAGGGGGCAGCCACGGGCCCGCAGCCGGGGGTCGATCGCGACCGTCACCGGCGAGGGGAAGCCCCCCGCCACCCGCACCGCGGCCTGCGGCTTCAGGGTTCCGAGCCCGCGCGCGGCGAGATCGCGGGCGATGCCGCGGACGCCGAGCGCGTCGGGCCGGTTGGGCGTGACCTTGATGTGGATGACGGGGTCGGCAAGCCCCGCCCAGTCGATCCAGCGCGCCCCGAGGGGGGCGTCGGCGGGCAGCTCGATGATGCCGGCGTGGTCGTCGGAAAGCTCGAGCTCGCGCTCCGAGCAGAGCATCCCGTTCGAGGCCTCGCCGCGGATCACCCCGGGCCGGAGGTCGACGCCGGTGCCGGGGATGCGGGTGCCGGGCGGGGCGAAGACGCCGACCAGCCCGGTGCGGGCGTTGGCGGCGCCGCAGACGACCTGCACCTCCTCCATCGGCCCCCCCGGCCCCGCCGGCCAGGTCGCGACGCGGCAGACGCGCAGGCGGTCGGCGTTGGGGTGGGCGCGGGCCTCGATGACGCGGGCGATGGTGAAGGCACCAAGCCGCCGGGCGGGGTCCGCGACCTCCTCGACCTCGAGGCCGAGGTCGGTCAAGGCCGCGGCGAGGGTTGCCGCATCGGCCGCGGTGTCGAGATGGTCCCTGAGCCAGGCGAGCGTGAACTTCATGGCATCCTCGGCAGGCGGCGCGGGGGCGCCTTAGCGCAAGCCCCGCCCGAGGGGAAGGCCGTCGCGCCGCGGCCGCGCCGGTCCGGAAACGATCTTTCCCGGGACCGCCCGCCAATCGGCCCAATTTGTTCACCATTCGCGGGGCAGGATGGCGGCCATGGACACGATGCTCGCCCTTCCCCCCGCCCGCCGGTCCGGCCGCAGCTGGCATCTCTGCCTGCTCATGGGCCTGACCCTCCTCGTCATCTTCGCCCATATCAGGGGCGCCGCCGACCCCGCCGCCGCTCCCCCCGCCGCCGCCCGGCCCTGAGCGGCCGCAAGGCCCCCCCGCGCCCGCGCGCCCCGCGGGCGCCGGCCCGGCCTTCCCCCTTCCCGCAGCCCCCCGTCCCTCAGCCCCCGGTCCCTCAGCCGTTGTCGCGCAGGACCGTGCCGGCGAGGTAGAGCGAGCCGCAGATGACGATCCGCGCCCGCGGCTCGGCCGCCGCGATGGCGGCGACGGCGGCGGGGACATCCGCGGCCGCTTCGGCCGCGATCCCGGCCGCGGCCGCCGCCGCCGCCGTCGCCGCGGCAGCGAGCGTCGCCGGGGCATCGGGGATCGCGACCGCGTGAAGGCGGGCGACATGGGGGGCGAGCGGGCGCAGGAACCCGCCCACGTCCTTGGTCGCGAGCATCCCGCAGACGAGATGGGTGGGCCGCGCGGGCATCGCCTTCAGGGTCGCCGCCAGCGCCTCGCCGGCCGCCGGGTTGTGGCCCCCGTCGAGCCACAGCTCGGCCAGGGGGGCGGCCGCGGCGAGGGGGCCGCGGCCCAGCCGCTGCATCCGCGCCGGCCATTCCGCCCCGCTGACCCCTGCCGCCACCGCCCCCTCATCCGCCCCGAGCGCGCGAAGGGCGGCGACGGCGGCGCCGGCGTTGTCGATCTGGTGGGGGCCGGGAAGGTTCGGGCGCGGCAGGTCGAGGAGCCCGCGGCCGTCCTGGAAGACGAGCCGGCCGCGCTCCTCCCAGGCCAGCCAGTCGCGGCCGTGGGCGATGAGGGGGGCGCCGAGGAGGGCGGCGCGGGCCTCGATCACGGCCATCGCCGCGGGCGGCTGGGGGCCCGTGACGCAGGGCACGCCGGGCTTGAGGATCCCCGCCTTCTCGCCGGCGATGAGCGCGAGGGTGGAGCCGAGATAGGCCTCGTGGTCGATCGAGACCGGGGTGATGACGGTGAGCCGCGGCGCCGGCACGACGTTCGTGGCATCGAGGCGGCCGCCGAGCCCGACCTCGAGCAGCGTCCACTCGGCCGGGGTGCGGGCGAAGGCGAGGAAGGCGGCGGCGGTCGTGATCTCGAAGAAGGTGATCTCGCGGCCCTCGTTCGCGCGCTCGCACTCGTCGAGAAGGCGGGCCAGCGCCTCCTCGGCGATCAGCGTCCCGGCGAGCCGGATGCGCTCGTGGAAGCGCACGAGATGGGGCGAGATGTAGGCGTGCACGCGCCCCCCCCGGGCCTCGAGCCCGGCGCGAATCATTGCCTGGGTCGAGCCCTTGCCGTTCGTCCCGGCGACGTGGATCACCGCCGGCAGGGCCCGCTCGGGATGGCCGAGGGCGGCGCAGAGCCGTTCGATGCGGGCGAGCGAGAGGTCGATGACCTTGGGATGGAGGTGCGTCAGCCGCTCGAGGATGACGTCGCTGCCGGCGAGCGTCAGGATGCTCACGCCTTGGCCTCGCCCTCGGCGGGGCCGGGGGCGGCCCCTTCGGCGGCCGGCACGGCGGCGGGCGCGGGGAGGTCGGCCGCCACCGCCGGCGGCAGGCCGAGAAGCAGGCGGACGATCACGATCAGGTCCTCGCGCAGCTTGCGGCGGTGGGTGACGCGGTCGAGCATGCCGTGGTCGAGCAGGTATTCGGCCCGCTGGAAGCCGTCGGGCAGCTTCTCGCGGATCGTCTGCTCGATGACCCGCGGCCCGGCAAAGCAGATGAGCGCCCCCGGCTCGGCGATCTGGACGTCGCCTAGCATGGCGTAGGAGGCCGTGACGCCGCCGGTGGTGGGGTTGGTGAGGACGACGATGTAGGGCAGGCCGGCATCGCGCAGCATCTGCACGGCGACCGTCGTCCGCGGCATCTGCATGAGGCTGAGGATCCCCTCCTGCATCCGCGCCCCGCCGGCGGCGGCGAAGAGGATCAGGGGCTTGCGCCGCTCGACGGCGCGGGTCGCGGCGGCGATCACGGCGTTGCCGACGAGCATCCCCATCGAGCCGCCCATGAAGGCGAAGTCCTGGGCGGCGGCGACGACCGGGGTGCGGCCGATCTCGCCCTCGGCGACGAGCATCGCCTCGCGCTCGCCGGTGGCCTTCTGGGCGGCCCGCATGCGGTCGGGGTATTTCTTCTGGTCGCGGAAGCCGAGCGGGTCGGCGACCGGCTCGGGCACCTTCACCTCGGTGAAGATGGCGCCGTCGAAGAGGCCGGCGAAGCGTGCCCGCGGGCTGATCGCCAGGTGGTGGTCGCAGGCGGTGCAGACGTTGAGGTTGGTGGCCAGCTCGCGGTGGAAGAGCATGGTGCCGCACTCGGGACATTTCGACCACAGGTTCTCGGGCATCTCGCGGCGCGAGAAGAGCGAGTTGATTGTCGGCCGGACGTAGTTGGTGATCCAGTTCATCGTCCCCTTGCCCCGCTGGCGGCGGACGGCGCCGAGATAAGGCCGCGCGCGCCGGAATGCAAACCCGCCCGCGGCCCCGCGGGTGGCGCCCGGCACCGGCCCGCCGCCCGCGGCGCGGGGCTAGCCCGGGAGGGCGGCCCTCGGGGGCGGGACGCGGCCCACAAGGCCCGGCTCGACGGCGCCGCCGAAGCAGCCGTGCGTGGTCTTGTCCCAGTGGAAGGGGCGGAAGGCGAGGTCGCCCAGCGCCTTCCAGGCGGCGACCGAGCCGAGCGTGAAGTAGACCGGCAGGGTCGGGGCGAGGGGCGCGAGGCCGCGGTGCGCGGGCGGGAGTGCGGCCGCCACGACGGCGAGGTCGACGAGTCCGGCCGCCGCGAAGAGGCACCAGAGCGGACCGAGCGGCACCCCGGGCAGTGCCGCCGTCAGGGGATGGGGAAGGCCGAGAGCGAGAAGCCCCGTCGACCACAGGAGGGGCGCGAGCAGGAACTGCGACAGCGCGCCGAGGAACAGGACCTGGACGCCGAGGAAGGCGCGCGGCCCGAGCTCGCGCCAGAGCCGGCAGGGATCGCGCATGTGCACGGCCCAGGTCACGGCATGGCCCTTGATCCAGCGCGACCGCTGCCGGACCCAGGGCCAGGGGCGGCAGTTCGCCTCCTCCTCGGTCACGGTCGCCACGAGCTCGGTCCGCCAGCCGCGGCGGGCGAGCCGCAGCCCGAGGTCGGCGTCCTCGGTGACGTTGTGGGCGTCCCAGCCGCCGAGGGCCTCGAGCGCCGCGCGGCGGAAGAAGAGCGTCGTGCCGCCGAGCGGCACGGCCAGGCCGAGGCCCGCGATCCCCGGCAGGACGACCCTGAACCAGGACGCGTATTCGAGGGCGAAGCAGCGCGAGAGCCAGTTGACGCGGGGGTTGTAGAAGTCGAGCACGCCCTGGAGGCAGACGACCTCGGGGCCGCGTTCGTGAAAGCGGCGGACGATGGCGTGGATCTGGTCGGGGTCGGGCCGGTCCTCGGCATCGTAGACGCCGATGATCGCGCCGCGGGCCCGGTCGAGGGCGTAGTTGAGCGCCCGCGGCTTGGTCTGCACCTCGCCCGGCGGTACCGTGACGACGCGCATCCAGGCCGGCAGCGCCGTCGCCGCGAGCGCCCGGCGGGTGGTGCCGTCGCCGGCCTCGACCGCGATCAGGACGTCGAGGAGTTCGCGCGGGTAGGAGAGGCGCCCGAGGCGGGCGACGAGCGCGGGGACGATCTCGGGCTCGCGGAAGAGGGGCACGATCAGCGACACGAGGGGCAGGCGCAGGGGCACCGGCGCGGCCCCGGCCGGCGCCGTCCGCGCCCGCCGGCGGGCCCGGAGGACGGTCGCCAGGGCCGCGAGCTTCACCGCCGCCGCGGCGAGAAGGGTGAGGAGGGCCCAGCCATAGGCGGCGGCGACCAGCGCCCCCGGCGCGAGCAGCGCCGCGAGCGCGAGCGGCAGGCCGAGACCGAGGCCGAGGAGGCGGCGGCGGGCGGCGGCGGGCCGGCGGCCGCGGCAGCTCAGGGGGGCCTCGACCCGCGCCTCGGCCGCCGCGGCGAGGGCACCGCCCCGCGCCGCCTCGACGGCGGCGGCGATCGCCCGCGCCGGCGCCACCGCGATCCGCACCGGGCCGAGCGCGGCCTCGAGCTCGCGCCGCCGGCCGAGCGCCTCGCCCGGCCGCGCGGCAAGGACGACGGCGACCCCGCCCCGCCGCCGCCACGGCAGGACCCCGAGCCGCAGGCATTGGCCCGCGCCGAGGCGGTCGATGAGGGCGGGGTCGGCCGGCCGGGCGAGGGGATCGACGACCTCGCTGCCCCATTCGGCCGCGAGCCCGCGGGCGAGCGTCGCCTCGCTGACCATGCCGTGGGCGAGGAGGATGTCGGCGAGGCTCGCATCCTCGCGGGCCCGAAGGGCGAGGGCCCGGACGAGGTCGCCCGGGGCGAGGGCGCCGTCCTCGAGGAGGATGCGCCCGAGCGCCCCCGCGCGCGGCCACGGCGCGAGCCGCGGGGCGGGGGGCGCGAGCGCCCGCGGCGGCGGCGCTGGCCGGGAGGCGGGGGCGGGGCCGGGCCGCGGCCATCCCCGGGGCCCGGCCGCCGGCGCGGCCGGCAGCGGCGAGGGCAGGGCGCCGGGCGCCGCCGCTTGGCTGGTCGGGGGGGGCGGCATCGGCCGGCAGGCTCCGTCACGGGCGTTGATGGCCCGGCAACCCTGCCTTCAGCGAGGTTAACGGCGGGTTAACCCATCCGGCCCGGCTCAGGCCGCCCGGCGGGTGCGCATGGCACGGGCGAAGCGGTCGAAAAGGTCGGCGCTGTCCTGCGGCCCGGGGCTCGCCTCGGGGTGATACTGGACCGAGAAGACCGGCGCATCGGCAAGGCGCAGGCCGCAGTTCGAGCCGTCGAAGAGGCTGACGTGGGTCTCGATCACGCCCGCGGGCAGGGTCCCGGCATCGACGGTGAAGCCGTGGTTCATGCTGGTGATGGCGACGCGGCCGGACTCGAGATCCTTGACGGGATGGTTGGCGCCATGGTGGCCGTGGTTCATCTTTACCGTCCGCGCCCCGAGCGCGAGCGCGAGCATCTGGTGGCCGAGGCAGATGCCGAAGACGGGCAGGCGGGCGGCGAGGATGGCGCGGATCATCGGCACGGCATAGACGCCCGTCGCCGCCGGATCCCCGGGCCCGTTGGAGAGGAACACCCCCTCGGGGTCATGGGCAAGGACCTCGGCCGCCGTCGCCGTGGCCGGCAGGACCGTCACCTCGCAGCCCGCCTGGGCGAGCGCGCGCAGGATGTTGCGCTTGGCGCCGTAGTCGAGGGCCACGACCCTGAGCCCCGGCCCCTCGCGCCGGCCGTGGCCGCGGGGCCAGACCCAGGGCGTCTCGTCCCAGCGGTAGGACTGGGTGCAGCTGACCTCGCGGGCAAGGTCGAGGCCGACGATGCCCCGCCAGCCGCGCGCCCGGGCGACGAGGGCCGCGACATCGAAGCGGCCGGCGGGATCGTGGACGAGGGCGACCTGGGGGGCGCCCTGGTGGCGGATCGCCCGCGTCAGCCGGCGCGTGTCGAGCCCGCCGATGCCGATCCGTCCGTGGCGCTCGAGCCAGCCCGCAAGCGGGCCCGCCGCCCGCCAGTTCGAGGGCGCGGTCGGATCCCAGCGCACGGCCATGCCGGCGGCGAAGGGGTGGGCGGATTCGTCGTCCTCGGGGTTAACGCCGACGATGCCGACATGGGGGAACGTGAAGGTCACGACCTGCCCGGCATAGGAGGGATCGGTCATGATCTCCTGATAGCCGGTCATGGCGGTGTTGAAGACGAGTTCGGCCACGCACTCGCCGGTTGCCCCGAAACCCCGCCCGTAGAAGTGCGTGCCGTCGGCAAGCGCAAGGCAGGCCGTGGGGCGGGAGGGGGCGGGCATGGGCGCTCCGATGGCGAGGCTGGCGGCAGGCGCGGCAACCTAGGCCCGTCCGCGGGCCTGGTCAAGCCTCTGGCCTCCTGCGAATTCATGCCGTGTTATCAATGGCCTGTCCAGAGATGTTGAGAGCGGTTGTGCGAGGGCCGCGGCCGCGGTAAGCTGGTTGCCCTTCGCCATCGCAAGGGGGGCCCCGTCCGATGAGCCTGCGCGACCGCATCGCCGCCGCCCTCAAGGCCGCGACCAAGGCCCGGGATGCGCCCCGGCTCTCGACCCTGCGGCTGATCCACGCCGCGATCAAGGACCGCGACATCGCCGCCCGCGGCGAGGGCGGCGGGGGCGAGGACGCCCTCGTCGGCGAGGCCGAGATCCTCGTCATCCTCGGCCGCATGGTCCGCCAGCGCCACGAGAGCGCGCGGGCCTACGAGGAGGGCGGCCGGCTCGACCTTGCCGAGGGCGAGCGGGCCGAGATCCTCGTCATCGAGGAGTTCCTGCCGCGGCCGCTCGGCGAGGCCGAGGTCGCGGCCGCGATCGCCGCCGCCATCGCCGAGACCGGGGCCGCCACCATCCGCGACATGGGGCGCGTCATGGCCTGGCTGAAGGCGCGCCACCCCGGGCAGATGGATTTCGCCGCCGCCGGGGCCGAGGTCAGGGCCCGGCTCGGCGGCTGAGCGCGGCCGCCACGGCGCCATCCCGGGCCGCGGCGGGCCGGGGCTCAGGCCGCGAGGCGGTCCTTGACCACGCGCCCCTCCTGGAGGACGAGGGGGATGCGCTCGCCCTGCCCGGCGAGGCAGCCGCCGGGGTCGGCGAGCGGGTCGCCGGCGACGAGGATGAGGTCGGCCGTCGCCCCCGGGACGACGCGGCCGAGGTCGGGCCGGCCGAGGATGCGGGCGTTGACCGAGGTGGCCGAGCGGAGCACGGCCGCGGCCGGCAGGACCCGGGCGCGGATCGCGAACTCGGCCAGCTGGTCGGCGCCCATCCAGCCAAGGAGATCGGTGCCGAAGCCCGTGGGCACCCCGGCGCGGGCGAGGATCTCGAGCGAGGCGAGGCCGGCGGCGCGGACGGTGCGGTTCTTCTCGCGGTTGGCGGGCCCGAGGCCGATCGCGTCGGCGTGCCGCTCGAGGGCGTCGTAGGCGACGAGCGTCGGCACCGCGAAGGCGCCGCGGGCCGCGACGAGGGCAGCGACGCGGTCGTCGACGAGGTTGCAGTGCTCGAGCGTGCGCACGCCGTTCCGGGCCGCGTGCTCGATCGCGCGCGCGGTGTAGGTGTGGGCGGCGACATAGGTGCAGGCGGCCTCGGCCGCCGCCACGGCGGCGCCGATCTCCTCGGCCGTGAACTGGATCCAGTCGATGGGGTCGGTCGGCGAGGCGACCCCGCCGTTGGCCATGATCTTGACGAAGTCGTTGCCGAGGCGAAGCTCGTCGCGGGCGGCGGCGAGGACCTCGGCGACCCCGTCGGCGATGCGGCCGATGCCGGGGGCGTGGCGGCGGTGGATCTCGCCCATGTCGGTGCGGCTCCGGCCGCGATAGTCGGTGTGGCCGCCGGTCTGGCCGATGGCCTTGCCGCAGGTGAGAAGGCGGGGCCCGCGGATCAGCCCCTCGGCCTGGGCCCATTTGGTGCCGGCCTCGCCCCCGCCCATGTCGCGCACGGTCGTGAAGCCCCTCTCGAGCATCTGGGCGAGGTGGCGGGCGGTCCAGTGCGCGACCCACGCCGGCGACATCGCCTCGAGCGCGCCGAGGTTCGGGGAGGCGGCCGAGACGTGGACATGGGCGTCGATGAGACCCGGCATGAGCGTGAGCCCGGTGGCGTCGATCACCCGCTCGGCCGCCCCGGCGATGGCCCCGGGCGCGACCTCGGCCACCCGCCCGTCGGCGACGAGGACGTGGACGCCCGGGAGGAGCGCGTCGCCCGTCCCCTCGAAGAGGTCGCAGTTCTCGAAGCGGATGCGCATCTCCCCCCTCCCGGCCTTCGCCCCCGGCCCGCGGGCGGCGGCAGGAGCCTTGCCGATCGCCGCCGCCGCCGCAAGCGGCCCCGCCCGCCTCGGGCCCGCGCGCCTCCCGCCCCCGGGGGCGGGCCTGCGCGGCGAGGGGAAGCGCCCCCCCCGGGGGGCGGGAAGCCGGGGGCTCCCCGGGCGCCGCCGGCCCGCGCCTCCGGGCGGGGTCCGCGCGGGATCCCCGGGGAGCGGGCGCGGGTCCTTTCCGCAGGCCTCCCTGCCCCGGTGCAGGCGGCTTCCCAAGGTCTCCGGCCTCGCCTAGTCTCGGGGCGCGCGGACGGGAGGCCGACGGGCGTCCCTCGTGCCCCGGCCGAGGAGCGAAGGATGAGGACTGCCCTGCCCCCCCACCCCGCCCGTGCCCCCGCCCGCCGGCCGCCTCCCGGGCGGCCCGCGGGAAGGGCGGGCGCGGCCGGGGAAGCCCGCCCCGCCGAGGGTCCCGCCCGCCCGTCTCTGCCCGGGCGGCCAAATCCCCTCCTTGTCGATTGGCTGATGGCTGCCAAGGGTCCCGCCCGCCCGTCCCGGCCCGGGCTGCCGGCGAGGGGCCGGGGCACGGCGGGGGCCGCCCCCCCGCGCCCGCGGGCCGCCCGATGAGCGCGCCGCCCGCCCCCGCCATGCCGCTCAACCCCGCCCTCGCCGCGACCGCGGCCCCGCCGGTGATGGCCGCCCGCCGCTGGCTGGCCGAGGCACGCCTGCCCGCCGGGCTCGAGCTTCTGAACGTGAGCCAGGCCGCCCCCGTCGATCCGCCGCCGGCGGGCCTCCGGCAGGCGATGGCGGCGGCCGTGCTCGACGATCCCGGCGCCCATCTCTACGGGCCCGTCCTCGGCCTTCCCGACCTGCGCGAGGCGGTGGCGGCGCGCTGGACCTCGGCCTACGGCGGCCCCGTCGGGGCGGCCGAGGTCGCCGTCACCGCCGGCTGCAACATGGCCTTCTGCGCCGCCCTGGCGACGCTCGCCGGGCCGGGCGACGAGGTCATCCTGCCCTCGCCGTGGTATTTCAACCACAAGATGTGGCTCGACATGCAGGGGGTGCGGACGCGGCCGCTCGCCTGCGGGGCGGGCATGCTCCCCGACCCCGCGGCGGCGGCGGCGCTCGTCACGGCGCGGACGCGGGCGATCGTGCTCGTCACCCCCAACAACCCGAGCGGGGCCGAATATCCCGCCGACCTCGTCGCCGCCTTTCACGCGCTCGCGCGCGACCGCGGCCTCGCCCTCGTCCTCGACGAGACCTACCGCGACTTCGACAGCCGCCCGGGCGCCCCGCACGCCCTTTTCGCCGATCCCGACTGGCCGCGGACGCTCGTCCAGCTCTACTCCTTCTCCAAGGCCTACCGGCTGACCGGCCACCGCGTGGGGACGATCGCCGCCGCCGCCCCCCGCCTCGCCGAGGTCGAGAAGGTCCTCGATACCGTCGCCATCTGCGCCCCCGCCCTCGGCCAGCGGGCGGCCCTCTGGGGCATCCGCCACCTCGATCCCTGGCTCGCGGGCGAGCGGGCCGAGATCCTCGCGCGAAAGGCGGCGACGGCCGCGGCCTTCGCAGGCGTCCCGGGCTGGCGCCTTCTCGGCTGCGGGGCCTATTTCGCCTGGGTCGAGCATCCCTTCGCGATCGCCTCGGACGTCCTCTGCCGCCGCCTTGTGGCCGAGGCCGGGATCCTCGCCCTGCCGGGGACGATGTTCACGCCCGCGGACGACGCCCGCGGCCCGCGCGAGCTGCGCATCGCCTTCGCCAACGTCGGCCCTGCCGGGCTCGCCGAACTCGGCCGGAGGCTCGCGGCCTACGTCCCCTGACGGGCTTGCCCCGTCCCGGGGCAGCCCTTATTGAGGCGCCGACCGGAACCGGCGGGAGGCGGAGATGGCGGCGAAGGGCAACACATCGCGGCTGCTCGTCTGGATCCTCCTGCTCATGCTCCTCGTCGGCCTCGCCGGCTTCGGCGTCGACAGCTTCGGCGGCCGCGTCGCCGCCGTCGGCCGGGTCGGCGACCGCGAGATCTCGACCCGCGAATACGCCCGCGCCCTCCAGGACCAGATCCGCGCCTTCGAGGCCCAGCTCGGCCAGAGCCTGCCCTTCCAGACCGCGCTCGCCTTCGGCATCGACCGGGTGGTGCGCCAGAACCTCGTCACCGTCGCCGCCCTCGACCACGAGACCGCCCGCATCGGGCTTTCGGTCGGCGACGACGCCGTCCACCAGAAGCTCCTCGAGATCGAGGCCTTCCGCGGTGTCGACGGCAAGTTCGACCGCGAGGCCTACCGCTACGTCCTCGACCAGAACGGCCTCGACGAGAACGAGTTCGAGGCCGACCTCAGGGCCGAGGCCGCGCGCACCCTCCTCCAGGCCGCGGTCGCGGGCGGGCTCGAGGCGCCCCCGGCCGCGGTCGCGGCCCTCTACGCCTGGGAGGCCGAGCGGAGGAGCTTCCGCCTCGTCCGCCTGGCCGTGCCCGCCGACCCCGTGGGAACGCCCGACGACGCCGCCCTCAGGGCCTTCTACGAGGCCCACATCGCCGACTACACGCGGCCCGAGGGCCGGCGCATCACCTGGGCCTGGCTCGCCCCGGCGGCGCTCGTCGACAGCGTCGAGGTCGACGAGGGGGCGGTGCGCGAGCTTTACGACCGCCGCCTCTCCGAATACCTCCGGCCCGAGCGGCGGCTGGTCGAGCGGCTGGTGTTCGCGACCGAGGCCGACGCCCGGGCGGCGATGGCGCGCGTCACCGCCGACGAGGGCGCCTTTGCCGCGATCGTCGCCGAGCGCGGGCTGGCGCTCGCCGACGTCGACATGGGCGATGTCACGCGCGAGGAACTGGGGGCGGCGGGCGAGGCCGTCTTTGCCCTCGCCGGGCCGGGGGTGGTCGGGCCCCTGCCCTCCCCGCTCGGCCCCGCGATCTTCCGCATGAACGGCATCCTCGCCGCCCAGGAGACCCCCTTCGACGAGGCCCGCGAGGATCTCAGGGCCGAGATCGCGACCGAGCGCGCGCGCCGGCGCATCGCCGAGCGGATGGGCGAGGTCCAGGACCTTCTCGCCGGCGGGGCGACGGTCGAGGACCTCGCCCGCGACCTCGGGATGGAACTCGGCACCATCGACTGGCGCGAGGGCGACAGCGAGGGCATCGCCGCCTACACCGCCTTCCGCACCGCCGCGGCCGGGCTCGCCGAGGGCGGCTTCCCCGAGCCGGTCGAGTTCGACGACGGCGGCATGGCCGTCCTGCGGCTCGATGCCCTCATCCCCGCCGCCCCCCAGCCCTTCGAGGAGGTCGAGGTGCGGGTGGTCGAGGACTGGGCGGCGGCCGAGACGGCGGCGCGGCTGGCCGCCGAGGGCGAGGCGCTCGCCACCCGCCTGCGCGCGGGCGAGGCGGCCGAGACGCTCGGCCCCGCGGTCGAATCCTTCGCCGAGATCACCCGCGACGCCTTCGTCGAGGGGGTGCCGGCGACGACGCTCGCCGAGATCTTCGCGATGGCGCCGGGCGAGGTCCGGGTGCGGACCGAGGGCGCGGAGGTCCTCGTCGCGATCCTCGACGCCGTCCTGCCGCCCGACCCCGCCGATGCCGAGGCCGGGGCCGCGCGCGAGGCGATCGCCGCCCGCCTCGCCGGCGGCCTCTCCGGCGACCTCTTCGACCAGTTCGCCCGCGCCCTCGAGAGCGAGGCCGGGATCTGGTTCGACGACGCGGCGATCGCCGCCGTCCACACGCAGTTCCAGTGACGTGACGCGGCTTTCGCCCGATTTCGAGACCTTCGCCGAGGGCTGGGCGCAAGGCGCCAGCCAGGTCGTCTGGGCCCGCCTCGCGGCCGATCTCGACACGCCCGTGTCGCTGATGCTGAAGCTCGCCGAGGCTCGTGCCGACAGCTTCATGCTCGAAAGCGTCACCGGCGGCGAGGTCCGCGGCCGCTATTCGGTGGTCGGGCTCAAGCCCGACCTCGTGTGGCAGTGCCGGGGCCCGCGGGCGCGCATCAACCGCGCCGCCCGCTTCGACCTCCAGGCCTTCGAGGACGAGCCGCTGCCGGCCCTCGAGAGCCTCCGGGCACTGATCGCCGAGAGCCGCATCGCCATGCCGGCGGGGCTGCCGGCGATCGCGGCGGGGCTTTACGGCTATCTCGGCTACGACATGGTGCGGCTGGTCGAGCGTCTGCCCGACGCCCGCCCCGACCCCCTCGGCCTGCCCGACGCCCTGCTCCTGCGGCCGTCGGTCGTGGCCGTGCTCGACGGGGTCAAGGGCGAGGTGACGCTCGTCGCCCCGGCCCGGACGGGCACGGGGCTGACGGCGCGGGCGGCCTATGCCCAGGCAGCCGAGCGGGTGATGGATGCGCTCGGCGATCTCGATCGCGGGCTCGCCCGCGGTGCTCGCGGCCTTTCCGCCGCCGCGCCCCTCGGCGAGGCGCGCTCGAACTTCAGCCGCGACGACTACATGGCGGCCGTTCTGAGGGCCAAGGACTACATCGCCGCCGGCGACATCTTCCAGGTCGTGCCCTCGCAGCGCTGGACGCTCGCCTTCCCCCACCCCCCGCTCGCCCTCTACCGCTCGCTCCGGCGCACCAATCCCTCGCCTTTCATGTTCTTCTTCAACTTCGGCCCCTTCCAGGTCATCGGCGCGAGCCCCGAGATCCTCGTGCGGCTGCGGGCGGGCGAGGTGACGATCCGCCCCATCGCCGGCACCCGCCGGCGCGGGCGCACGCCCGAGGAGGACCGCGCGCTCGAGGCCGAGCTTCTCGCCGACCCCAAGGAGCGGGCCGAGCACCTGATGCTCCTCGACCTCGGGCGCAACGACGTCGGCCGGGTGGCGCGGATCGGCACCGTGCGGCCGACCGAGAGCTTCGTCATCGAGCGCTACTCGCACGTCATGCACATCGTCTCGAACGTCGTCGGCGCACTGCGCGAGGACGAGGACGCGCTCTCGGCGCTGCTCGCGGGGCTGCCGGCGGGCACCGTGTCGGGGGCGCCGAAGGTCCGGGCGATGGAGATCATCGACGAGCTCGAGCCCGAGAAGCGCGGCGTCTACGGCGGCGGCGTCGGCTATTTCGCGGCCAACGGCGAGATGGACTTCTGCATCGCGCTGCGGACCGCGGTGCTGAAGGGGGGCGAGCTTCACATCCAGGCCGGCGGCGGGGTGGTGGCCGACAGCGACCCCGCGGCGGAGTGGGAGGAGACGGTCGCCAAGGCCCGGGCGCTGCGGCGCGCGGCCGAGGACGCGGGCGAGTTCGACGGCACCGCCAACGCCTGACGGGCGGGCGGGCCCTCCGCCCTCCGGTTGCGCCCGCCATGACCGGGCGCGTCCCCGGGCCGGGCGCCGGCGGCGGCGGCCGTCCGCGTTCGCGCCCTCCCCGCCCGCCCTCAGCGGCCGAGGAGCACGGCCGAGAGCGGGGCGAGTGCCACCTGCCCGGCGCGCGGCGAGGCCGCGAGCCAGGCCGCGATCCCGGCGAGGGCCGCGGCCGAGAGCGGGAGCTCGAGGATCGCGGCCCCGTTCTGGTTGGCGCGGAACACCGCCCGGTCGAGGGCCCGGCGCACCGCCGCGGCATCGGCCGCGGGCGGCAGCGCGAGCGTCACCCGCGCCGCCGGCACGCCGGCCGCGGCGGCGATCCGCGACGCCGCGTCGAGCCCGGGGAGGTCGGGCAGGACGAGGCCGAGCCCGGCCTCGGCGAGGATCGGCACGATCCCGCGGGCGAGGACGGCATCGGCGCGAAAGCCGCCCCCGTCGGGGTCGAGGATGGCGACCGCCGCGGGCAGCGCGGTGCGGTGGCTCTCGAAGGTCACGGCGAGGTCGGCCGCGGTCGCGCCGGGCGGGATGCCGGTCGCGAGCGCGACGACCTCGCGGCCCGCGGCGACGAGGGCGCGGGCGGCGGCGGGCGCCCCGGGGCCCATGGGGTCGAGGACGACCGTCGCCGGCACCGCGAGTTCGGCGAGACCCGCGAGGGGTGCCGCCCCCTCGCCCGCGGGCCGGAGGAGGAGCGCGAGCCGCGGCCGCCCGGTCGCATCCTCGAAGGGCACCGCATGGCGCCCGAGCCCCGGGGCATCGCCGGCCGCCGCCGGCGCCGCGGCGGCCGGGGGGGAGGCGGCAGGAGGGGCGGCCCCGGCGGCCGCGGGCGGGACGATCTGCGGCAGGCGGCCGCGCCCGGCAGCGGGCGGCGCGGCCCCCGCATCCGCCGGCGGCGGCGCCGGCGGCGCGGCCGCCCCGGTCGCGGCGGCGGGCCCGGGCTCTCCGGCGCCCGCGGGACGGATCTGCGGCAGCGGGCCACGCCCGGGGGCGGGCGCGGCCCGCGCGAGCCCCGCCGGCGCCGCCGGCCGCTCCTCGGGCGCGGGCGGCGCTGCCGATGCCGCGGGTCGCCCCGCTTGCGCCGCGGGCAGCGCCCCCGGCGCTGCGGGTGCGGCGGGCCCGCCCGCGGGTGTCGCGGGTGCTGCCGGCAGCGCCTCGCGACCCGGGGCGGGGGTGCCGTCGGAGAGGGCCACCGGCGGCGGGGCGGCGGGGGCGGCGCCGGCGGCGGGGTCGGCCGATCCCGCCGGGCCGCCTCCGGCCGCCGCCGGCGCGGGGGCGGGCGGGGGCGGGGGAAGGCCCGCGGCCGGCAGGGCGACGGGGGCGGGCGCGGCCGGGCTCGCGGGCGCGGCGCCCCCGGCGGGCGCGGCCACGGGCGGCCCTTCCGGGGCGGGTGCGGCGGGCGCCCGGGGATCCGCGACCGGGGCCAGCGCG
>JADLCV010000178.1 GCA_020846995.1 Paracoccaceae bacterium
CCGAACATGCCGCAACCCGGGGCTTCGCCCAGAACCGGAATCCCCGCGGGCGCGGGCGGGCGGTGTTGCATGTGCGCCCTGCGGGCTCGGGGTCACCGGAATCCCCGCGGGCGTGGGGGGGGCCCGGGGGCGCGCGGGTGGTTCTCCCCGCCCGGGGCCGCGGCCGGCCCGCCCGGCGGCCCCTCCGGGCGACCATCCGCCGACCGGTCGCGGGGGATCCGGCGGCGGCGCCGTAAACTTCCGGCATAGAGGCGGCAAATTCCTGCGCCTAAACGCTTTCCGAATTGCCGGGCGGGACCGGACGGGCAGGGTGGCGGCCATCTTCCCGGGCCCGACGGGCGGGGAGGAGCCAACCCCAGGACAGGAGCGCGACATGACCGACACGACCGAACGCAGCCCGATCAGCCGCCGCCGCCTTCTCGCCCGCCTCGGCCTTGCCGCCGGCGCGGCCTATGTGGCGCCGGCCATGCTTCACTTCGCGGCGGCCGCGGCGGGGCCCCGCGGGCGGGCGACCGGCCCGACCACGCCCACGCAGCCGACCGCGCCCACGCAGCCGAGCGTGCCGTCGGCGCCGAGCGTGCCGTCGGCCCCGTCGGTGCCGAGCGCGCCGTCGCTGCCGAGCCGGCCCCGCGGCCGCCGCCGCTGAGCCGCGAGCCCGCCCCCGGGGCCCCCTCCCCTGCCCCGGGGGCACCTCCATCGCCGAGGCATCCTCCGTGACGACGCAGACCATGCCCCCCCTTCCCCGTCCGGGCGCCCGCCGGCAGGTCATCCGCATGGGCCTGCCCGGCCTCGCCGGGGTCGTCGAGTTCGCCGACGCCCGGCCGGTCGCCGCGGCGCTGCGCGGGATCCTGAACGGCTGGCCCCTCGCCCTCTCCCGGCGGGGGCCCGCGGCACCGGCGATCGCGACCGTCACCGGACGGGCCGCCGGCTTCCACGTCCGCTCGCCCTTCCTCGAGCGCGCCCTCCGCAACCTTCCGCTCGCGAGCGCGGTCAATGCCGTCGCCGCCGACCTCCTCGAGGCCTGGTGCGTGGCCCACCCCGACCACGTCTGCCTGCACGCCGGCGGGGCGATCCTCGGCGGGCGCGCGGTGGCCTTCCTTGGCGGCCCGCGGGCGGGCAAGAGCACGCTCCTCGCCCGCCTGACGCTCGCGACCGGGGTGCGCGTGCTGGCCGACGACGTCCTGCCGGTGAGCCCGACGGGCGCGGCGATGGGCCTCGGCCTGCCGCCGCGGCTCCGCCTGCCCCTGCCGGGGGCGGCGTCGCCCGCATTCCGCGCCCATGTCGCCGCCGTCGCCGGGCCCGGCGACGGCCGCTATGCCTACCTGGCCGCGGCGACGGTCGCGCCGCACGGCACGCGGGCCCCGCTCGCGGCCGTCGTCCTCCTCGACCGCCGTCCGGGCGCGGGGGCGGCCCTCCACGAACTCGCCGAGGCCGAGGCGCTTCACGAACTCGCCGCCCGCCGCATCCTGCCCGCCCCGGCCGAGGCCGGCCGGCTTGACCGCATCGCCGCCGTCGCCGGCCGCGTCCGCCCGCTGCGCCTTGTCTACGACGACCTCGAGGCGGCGGCGGCGCTGGTCGTCGGGGCCTTCGGCGCCGCCGGGGGAGAGGTCGCGATCGGCCCCCCCCTGCCCGTGGCCGCGGCGGCCGTGGCGGCGGCCGACGCCCTCGTGCCGCCCGACCCCGGCCGGCGCTGGCGGCGGGGGGGGGCGGTCGCAATCCGCCGCCGGGGGGGCGAGGCGTTCCTGTGGTCGGCCGAGGCCGGCGGGCTCGTCGGCCTGAACCACACCGCCCGCGCCGTCTGGGACCTTCTCGCCCGGCCGGCGACGGGGGCCGGGATCGCCCGCGTGCTCGCCGACGCCTTCCCCGACGCCGACGGGGCGCGGATCGCGGCCGACGTCGGGGCCCTGCTCGCATCCTTCGCCGCGGCCGGACTGATCGGCCCCGCCGGCGGCCCCTCTCCGCCCTGACCAGGGGGCCCGGGCCCGGCTGTTCCCGTGCCGCCCGGAATGCCCCCGGGGCGCCGGCGCGCGCGGGGGGTCAGGTGGCGGCGCGGCGCAGGAGGGTCACGACGCTCTCGCCGTAGCGGCGGGCATCGAGGGCCTCGAAACCCGCGGGCGGCGCCATCGGCGCGGCCTCCTCCCAGACGACGACCGCCCGGGGGGCGAGCCATCCGCCATCCCGGGCCGCCGCCAGCGCCCGCGCGCCAAGGCCGCGGCCCCAGGGCGGATCGAGGAAGACGAGCGTGAAGGGGGCGCCCCGGTTCACCCCGAGAAGGGTCGCGTCGCGCCGCCAGAGCCGTGTGGCCCCCGCCGCCGCCGCGCGCTCGACGTTGGCGCGGATGAGCGCCCGCGCCGGGGCGCCGTCCTCGACGAAGGTCACCTGCGCGGCCCCGCGCGACAGGGCCTCGAGCCCCATGGCGCCGGTGCCGGCGAAGAGGTCGAGGACGCGCGCGCCCGGCACCGGGTTGCCGGCCGGGCCGTGCTCGAGGAGGTTGAAGACGGCTTCGCGGACGCGGTCGGCGGTCGGCCGCAGCGCCGCCGCCGGGTCGCCCGCCCCGACCGCGGCGAGGCCGAGCCCGCGCAGGCGGCCGCCGATGATGCGCACCCCCTCGCCCTCGCCGCCGCCGGCGCGGGCGCCTGCGGGCCCGGCGGGGATCCCGGCGGGAAGCGGACGGGGCGGTGCCATCGCCGCGCGGCCCCCCTAGCCGACGAGCGCCCGGAGGCTCGTCGCGGGGTCGGCGACGGCGGCGGGGTCGGGGCTGCGGCCGGCCTCGAGCAGGCGCTTGCCGGCCATGTAGGCGCGGGGGTCGTTCATGGCATCGACGGCCATGAGGCGGGCGCCGGCGAAATACCAGTGCGACCGCGCCGCCCCGTCGCGGCGCACGACGATACAGTCAGCACCGGCGCCGAGCCCGGCGATCTGGAGCTTGACGTCGAACTGGTCGGACCAGAACCACGGCACGGGCGCGTAGGCGAGGCCGGCACCGAGCATCGTGCAGGCCACCGTCTCGGCCATGTCGATGGCGTTCTGGACGCTTTCGAGGCGCATCCGGCCGCCGCCAGCGGGGAACGAGGCGCAGTCGCCCGCAGCCCAGATCGCGGGATCGGAGGTGCGGCCCCCGGCGTCGCAGGCGATGCCGTCGGCGAGCGCGAGGCCGGCGCCGGCGGCGAGGCGGGTGTCGGGAGAGATGCCGATGCCCACGACCGCGAGTTCGGCCGCGATCTGCCGGCCGTCGGCAAGGAGGGCGGCGGCGAGGCGACCGTCGGGGCCGGCCTCGAGGCGGGCGAGCGCCGCCTCGGTGACGATGCGGACGCCGTGGCCCTCGTGGAGGGCGCGGAACCAGGCCGCCGTCTCGGCGCAGGCGACGCGGGCAAGGAGGCGGGGCGCGGCCTCGACGACGGTGACCTCGAGCCCGCGCGCGGCCATCACCGCCGCCGCCTCGAGGCCGATGTAGCCGCCGCCGACGATCACCGCCCGCACCCCCGGCCGCACCTCGGGGGCAAGCCGGTCGACATCCTCGACCCGTCGCAGGACGTGGACGCCGGGCAACGCGCCCCCGGCCGCGGCCGGCAGGCGCCGCGGCCGGGCCCCGGTCGTGAGGGCCAGCCGGTCGAAGGCGAGCACGCTGCCGTCGGCGAGGACGACCTGCCGCCGGCCGGGGTCGATCAGGGTCACGGCGCGGCCGAGGACGAGGTCGATCCCGTGGTCGGCGTAGAAGGCGGCCGGGCGCAGGAACAGCCGTTCGAGCGGCATCTCGCCGAGGAGGTATTTCTTCGACAGGGGCGGGCGCTGGTAGGGGGGCAGGGGCTCGTCGCCGACGAGGGCGAGGGGGCCCGCGTAGCCCTCGGCCCGCAGCTTCGCGACCAGCGCCGCGCCCGCCTGCCCCGCGCCCACGATGACGATCCCGCCCATGCCCCCGCCTCCCTTGCAATGCGGCCGGCAAGATGCGTCTTTGCTCTGGCCTTCGCGGGAGCGCACCCTATATGGCGCCCATCCTGTGACGCAATGAGCGAGGGACGGCATGACGATCTCGAAGGGTGACCGGTTGCCCGGGGCGAAGCTTCTGCGCATGGGCGCGAACGGGGTCGAGACGGTCGACCTCGGCGCGCGGCTCAGGGGTCGCAAGGTCGCGATCTTCGCCGTCCCGGCCGCGTTCTCGAGCACCTGCAGCCGCGCGCATCTGCCGAGCTTCCTGCGCAACACCGCGGCCTTCGCCGCGAGGGGCGTGGACGAGATCATCGGCATCGCCGTCAACGACCCCCATGTGATGGGGGCCTGGGGCGAGGCGACGGGGGCGACGGCGGGCGGCATCACCCTTCTTGCGGATGCCGACGGCGCCTACACGCGCGCCCTCGGGCTGGCCTTCGACGCCCCCGCCGCGGGCCTCTTCGGCCGCTCGCGCCGCTATGCCATGTATGTGGTCGACGGCGTCGTCGAGGTCTTCAACCCCGAGACCGGAAAGGGCTGCGAGACCTCGGCCGGCGAGGTCCTGCTGGCCGCGATCTGATCCCGGGGCGGCGGGTGGGGCCGGCCCTCAGGCGCCCTTGCCCGCGTCGGCCTTGGGGCCGTCGTCGAGTGCGGCCGCCCGCACCCGGGCCGGCCGGCCCTCGAGGCGGGCCCAGTAGTCTGCCAGCGCCGGGCGCCGGGGCAGGGTGCCGAAGAGAAGGCCCCAGCCGACCTGGGCGCCGACGACGACGTCGGCGGCGGTGAAGCGGCTGCCGGCGACGTAGGGGGTCTTCGAGACCAGCGCCTCGAGCCCCGCGAGCATCCGCTCGAAGCTTCCGAAGCCCGCCATCCCCTCCTTGTCGTGGGGCACCTCGAAGCCCATGGCCTTCATCGTCACCGCCTGCTCGACGGGACCGGCGGCAAAGAACATGGCCCGGAAATAGGCCCCGCGCTCCTCGGCCCGGGGGGCGAGGCCGGCGGCGGGGAAGGCCTCGGCGAGATAGGCGCAGATCGCCCCGACCTCGGTCACGACCGTGGCGCCGTGGACGAGCGTCGGCACCTTGCCCATGGGGTTCAGGGCCAGATACTCGGCCGTCCGCATCGGCGGGCCGAAGTCGAGCACACGGGCGCTGTAGGCGGCACCCGTCTCCTCGAGCATCCAGCGGATGGTGCGGCCGCGCGAATGGGGGTTGGTGTAGAGGACGAGGTCGGACATGGGCACTCCTTGCCTTGGGGGTCAGTCGTCATCGGGAGTGGCGGTGGGCGCCCCGCCGGGGCCGCGGCGGAAGGGGCCAAGGGCGGCGAGGGCCGCGATCTCGTCGGCGACGGCCGGCCCCTCGGCGGCGAGGAAGCGCGCGACTGCATCGCGAAAGCGCGCATCCGCGATCAGGTGCAAGGAATGGGTCGCCACCGGCAGGTAGCCGCGGGCGAGCTTGTGCTCGCCCTGGGCCCCGGCCTCGACGCGGGCCAGCCCGCGGGCGATGGCCCAGTCGATCGCCTGGTAGTAGCAGAGCTCGAAATGCAGGCAGGGATGATCCTCGATCGCACCCCAGTAGCGGCCGTAGAGGGCCTCGCGGCCGATCAGGTTCAGGGCCCCGGCGACGGCTTTGCCGTCGCGGAGGGCGAGAACGAGGAGGACGTCGGCGCGCATGGTCTGATGGAGCCGGTCGAAGAAGGCGCGGCTGAGGTAGGGCCGGCCCCACTTGCGGCTGCCGGTGTCCTGGTAGAAGCGCCAGAAGGCGTCCCAGTGCCCGGGCCGCAGGTCGTCGCCGGTGAGGGCACGGATGGTGCCGCCGAAGCCCTGGGCCTGGGCCCGCTCGCGGCGGATCGCCTTGCGCTTGCGCGAGGCGAGCCCGGCGAGGAAGTCGGCAAAGCTCGCGTAGCCGCGGTTGAGCCAGTGGAACTGCTGGGAGACGCGGTGGAGAAGGCCCGCGGCCGCGCCGGCGCGGGCCTCGGCCGCGGTGCAGAAGGTGACGTGGGCCGAGGAGAGCCCGCCCTGTCCGACGATCGCGGCGAGGGCGCGGAGGAGGGCGGCGCGCGCCGTCTCCTCCCAGCCCGGGCGGGCGAGGAAGCGGCGGCCGGTGACGGGCGTGAAGGGAACCGCGACCTGGAGTTTCGGATAATAGGCCCCCCCTGCCCGTATCCAGGCCTCGGCCCAGGCGTGGTCGAAGATGTATTCGCCGCGGCTGTGGGCCTTGAGCCAGACCGGCGCCACGGCGACGAGGCGGCCCGCGGCGCGAAGGGCGAGCGGGGCCGGCGTCCAGCCGGTGCCGGGCCCGACCGAGCCCGACGCCTCGAGCGCGGAGAGGAAGCGGTGGGTGGTGAAGGGGTCGAGCGGGGGGCCGCCGTCCTCGGTCTCGGGGCAGGCGCAGGCGTCCCATTCGGCGGCCGGGATCGCGCCCACCCCGCCCGGCGTCTCGAGTGCAAGCGTGCCGCCGCCGTCCATCCCGCCCTCCCCGGGCGCGCGCCCGCGCCCGCCGGGCTCCCCCGCCCTCATCCCCCGGGGATGGCGGCGGCGTAGCCCTCGAAGGTGACGTTATCGGCGATCCGCCGCGCCTCGGCCTCGGCCGCGGGCGAGCGGATCGTCCAGCAGAGGATCGCCGCTCCCCGGGCCCTGAGCGCGCCGACGGGGTCGCGGCCGAGGTCGCGGGCCTCGTGGCTGATGAAGCTCGCGCCGACGGCGTCATAGTCCTCGATGGCCCGCAGCCGCCGGCGGAGGGGTTCGGCAAGCCGGCCCCAGTCGGCCGCCTCGTAGCCCGCCGTCGTCAGCCCCCGCGCCACCCCCGGCAGGAGGCGGGCGAGGGCAGCGACCGAATGGGGGTTGAAGGACATCACCGCGACCGGCCCCCCGTAGCCCGCGAGATCCGCGGCCACCCGCGCCTCGAGCTCGCCGACGGCGGGTCCCATGGCGCCGTCCTGGTCCTTGACCTCGACGAGAAGGGCGCTGCGGCCGGCGACGGCCGCCAGCACCTCGGGCAGGGTGGGGATGCCCTCGGCCCCGTCCCGGAGGCGGATCGCGCCGAGTTCGGCCGCGCGGCGGAGGGCGACGGGCCCGCGCGCCGCCGTCATGCGGTCGAGCGTGGCGTCGTGGAACACCATCGCCTGCCCGTCGGCCGAGAGCTGGACGTCGATCTCGATGCCGTAGCCCGCGGCGACGGCCGCGGCGATGGCGGCGAGGCTGTTCTCGGGCCGGCCGGCGGCACGGTCGTGGAAGGCGCGGTGGGCGATCGGCGGGCCGAGGAAGCGGGGGTCGAGGGTGGGGCGCATCAGGCGACCTCGAAGATCGCCTCGATCTCGACCGCGACCCCGAGCGGCAGCGCCGCCACCCCGACGGCCGAGCGGGCGTGCCGCCCGGCCTCGCCGAAGACCGCGACCATGACGTCCGAGGCCCCGTTGACGACCTTGGGCTGGTCGACGAAGCCCGGGGCGGAGTTGACGAAGCCCGTGAGCTTGACGACCCGCACGATGCGGTCGAGATCGCCCCCGCAGGCCGCCCGCGCCTGGGCGATGAGCGCGAGCGCGCAGGTCCGCGCCGCGGCGGCGCCGGCGGCGACGTCGAGGTCGGCCCCGAGGCGGCCGAGGACGAGGCCGTTCGCGTCGCGGCTGATCTGGCCCGAGACGTAGACGGTCGCGCCGCTGCGCACGAAGGGCACGTAGTTGGCGGCCGGGGCCGGGGCATCGGGCAGGGTGATCGCGAGTTCGCGCAGCCGCGCGTCGATCCGTCCGGGCATCGAATCCTCCAGGGTGACAGGGTCGCGGCCCGAACATAGGCACTTGCCGCGGCCGGGGGAAAGGGGGGGCGGGCCGGCCGCCGGGGGCGGCCATGCCCGCCGGGCGCGCGCCTCAGGCAAGCCCGGCCGCGGCCATCAGCCGCGCCGCCGCCGCCGCCGCCAGCCGCTCCCGCCCCCGGCCCTCGACCGGCACCCGCCCGGGTTCGAGGAGGAGGGGGGCCGCGAAGGGGCTGACATGGTCGAGCCGCACATGGTCGATGCGCCCGCCGACGCGGTCGAGCATCGCCTCGATGCGGCCGAAATCGACGAGGCCGGCGAGCGCCTCCTCGCGGGCGATGGCGAGGAGGAGGTGGCCGGGATCGTGGCGGCGCAGGGTGTCGTAGAGGATGTCGGCCGAGAACGCGGCCTGGCGCGGCGTCTTGCGCGCGCCGGGCAGCTGGCGGTCGATCAGCCCGGCGATGATGGCGACGGAGCGGAAGCTGCGCCGCATCACCGCGTTGCCGGCCAGCCAGCCCGCGAAGCCCGCGCGAAGGGCGGCGCGGTCGAGCAGGGGGGCGACCTCGCCCGCGGCCTCGAGCCCCCAGATCAGGGTCGCGTAGTCGCTGGCGACGAAGCCCAGCGGGTGACGCCCCTCCTCCTCGAGCCGCTTGGTCAGGAGGAGGCCGAGCGTCTGCTGGGCGGCGCGGCCGGCGAAGCCCCAGACGCAGAGATGGGCGAAGCCGTCGTGGGGGAAATCCTCGACGAGCAGGCGGTCGCGGACAGGCAGCCGCGACACCTCGGCCTGGCGGGCGAGCCAGTCGCGGCTGTGGGCGGGAAGGGCCGATCCCGCGGGGGCGGCGAGGAGCGCGAGGATGCGGTCGGCAAGCAGCGTCGTGGTCGAGAACTTCGTGCCGCTGAAGACCGCAACCCTGGGTGCCCGCCCGGGGCTGCGGCTGACCTCGACCGTCATCTCGCGCAGGCCCTCGTAGCGCACGACCTCGCCGCCGATGAGGAAGGTGTCGCCGGGGGTGAGGGTGGCGGCGAAGGCCTCCTCGACCTCGCCGAGGGCGGCGCCGCGGCCCCCGAGGCGCACGGGCAGGGTCTCGGTGCCGACGATGGTGCCGAGGTTCATGCGGATGCGGCCGGCGCCGCGGGGGTCGCGGAGCTGCCAGCGTCCGTCCGCCCGGCGCATGAGCCGCTGCCAGCGGTCGTAGGCCCGGAGCGCGTAGCCGCCGGTGGCGACGAAGTCGAGGCAGGCGTCGAAGTCGGCGCGGGCGAGGGCCGCGTAGGGGCCGGCCGTCGTCACCTCGGCATAGAGCGCATCGGCGGCGAAGGGGCCGGCGGCGGCGGTCATCAGGAGGTGCTGGCAGAGGACGTCGCGGGGGCCGGGGCCGCGCGGGGCGCCGTCGAGGGCGCCGTCGCGGACGGCCCCGAGGGCGGCCACGCATTCGATGAGCTCGAAGCGGTTGGCGGGCACGAGGCAGGCCTTCGAGGGGGCGTCGTAGCGGTGGTTGGCGCGGCCGATGCGCTGGACCAGCCGCTTGACCGTCTTCGGCGCCCCGACCTGGATGACGAGATCGACGTCGCCCCAGTCGATCCCGAGGTCGAGCGTGCCGGTGCAGACGACGGCCCGAAGAAGGCCCGCGACCATCGCCGCCTCGACCCGCGCCCGCTGCTCGCGGGCGAGGCTGCCGTGGTGGATGGCGATCGGCAGGCCGTCGGCGTTGGCCAGCCAGAGGTCGCGGAAGAAAAGCTCGGCCTGGGCGCGGGTGTTGTGGAAGACGAGCGTCGTGCGGTGGGCGGCGATCGCGGCGAGGACGGCGGGGATGGCGTGGCGCCCGCCCCCTCCGGCCCAGGGCGGGGGGGCCCCGGTGTCGAGGATGGCGATGTCGGGGGCGGGACCGGGATCGGCGAATAGGACCGGGCAGGGGTCGGGGTGGCGGGCAAGGAAACGGGCGAGCGCCGGCGGATCCTCGACCGTCGCCGACAGCCCGACCCGCCGCAATCCCGGCGCGAGCGTCGCGAGGCGGGCGAGGCAGAGGGCAAGCTGGTCGCCGCGCTTCGATTCCGCGAGGGCGTGGATCTCGTCGACGACGACCCGCGCGAGGCCCGCGAACAGGCGGGGGGCGTCCTCGTGGGAGAGAAGCAGGGCGAGGCTCTCGGGCGTCGTGAGCAGGATGTGCGGAGGGTCGGCGCGCTGGCGGCGGCGGACGCCGGGGCTCGTGTCGCCGGTGCGGTCCTCGATGCGGAGCGGCAGGCCCATGGCGGCGACGGGCGCGACGAGGTTGCGGCGGATGTCGGCGGCGAGCGCCTTGAGCGGCGAGACGTAAAGCGTGTGCAGCCCCGGCCGCGGCCCGGCCGCGAGTTCGGCGAGCGTCGGCAGGAAGCCCGCGAGCGTCTTGCCGCCCCCGGTCGGGGCGACGAGGAGGAGCGCGGGAGCCTCCGCGCGGTCGACCATCGCCGCCTGGTGGGGATGGAGCGACCAGCCGCGGGCGGCCAGCCAGAGGGCGACGGGGCGCGGCAGGGGCGACATGGCGCGAGGCTATAGCAGGATCGGCGGCGAGGGAATCGCCGCCCGGCACCATCCGGCCGCGGTCGCGGTGGCGGCGCGGCGGGCACGGGCCGCCCCCGTCCCCGAGCCCGGCGGGCGCCGGCCGGGCGGGGCCCCCGGGGGGGAGGGCCAGAGGGCGCCGGGGCCGTGCCGCTCGGCTAGCGCGCGATCTCCTCGTCGCGGACGAACATGTTGGCCCAGGCGCGGTCGACGAGGGCCGGCGACATCTGGCGGGGGATGCCCTCGAAGTCGCAGATGGCGATCATCTGGTCGATGAGGAAGACCGGCTGGTAGTTGGCGAAGACGTTGCCGATCGCGGGATACTTCTCGCGCAGGAGATGGACGAGGGTGTCCTGGTCGAGCGGCATCTGGCGCTTGCGCGCGACCATGGCGAAGATCTTCAGGAACATCTCCTGGTCGGGACCGTCGATCTTGATCTTGAAGAAGATCCGCCGCAGGGCGGCGCCGTCGAAGATGGCGTTGGGGTGGAAGTTGGTCGAGAAGATCACCAGCGTGTCGAAGGGCACGACGAACTTCTCGCCCGACTGCAGGGCGAGGATGTCGTAGTTCATCTCGAGCGGCACGATCCAGCGGTTGACGATCGCCTGCGGCGGCCCCTCCTGGCGGCCGAGGTCGTCGATGATGAAGACGCCGCCCGTCGCCTTCATCTGGAGGCTCGCCTGGTAGGTCCGGGCGGCGGGGTTGTAGGCGAGGTCGAGCATGTCGAGGCGGAGCTCGCCGCCTGTGACGACGGTCGGCCGCTCGCACCAGACATAGCGGTTGTCGAAGCGGTTCGAACTGCGCCGGAGGCTCGTCGGGTCGTCGGCGGCGGCGACCGCCTTGCGGTGGACGATGGGGTCGAAGACGGTGATCACCTGGCCCGCGTATTCGACCGCCCGGGGGATGTAGATGCGGTCGCCGAGGGCGTCGCGGATGCCGTTCGAGATCGACGACTTGCCGTTGCCGGGGGGGCCATACATCAGGATCGAGCGACCCGAGGTGACGGCCGGGCCGAGGTGGTCGAGGAGCGCCGGGGGCAGGATCAGGTGGCCCATCGCCGCCGTGAGCTGGTCGCGGGTGAGGCGGATGTTGCGGATCGACTGGCGCTCGACCTGGGCGCGGTAGAGGTCGAGCGGCACCGGCGCCGCGCCGCAGTATTCGGACTGGGCGAGGGCGTCGAGCGCCCGCGCCTTGCCCGCCTCGGCCAGCCGGTAGCCCATCTCGTTGCCGGAGTTGGCGTGGAGGGTGCCGGTCGCCTCGATGAGCCGCTGCGAGCGGGCGAGGTCCACGAGTTCCTGGGCGACCGGCACCGGCAGGCAGAGCACGCGGCCGATGTCGGAGACGAGCTGGAGGTTCATCTTGAACATCGTCTTGAGCAGGAGGTCGCGCAGGAGGACGATGCTGAGCCCGCAATCCTCGAGGCTGCGGGGAGCCGGGGGGGCAGCGACGTCGGGGGCGTGCATGTTCATCGGACGGACTCCGGCGCGGGGCGCTCTCGCGCCATCCCTGGCAGGGGATGGTGGCGGGGTTTGCCCGCGATTGGGGCGGAATTGCGGCCGCCCGCCCCCCCGGGGGGTCAGGCGACGAGGGCGATCGCGAGATAGAAGAGAAGCGTGCCGGCGAGCGCGAGCCCCATCGGGAAATCCCGCCGCCGCCAGCTTTCCCAGTCGGGGGTGGCGCTGCGGAAGGCCGGGAGGAGCCCGAGCCCGCGGTGGGCGGCGAAGGCGCCGAGGAGCACGGCGGCAAGGAGCGGCAGCACCAGCCGGAGGTCGGCCGGGGCGACGAAGGGAGCGGCGGCGGCGGCGAACTTGGCATCGCCCGCCCCGACGACGCCGGCGAGGTTGAGCGCGAAGCCCGCCCCGAGCACGATCCCGAGCCCGACCCAGCCCCGCCCCCAGTCGGCGAGGGGCAGGACGAGCGGGCCCGCCGCAAGCCAGACGAAGGCCAGCGTCAGCACCGCCGGGTTGGGGATGCGCATGAAGCGCATGTCGCTCCACGCCACCCAGAGCGTGATCGGGAGGACGAGGGGCAGGAACACGGCCGCGGCCGCGGGGGCGAGCGCCGTCATCCCCGGACCGTGCCGCCCTCGAGCGCCTCGAGCGCCCGCACCGCCGCCTCGAAATGCTGCGGATGGGTCTCGATCGCCTGCTGGAGCAGGGCCTTGCCGGTCGCGATGTCGCCCTGCTTGATCGCCACCAGCGCCGCGGTGTGGAGAAGCTGGGCCCGCTCGATCTGGGTCATGCGGATCACGGGCAGGTCGTAGCGCCGCTGCGCCGCCCGCGCCAGGACGAGGTTGTTCTTGGCCGTGAAGAGGTTGGGGTCATAGGAGAGGGCCTCGCCGAAAAGCCGCTCGGCTTCGGCATAGGCGCCGCGGGTCAGCTTGGAGAAGCCCCAGTTGTTCAGGACCCCGGCCGGCCGGGCGGTGAGCCCGACCGCGGTCTCGTAGAAGGCATCCGCCCGCCCCCAGTCCTCGCGGCTGTCGGCCACCATCGCCTCGAGCCGGTAGCGCTGGAAGGTCTCGTGGGTGGGGGGGATGGCGTTGAGGACGGCGGTCGCGCGCTCCCACTCGCCGGCGCGGATGAGGGCGTCGGCGAGTTCGACACGGTCGTCGTCGCCGGCCTCAGGGTGCTCGCCGACGGCGGTCCAGGCCGCCACCGCCTCGACCGGGCGGCCGGCGCGGACGAGCGAGCGCGCCAGCCAGCGGCGGAGGTCGATGCGGTCGGGCGCGCCGTCGAGGGCACGGCGGAAATAGGCCACCGCCTCGCCGGGGTCGGCGACCGTCATCATGATCTCGTTGAGGTTCGTCTCGTCGATGACGTTGACGGCCGCGGCGGCGCGCGCGGCCTCGGCATCGGGGCCGCGGTTGCAGGCGGCCAGAACGCCTGCGCCGAGAAGGCACAGGGCCAGTAGGGCGGGGTGGCGCATTGTGCGTCCTGTTGCTGCTCGATCCCTCACCGTGCGGACAGGAGGAGGTAGTGCCCGTAGCCCCGCCGCATCAGCGAGAAGTTGCCGTGTTCGTCGGTCGTCCGGGCATCATATCCCTGGGCCTCGGTGCGGGCGATGGCGAGACGCAGATTTTGCCGGATTTCGTCCGATCTGCCACTGTCGAGCGCGAAGGCACGCTCGAAGACGCGCCGCGCCTCGCCGGCCTCGCCCCGCTCGATGAGGACGACGCCGAGGTTGTTCAGCGCCGGGACGAAGGCCTCGTCGCGCTCGAGGGCGCGGCGCAGGAGCCGTTCGGCCTGGCCGAGGCGGCCGAGGCGCAGGTTGGCAGAGCCGAGCGCCGACAGCACGTCGGGCGTCGGCCCCTGCTCGGCGGCGCCGCGCAGGTAGGCGCGGAGCGCGAGGTCATACTCGCCCGCGCCCATCAGCCGGTGGCCGACGGACAGCCCGTCCGCCGCCTCCTCGCCCGCGGCGAGGCCGGGGGCGAAGGGGCCGGGCGCCGAACCGGCAAGGCCGCCCGTGGATCCGCAGGCGGCAAGGGCGAGGAGGGCAAGGAGGGCCGCGCCCCTCACGGCCCGCCCCCGACGCCGAAGCTGCCGAAGCCCGAACTGCCGAGCGTCTTGGCGATGCCGTAGACCGAGGGGCCGATGAGGATGATCATGAGCGGGGGGACGGTGAACATCATCGTCCCGAGGGTGAGCTTGGTCGGCAGGACGTTGGCCTTCTCCTCGGCGCGCATGACGCGCTTGTCGCGCATCTCGCCGGCGTAGACGCGCAGGGCCTCGGCGATCGAGGTGCCGAAGGTCGCCGACTGGATCAGCACGGTGACGAACGAGGAGACGTCGGCGACCCCGGCCCGCTCGGAGAAGTCCTTGAGCACCTGGACCCGCTCCTTGCCGGCCTTGACCTCGTGGCTGACGATCTCGTACTCGTCGGCGAGCGCGGGATAGCCGGCGCGGATCTCGCGCGAGACACGCAGGATCGACTGGTCGAGCGACTGGCCGGCCTCGACGCAGACGAGCATCATGTCGAGGGCGTCGGGAAAGCCGTTGGTGATCTCCTGCTGGCGTTTCTTGCGCCGCCGCCCGACCCAGTATTGCGGCAGGTAGTAGCCGGCGGCGCCGGGAATGAGGACCGAGAGGATCATCGTGTTCATGTCGGGCTTGCCGCCGCTGCTGTTCAGGAGCGCAAACAGGATGCCGGCGGCGAGGAGGGCGAGCCCGAGGACGAACTGGGCGGCGTGGAGGATGCGCACCGCCTCCTTCGAGCGGTAGCCGGCCTGCACCATCTTCAGGCGGGCGGCCGACATCTCCTTCTCGTCCTTGGGTTCGAGGAAGGAGGAGAACTTCTCGAGCTTGTCGGCGCGGCCGGCGGTGCGGAGTGCCCGCCCGCCCGGCTGGTCGGCGGCGCGGAGCGCCCCCGCCCGGGCCGCCTGCGCCGTCGCCTGACGGAACTTCTCCATCGGATCGACGGGCTGGCGCGGCATGGCCAGGAGCGTCACGAGCACGAGCAGGAGCCCGAGCGCGCCGACGGCGATGACCGGGCCCATCGGCCCGAGGGTCTGCACGAGAAGGCCGTTGACGGTGTCGAGCAGGGCCATGGGCGCTTCAGACCTTAATGTTGACCATCATCTTCATGAAGACGACATTGACGGCGAGGAAGGCCGCGACGATCAGCGCCGCGGGGATGAAGGCCGAGGTGTTCTGGACCTCGTCGTAGTAGTTGGGCTGGAGGACGTTGATCCCGACCAGCGCGGCGATGGGGAACATCGACAGGAACATGCCTGACCACTTGGCCTCGGCGGTGATCGCCTTGACGCGGCGGAAGAGCTTGAAGCGGGCGCGGATGACCTTGGCGAGGCCCTCGAGGATCTCGGCGAGGTTGCCCCCCGACTGCTGCTGGATCGCCACCGCCACGGCAAGGAAGCGGAGATCCTGCATGTCCATCCGCTCGGCCAGGGCCTTGAGGCTCTCGGCGATGTCGCGGCCGTAGGCGGCCTCGTCGGCGATGATGCCGAACTCCGAGCCGAGGGGATCGGCGACCTCCTTGGCGACGATGCCGATGGCCGAGGTGAAGGGATGGCCGACGCGCAGGCTGCGGACCATGAGCTCGACGGCGTCGGGAAGCTGCTCCTCGATCATCGAGAGCCGCTTCTTGGCCTTGCCGTTGACCCAGAAGTAGACCGCGCCCACCCCCATCGCCACGGCGACGGCGGCGCGGACGGGCAGGGCGGCCCCGGTGCCGAAGGTCAGCCCGACGAAGGCGACGCCCGCGAGCGCGACCATGATCAGCACGAGCTGGCGGGGAGTGAAGGCGATGTTGGCCTTCTGCGCCTTCTCGGCGAGGATCGAGTAGAGCGGGATCGACGTCCGCTTCATGTGCTGGGACATCTCCTTGCGGAGCTGTTCCAGCACCTGCTCGCGGGGCGTGCCCTTCTCGAGCAGCTCGAGGCGGCGGTTGACGCGGCTGTGGAGGCTGATCGACTTGCCGAAGACCGTGAGATAGATGCCCTCGACGAGCAGAAGCACGCCGACGAAGACCGAGAGGTAGATCAGGGGTGCGGCGCTGATGACCATCGGGCGGCCTCAGAGGATGGGTTCGTAGATCGACGCCGGCAGCTCGAAACCCCACTGCCGGAAGCGTTCGGAGAAGTGGCTGCGCACGCCGGTGGCATTGAAGCGGCCGATGATCTTGCCCGAGGGCTCGAGGCCGACGCGCTCGTAGCGGAAGACCTCCTGCATCGAGATGACCTCGCCCTCCATGCCCGTGATCTCGGTCACCGAGACCATGCGGCGGCTGCCGTCCTGGAGGCGGCTGGCCTGGACGATGAGGTTGACGGCCGAGGCGATCTGGGCCCGGACGGCCTTGATCGGCATCTCGATGCCGGCCATCGCGATCATGTTCTCGAGCCGGCTCACGGCGTCGCGGGCCGAGTTGGCGTGGATCGTCGTCATCGAGCCGTCGTGGCCGGTGTTCATCGCCTGGAGCATGTCGATGACCTCCTCGCCGCGGGTCTCGCCGACGATGATGCGGTCGGGGCGCATGCGGAGGGCGTTGCGGAGGCAGTCGCGCTGGGTCACCGCGCCCTTGCCCTCGACGTTCGGCGGCCGGCTCTCCATGCGCCCGACATGGACCTGCTGGAGCTGGAGCTCGGCCGTGTCCTCGATCGTCAGGATGCGCTCGGAGTTGTCGATGAACGAGGAGAGCGCGTTGAGCGTCGTCGTCTTGCCCGAGCCGGTGCCGCCCGAGACGATGACGTTGAGCCGCGTCGCCACCGCCGCCTGGAGATAGGCCGCCATCTCCTCGGTGAAGGCGCCGAAGCGGATGAGGTCGTCGACCTTGAGCTTGTCCTTCTTGAACTTGCGGATCGACACGAGGCTGCCGTCGACGGCCACGGGAGGCACCATGGCGTTGAAGCGGCTGCCGTCGGCGAGGCGGGCGTCGACGTAGGGGTTCGATTCGTCCACCCTGCGGCCGACCGCCGAGACGATCTTGTCGATGATGCGCAGGAGGTGGCGCTCGTCCTTGAACGTGATGTCCGAGAGCGCGAGCTTGCCCGCCCGCTCGACGAAGATCTGGCGCGGGCCGTTGATGAGGATGTCGTTGACGGTCTCGTCCTTGAGCAGGGGCTCGATGGGGCCGAGGCCCATGACCTCGTCGTAGAGCTCCTGGTTCAGCCCCTGGCGTTCCTCCTTGTTGAGGACGACGCTCATCTCCTCGAGCGCCTCGGAGGCGATGGCTGCGATCTCGGCCCGGAGCTCGGCCTCGGTCGCGTGCTCGAGGGCGGCGAGGTTGAGGTTCTCGAGCAGCCGCTTGTGGAGTTCGAGCCGGAGTTCGGCGAGCTTGTCCTTGCGCTTCTTCTCCTTGTCGGCGGCGACGGCCTGGGCGGGATGGACCGGCGCCGCCGGGGCCGCCCGCGGGCGGGTGACGGCGACGGGGGTCGCGGCGACGCGCGGGGCGGCCGCGGTCGCGGTCGCGGCGGCGACCGGGGCGGGCCGCGCCGGCTCGGGCCCGCCGGACTTGCGGAAACGGTTGAACATGGTCCCTCCCGTCAGGCCTTGGCGGCCTCGACCGACCGGTTGAGGTCGTGCAGCGACTTGGCCAGCTTCTGGATCTCGCGCCGGAGCGGGTTCTTGGCCGCGGCAAGGGCGAGCGGGGTGCCGTGATCGTTGGCCTGGGTGACCTCGCGGGATCCGTCGGGCAGGTTCAGCTCGATGACGATGTCGAGGCTCTCGGCCAGCCGCTTGGCGCGCGCCTTGCCGGCGAGGTCGGTGAAGCGGGGGGCGCGGTTCAGGACGAAGCGCAGCTTCTGGTGCGGCAGTTCCTCGGCCTTCAGCGCCCGGAGCATGCGAAGCGCGTTCTGGGCCGAGCGCATGTCGAGTTCGAGGAGCGCGAAATAGACATGGGCGGCCTGGAGCACGGTCTCGGTCCAGGCGACGACGGTGCGCGGCATGTCGATGACGACGTAGTCGAAGTTGGTCCGCGCGGTCTCGACAAGGCGGGCGACGTCGTCGGGGGCGACGAGGTCGAGGGGCAGCATGTCGGCGGGGGCGGTGAAGACCTGGAGCCTGTCGTTGTAGGTCTGCAGGGCCGCCATGAAGGCGTCGCGGTCCATCATCGCGGTGTCGGAGAGAAGCTCGTAGACCGCCTCGCGCCGGGGCTGGTCGAGGTAGGTCGAGACCGAGCCATACTGGAGGTCGAGGTCGATCAGGCAGACGCGCGGCGCCTCGGCCCCGGGCACGGTCGCGAGTTCCCAGGCGAGGTTGACGGCGAAGGTCGTGGCGCCGGCGCCGCCGGCGAGGGCGTGGACGGGCAGCACCACCCCGTCGCGGTCGCCCTTGGCGGCAAGACGCGGGGCGGCGGCCTGGGTCGCGCCAGGGGCGGGTGCGGGCGGGGCCGCGACGGCGGCCAGGGGCGGCCGGCGGATGCGCTCGATCACCTCGTGGAGGGCGCGCTCGGGCAGGGGATAAGGCACGAAGTCGTCGGCGCCGAGCTTGAGGAGCTTGTGGAGCGCGATCGGGCTCACCTCCTCGGCGATGAGGATGACGCGGACGCCGATGTCGCGGGCGGCGCGGATGATGTCGCCGATCGAGGCGAGTTCGGCCTCGTCCTCGCCGTCGACGGCGATGGCCACGAACTCGAGGGTCTTCGCCTCGTCCTGGCGCAGGAACACCGCCGCCTCCTGGAACGAGAGATCGCCCCAGGCCTCGCCGAGTTCCGCCTCCATGTCCTCGATCAGGAGATCGAAGTTCTGCACGTCGCGGGAGATCGTGCAGGCCCTCACGGGCGCCGGCTCGGGCTTCATCACTGCGACACTCGACATGACCTCACGTCCACTTCTGGCATACCTGCAGGCGGATCGCACGACCGGGGGGCACCCGGCCCTCCGCATTCCTGGGGTCGCGGGCCCGCCCGGGGCCGCTGTTGAGAGCACGATTCGAAGCCGGAGCCAGGATCGCGCCTGGGGGTCACGCTCGGCGACAAGCTTGGCAACATTGTGGCCCGGAATCCGCAATTATCCGGCAACTTGCGACGAAGCCCCGGACGTGGGCCCGGGGCTTCGGCAGGGATCGTCCGGGGACTGGCGGCGCCTAGGTCGGCGGCGTCGGCGGGTAGCCGCCGGCCGGCGGGTGGGGCGGCTGGGCGCTCCAGACGTATTCGCGCCAGACGACCTCGGCATAGCGGCCGTTGAGGACCATGGGGTGGCGCTGGACGAAGCCCGCGACCTCGGTCACGGCGCGGCGGTTGGCCTGCTCGGGAAGGGGCGTCGGCACGATCGGCTCGCGCTCGCCCATCGACACCAGCGCCTCGAGCCGCGACCGCTCGATCCCGCGCGAGGCGAGGTAGGAGACGACCGCCTGGGCGCGGCGGCGGCCGAGGGCGTGGTTGTAGCCCTCGCTGCCCGTAAGGTCGGTGTGGCCGTAGACCGAGAAGCGGACCTCGGGGAACTGCCGGATCCAGTCGGCCTGGCGGTCGAGCGCGGCCCGCGCGGCGGCGTCGAGGACGGCCGAATCGAAGGCGAAGGTGACGACCGAGGGCGCCTCGTCGACGAAGCGGCGGGCCAGGTCGAGCACGAACGGCCGCTGCCCCGAGAGGACGAGGACGTTGTTCATCGTCGGGTTGCCGAAGCCGCCCTCGTCGACCTGCCAGCCGGCCTCGCGGGTCGCGCCCACGGGCCCGCAGGCGGCGAGCGCGGCGAGGCCCGCGAGGGCGGCGGCGCGGGATAGGCGCAGGCGCACGGTCATGTCGGCCCTCCCTCAGTCCATCACATAGCCGTAGGGGCCGCCGAAGTCCTGGCGCGCGACCTCGCCCGCGGCGCCGGTCCCGGCGACCTGGCCGAAGAGGAAGAGGCCGCGCTCGGTCGGCGGGCGGACGCGGTCGGTGGGCAGCGCCAGCGCCTCGCCGCGGGTGGGCGTGACAAGGTGAGGGGTGACGATGATGACGAGCTCGCTCTGCTGGCGGTTGTAGTCGGCCGAGCGGAAGAGCGCCCCCAGCACCGGGATGTCGCCGAGCCACGGCACCTGGCCCGCGAGGTCGCGGAAATCGTCCTGGAGGAGGCCGGCGATGGCAAAGCTCTCGCCGTCGCGCATCTCGATCGTCGTCGAGGTCTCGCGCTTGCGGAAGGCGCTGATCGAGAAGCCCTGGTTCTGCACCGTCACGGTCGGGTCGATGCCGCTGACGGCGGCGCGAAGGGCGAGGTTGATGACGTCGCCGTCGACGACCCGCGGCGTGAACACGAGCTCGACCCCGAAGGGCTTGTATTCGACGAAGATGCCGCCGTCGCGATCGACGACCGGGATGGGATACTCGCCGCCGGCGAGGAAGCGCGCCTCCTGCCCCGAGAGCGCGGCGAGGTTGGGCTCGGCCAGCGTGCGCACCATGCCGCGCGACTCGAGCGCCTCGAGGAGGACCGCGAACTCGAGCCCGCCGGCCGAGAAGCCGATCGCCAGCGCGCCCTCGCGCTCGTTGAGCGAGGTGATGCCGGTGCCGCCGAAGAGGCCGCCGATGTTGTCGCCCTGGGCGAGCGTGCCGGTGCCGCCGATGATGCCGACGTCGTCGCCGAGGATCGAGCCGTTGACGGCGAGGCTCGAGGCGAGGCTCTTGCGGACCGACCGCTGCATCTCGGCGAAGCGGACCTTGAGCAGCACCTGCTGGGTGCCGCCCACGCTCATCAGGTTCGAGACCCGCTCGGGGGCGTAGCGGCGGGCAAGCTCGAGGGCGCGGTCCATCCGCGCCGTGCTCGAGACCGTGCCCGAGAGCACGATGCCGTCGTTGGCGGTGCGCACCTCGATCGGCTCGCCGGGCAGGATCTGCTGGAGCCGCTCCTTGAACTCGGCGATGTCGGGGGTGACGTGGACCTCGACGTTGGTGATGAGCCGGCCGTCGGGGCCGAGCAGCGTCAGGGTCGTGCGCCCGGGCGTCTTGCCGAGCACGTAGATCGAGCGGTCCGAGAGCGTCGAGATGTCGGCGATGCCGGGGTTGGCGATCGAGAGCTCGGCGAAGGGCTGGTCGCTCTCGACGACCACGGCCCGGTTCATGGGCACGCTCAGCGGGCCCGTGGCGGCGCCCTGCATGACCCGCAACGTCTGTGCCCGGGCCGCCGGCGGGACGGCGAGGCACACCGCCAGCCCGGCCAGTCCGGCCACCATCAGCGCCTTCAGCCGCATCTGCCCTGCCCTTGTCCTGCCCGATCCGGGTGCCCCTCTTGCCGGGGTCTTGCCCGATGGTTCCACCGCGGATTGTGCCGCGACCGCCGGAGAATTTCAATGTGCGATGACGTTCAATATCTTGTCAGGCGATGCTCTTGTGGGGGAAGAGCAACACGGGGCACCGCTTGTGGTGCCCCGCGGGCCTCCCGCCAGATCGGGTGGCCGGCCCCCCGTCAGTTGGTGCAGGGGATCGGGATCTCGACCATGTCCGAGCCGCGGCGGGTGCGGATGGTGCAGACGCGCTCGGCCGGAGCCTCGACGACGCGCTCCTCCTCGAGGCCGAGCAGGCGGCGCATGTCGACCTCGACGGCCTCGGCGACGCTGTCGTCCTGGGCCCCGACGAGCGAGAGCGCGAGCCGCCCCGTGGCCTGGGCCTGGGCGAGGGCCGCGACCTGCTGCGGCGTCGCCTCGACGGTGACGGTGCGGGCGATCAGCGCGGGGTCGCCGCGGTCGGTGGACGAGGTCTGGTCGACGGCGACGAGGCGGACGCCGCTCTCGATCAGCTTGGTGATGCTGCCGGTGCCGTCGGCGGTGCCGGTCCAGTAGACGTCGACCCGGTCGCCCGGGCGGAGAAAGCCCGAGACGCCGCTCGAGACGTCGACCTTGATCGCAAAGGCGCGCATGCCGCGGGCGAGGCGGGCGCCGATGCCGGCATCCTCGCCCGGCTCGGTGATCTTGCTCGCCAGCACCGGCTCGTATTTCTCCATCGGCCGCAGGACGGTGCGGAAAGGGGCACCGGCGGGCGGGAAAAGCGCCTCCTTGCTCGTGAAGGCGCCGGCCGGCACGGCATCCTGCGGCCACGGGATGCTGCCGAAGTCGGCCGCCGTCACCTGCTCGCCATACTGGAGGTCGCGGCCCACCACCCAGACCCTGACCGTCGGCACCGCCGCCGCCCGGGCGGCGCGCTCGGCCTCGAGTTCGGCCTGGGTCTGGCCGATGAAGGCCTGCGCCATGTAGACTGCGAAGCCCGCGAGCCCGACGCCGACCACCAGAACGAGTGCGAACACCATCCTCATCTCTCACCTCCCTGGCGCCCGGCAGGCGCCGGCGGGCGCGGCTGCGGCGGGCGTCGATGTCGGCGACTGGATGCCCCGGCAATGGGGCGCAAGTTTGCCGGAACCGCGGCGCCGCCACGGATTTCGGCGCGGCCCTATTCGCTCGCGAAGCCGACGGTGATGGCGCCGATGTAGCCGCCGGTGCTGGTCGATAGGTTCGAGGTGGCGTCGCCGATGAAGGTGACGACCAGCACCCCGAGCCCGACCATGGCCGCGCAGAGGATGACCCAGTCGACCGTCACCGCGCCCGCGTCGTCGTTCAGGAAGCGTCCGACCCGTGTCAGCATCTCCGTCCTCCGCGCTCTCCCCGCCCCCCGATGCCACCCGCGGCCGAGGAGGCCATGCGATTGCGGCAAAGTTGCGGTGCCCCCGGGGCGGCAAGGGGCGCGGGCGGGCGCGGCCGCGACCGGGGGCGCCACCGCGGAACGGGAAGGGCCGCGCCCCCCTCGGGGCGCGGCCCTGCCGCAGGCAATCCGGTTGCGATCACTCGCCGCTGAAGCCGACCGTGGTGGCACCGATGGCGGACGAGATGTTGCCCGACAGGGTGGTGATGCCGCCGCCGACGGTCGTCATGACGACGATCCCGAGGCCGACGATCGCGGCGGTGAGCACGACCCAGTCGACCGTCACGGCGCCGGATTCGTCAGTGCGGAACTTCTTCACGAGGTTGAACAGCTTCATGGCTCTCTCCACAGGGTTGTCGCTCGATGTGCGCTGCCGCGGCGGCGTTCCTGGCTGGCTGGCCCTTGTCGGGGCCGTTCTCCGTCGCGGCATGGGCTGATATGGCCCCCGAATCGTGGCGGCATTGGGGCGGGTATCGTTCTTTTTCGGCCCGGCAAAGATTCCTGAACTCCGCGCTAACAGGCTGGTTTTACTAAATACGTTCCTGTGAGGCGGATCGGGTGGGGTGTCCTTCGGGGCGAATGTGGCATTCCCGCCACGCCCCGATTCGCAGGCTGGCCGGGCGGCCCCGTTTCTGCGAGACTGGCGGCGAGGACGGGATGAACCGTCCCTGACAGGCAGCGGGCAGCCGCATGGGAATGGGCGCGTGTGCTGCCGCCGTGTTGGCGGCGGCGGTCGCAACGGCGCTCCTGGCCGGTCCGGCGGGGGCGGAGGGGGCCGATTTCACCTTCCGGCGGGTGAAGCCGCCGGGGCCGGGCGCGGGGCCGCGAATCACCGTCCGCATCGACCCCGCGGAACAGGCGCGCCTCTTGGCGCTGCGCCCGGCGGTGCCGCCGCCGCCGGCCGCGGGCGCTCCCGCCCCCGGGGAGGCTCCCGCGGCCCTTCCCTTCGCGTGGTTCTGGGAGGCGGTCTCGCCCGATCTCGGGGCGACCGCCGGCCGCTTCCAGGCCGCCCTCGCGGCGCTCGCGGCCGAGCCCGCGGACGCCGCCGTGCCGGTGCCGCGGCTGGCCGAGCTGCAGGCGATCGCCGCGGCCCACGGGCCGGCGATCCTTGCCGCGACCGTGGGCCGGCAGGTCTCGCCCGCCCTCGTCCTGGCCGTGATCGGCATCGAATCGGGCGGGCGGCCGGCGGCGGTAAGTGGCGCGGGCGCGACCGGCCTCATGCAGCTTGTCCCCGATACCGCCGCCCGCTTCGGCGTTGCCGACGCCACCGACCCCGTTGCCAACATCACCGGCGGCACCGCCTACCTCGACTGGCTGATGGGCGAGTTCGGGCGCGACCCGGTGATGGTGCTGGCCGCCTACAATGCCGGCGAGGGCGCCGTTCGTGCCCATGGCGGCGTCCCTCCCTTCGCCGAGACCCGCGCCTATGTTCCCAAGGTGCTGGCCGCCTGGACGCTGGCCCGCGGCCTCTGCCTGACCCCGCCCGAACTCGTCTCCGACGGCTGCGTGTTCCGCACCGCCCTGCGGGAGTGAGGCCGGCCGGCCCGGCCCCCGACCGGCACCCCGCGCTGGGGAGGGCGGACCCATGAAGCCCATCGCCTGCGGGCATCGAGGGGCACCCGGCGGCGCCCTGCCCGGGACCGAGGGACCGTGCTAGGCTAGCCGCGCGGCGGCCGAGGGGAGGGTGCGATGCGACGGGTGCTGATGGCGGTGGCGGCCGTCCTCTGGACGGGGGCGGCGCTGGCCGAGGATGTCGCCGGGGCGGTCGAGCACGCGATGGTGACCCGCTACCCCGGGCAGGAACTGCGCTGGCAGACGGTCGAGAACTTCCGCCCCTTCCGTGTCCCGCTCGGCCCGGTCACGGGCTACCGGACCGTCGGCGACTGGCGCGAGGTCGCCGGCCGCGTCACCCGCAGCTTCTATTCCTACGCCGGCCGCGGCGCCGCCGGGCGCGGCTATGACGAGATCTTCCTCAACTTCCGCGAGGCCTTCGCGGCGACGGGCTTCGCGATCCTCGCCGAGGGCATGTCGGCGACCCGCGCCGGCCCCGGCGTGGGCGGGCGGCAATGGTTCGGCATCTACCTCGACGCCAACCCCTTCACGGCCCCGGGCGAGGTCGGGACGATGGCGGCGGGGACGAGTTCGCAGGGCGGCGCGGGCAGCTTCGTGGCCTTCCGCGACCGCGCGGCGGGGCCGGTCTGGGTCGTCGTCACGGTCGAGCAGCACGCCGTCGACCTCGTCGGCACGCTCATCGACATCGTCGAGGTGACGGCGGCCGAGACCGGGCTTGTCGCCGTCGATCCCGAGGCGATCGGACGCGACCTCGCCGAGAAGGGGCGCGTGGTGCTCGACGGGCTCTACTTCGAGTTCGACCGCGCGACGCTCGAGCCGCGCTCGCGCGCGGCGCTGGAAGCGGTCGCGACCTACCTTGCCCTCCACCCCGGCATGCGCTTCCATGTCGTCGGCCATTCCGACGCGACCGGTGCCACCGACTACAACCTCGCCCTCTCGCGCGCCCGGGCCGAGGCGGTCGTCGCCGCGCTCGCCAGCGACCACGGGGTGGACGCGGCCCGCCTCGAAGCGCACGGGGTCGGCCCGCTGGCGCCGATCTTCACCAACGCGACCGACGCCGGACGGGCCCGCAACCGCCGGGTGGAACTGGTCGAGCGCCCCTGAGGGGAAGGGCGAGAGGCTGGACGACGACCCAGACGGGACTCGTTGCGGCTGCTTCCTTCCGGACCTGACCGGGTTGGCGAGACGCCTGCCCGCGCCAACCTCTCGCCCGGCAATCTAGGTGCGGGGCGGGGGCGGCGCAAGCGGGCCGTCGCAGGACGGGGCGGCGGAGGACGGCGCGGCGCCGGCCGCGCGGCCCGCCGGCGCCCGGCCCCGGGCGCCGGTCAAGGTGCAGGCCGGCCCGCGCGAGGGGACGGTCAGACGCCGACGAGGTCGCGCATCTGGTCGCGAAGCTCGCGCGCGACGGCAAAGCTGTTGTCCTGGTGCTGGCGCCGGCAGAAGCTCTCGCAGCTCCACCAGCCGGTGTAGCCCGTCGCCTTCACCGCGTCGGCCCAGTCCCGCAGGCGCAGCACGCCGCGGCCGGCGGGGACGTCGCGGAGGACGACCTCGTCGGGGATGCCGCCGGCGAAGGGAAGGCTGTCGCAGACGTGGACGCCCCAGATCAGGCGGCCGTCGAGGCGGGCGAGGGCATCGGGGCTGTCGCCCGCGGCATGGCAGTGCCAGAAGTCGACGACGAGGCGGAGGTTCCCGCGCCCGGCCCGGCGGATGAGTTCGACCTGGTCGGCGAGCCGGTTGAGCGGCGTCCAGGCGAGCGATTCGAGGTAGAGGAGGAGGCCCTCGTCGGCCGCGAGATCGGCCAGCCGGGCCATGGCCCGGGCGGTCGCGGTCAGCTGGCGGTCGCGGGGCAGGCCGAGGACGCCGCGGTAGAGCGCCGTCGTGCCGGTCGCGGCGAACTCCTCCACGGCCCTGAGCCGCAGGGGCCCGGTCAGGATCTGGACCGCCCGCGCCCCGGCGATGCGGGCCAGCCGGAAGAGGTCGCGGGCCTCCCCGAGCAGGGCCGCCTCGCCCTCGCCCTCGCCCGCCCGCTCGATGTCGGCGAGATAGCCGATCCCCGACACGAAGGTGCCGGCGAGGCGGGCGACAAGCTCGGCCTCCGAGAAGCCGGCGGCGAGAAAGTCGCGCAGCTTGCCCGCCGCCACCTCGTAGCCGTCGAAGCCCGCCTCGCGGACGATCTCGAGGTCGATCGCGAGCGTCGCATGGCGCGAGACGATGCTGTTGTAGATGAGACGGTTCGTTTTCATCCTGCCCCCGGCGGCGCGATCCCGTGCGCCTGCCGCCGACGAAAGCACGGAATCGGGCCGAGGGGCAGTTCGCATCGGGGGCCCGGCGCCTGCGTCGCCCTGCGTCGCCCGGGAAGGGCGGTGCGAAGGCCCCGGCCGGGCGTGGCGGCGACGGGGGGCGCCCCGGGGGCAGGGCCGGCTCCCTGCCGCGGACCGGAGCAGGCATCGCGCCAAACCGCGTCAGGATCGAGCGGGCTGCGAAATTGCCGGCGGGGGCGTGCCGGTCCATGCTGGCGGCCGTGATGCGGCATGTCCCCGCGGGGCCCGGCACGACGGCAAGGCCGGGGACGAGCGGCCGGACAGGGGAGGGAAGCGATGCGGGACGCGAAGGGGCATGAAGGCGCCACCGAGGGGCGCGTGATGACCGGCGGCGAGATCATCGTCGATCACCTGATCCGCGAGGGCGTCACCCACGTCTTCGGCATTCCCGGCCATGGCGACACCGCGCTCATGGATGCCTTCGTCGACCGCAGGGAGGAGATCCGGCTCCTGCCGGCGATGCACGAGCAGAATGCCTCGCACATGGCCGACGGGTTCTGGCGCGCCTCGGGGCGGGTGGCGGCGGTCGTCACCTCGATCGGGCCGGGCGCCACCAACACCCTCACGGGCATCGCCACCGCCTTCGCCGATTCGCTGCCGCAACTCGTGATCACCGGGGGCGTGCACACCTACATGACCGGGCGCGGCGTCCTCCAGGAACTCGACCGGCACCATTCCGACAACTTCCCGCGCATGGCCGAGCCGGTCGTCAAGCGCTGGTTCAGCCCCAGTCACGTCGAGCAGCTTCCGAACATGATGGAGCAGGCGTTCAACGCCATGCTCGACGGGCGCCGGGGCCCGGTCCTCCTCAACGTGCCCCAGGACGTCCAGGCCGAGACGGCGCGCGTCACGCCCGCCGACGGGCGCCGGCGGCGCACCGCCGCCCGCCCCCACGGCGACCCCGACTACATCGCCCGCGCCGTCGCGCTCCTCAGCGCGGCCGAGCGGCCGGTGATCCTTGCCGGCGGCGGCGTCATCACCGCCGGGGCGACGGCCGAACTCCGGGAGGTCGCCGAGTTCCTCGGCGCCCCGGTCACGACCTCGTTCATGGGCAAGGGAGCCTTCCCCGAGGATCACGAGCTCTTCGCCTGCGCCTGCGGCGATCTCGGCTCGATTCCCGGCAACGCCATGACCCGCACGGCCGACGTCATCCTCGCCGTCGGCTGCCGCTTCTCTGACCGCATTACCTCGTCCTACCGGCCCGGCATCACCTTCGACATCCCGAGGACCAAGCTGATCCAGGTTGACCTCGACGGCTTCGAGATCGGCAAGAACTATCCCGTCGAGGTCGGCATCCTCGGGGACGCGCGGGCCGTCCTCGCGGCGATCCGCGACGGGCTCCGCGCGCGGGGGCGGCCACGCGACCACCGGGCCACGGCGCAGTTCCGGGACCTGCTGGCAAGGAAGGTCGAGTGGGAGGAGTTCCTGCGCCCCCTGCGCAGCGCCGACGTCCAGCCCATGACCGCCAGCCGGGTGCTGGTCGAGGCCCGCAAGGCCCTGCCGCGCGAGACGATCGTCGTCACCGACTCCTCCAACCCCCAGAACCAGGTCTTCAACGAGTTCCCGGTCTACGAGCCGCGGACCCACATCACGCCGGGCGGCATGTCGGGCATCGGCTTCGCCCTGCCGGCGGCGATCGGGGCCAAGCTCGCCCGTCCCGAGGCCCCGGTCTGCGCCATCTTCGGCGACGGTGCCCTGCTGCAGACCGGAACCGAGCTTGCGACCGCGGCGATGCTCGGCGCGGCGGCGGTCTTCCTCGTCATCAACAACGGCGGCTGGGGCGCGATCCGCAACCTCCAGCTCAACATGTTCGGCGAGGATCGCGAGATCATCACCCGCTTCACGACCCCCGACGGGGCGCCGTGGATGGCCGACGCGGCCGCGATGGCGATCTCGCTCGGCTGCGCCGGCGAGCGGGTGACCGATCCGGCCGAGATCGGCCCGGCGATCGCCCGCGCGCTCGCCTCGGGCCGGCCCTACCTGATCGACGCCGTCAGCGCGATCGAGCGGCCCTATTCCAACATGCATGTCACCGGCTGGTGGGACATCACCGTGCCGGCCTATCTCGGCGAACTGCGCGCCCGCTACGTCCGCAGCCGCGGGTTCTGAACGGGGCGCGGGCCCCGTGACCGCAGGGGCGACGGCCGCCGCCCCGGGGCCGGCCGCGCGGACCGGGGTCGCGGCAGGGCACCCGGGAGGCCGCAGGGAGCAACGCCGATGACCGCCACCAACCGCCGCCGCCCCCTGGCCTTCGACGGCCGCCTCGTCCGCGCCGAACTGGTCGAGAACGCCGCCGGCTGCCCCGCGACCGGGGTCGTCACCAACCTCTCGGACGAGGCGATGATCGTCGCCGGCGCGGTGCCGGGCGTGGTGCCGCCGTGGAAATCGACGATCCTCCGCGGCGGCCGCATCGCCCGCGCCGCCCGCGCCTCGATCGTCGACGTGCCGGTGGACGCGAACCTCGGCGGTGTCGTCCTCGACGGCTGGGACTGGTTCGGCAACCGCATGGCCGCGTTCCCGCGGACCACACCGCTCTACATCTCGCCCCGGGACGTCGTCGGCGAGGTCGAGATCAACCCCTGGGCCTTCGCGAACGACCCCGAGCCGCGCGCGGAACGGGCCCGCTTCCGCCTCGAGCTCAACCTCTGGTGGGCGCCGCCGCGGACCGACGCGGGCCTCCACCACCGCCACGACTTCCTCGAGATCCACACCCAGATCTTCGGCCGGGGGCGGATCCAGATCTTTGCCGACGGCGAGGGCCGGGATCTCTACCGCGAGATCTCTACCGCCCCCGGCGACACCCACGACCCCATCGCCCGCGTCGAGGGAGTGCGCGACTTCCGCTATCCCTGGCATCGCGGCTGGACCGACGAGGACTGCATCTGGATGGCGATCGAGTTCCATCCCCTGGCCGCCTGAGCGGGCGCGGGGGGCGGGGCGGGAAGGGGAAGGCGATGGGCGAGGTCTACGACTACATCGTCGTCGGGGCCGGCACGGCGGGGTGCATCCTCGCCAACCGGCTCTCGGAGGCGCCCGCGAGCCGCGTCCTCCTCCTCGAGGCCGGGGACCGGGACAACTGGATCTGGTTCCACATCCCCGTCGGCTACCTCTTCGCCATCGGCAACCCGCGCGCCGACTGGATGTTCCGCACCGTCGCCGAGCCGGGGCTGAACGGGCGCAGCCTTGCCTATCCGCGCGGCAAGGTGATCGGCGGCTCCTCGGCCATCAACGCCATGATCGCCATGCGCGGCCAGGCCGAGGACTACGACGGCTGGCGCGACCTCGGGCTCGCCGGCTGGGGCTGGGACGATGTCCTGCCCGTCTTCCGGCGGATCGAGGACCACTTTCTGGGCGCGGGGCCCTTCCACGGCATCGGCGGCGGCTATCGCGTCGAGGCGCCGCGGGTCGCCTGGCCGGTCCTCGATGCGGTGCGCGATGCCGCCGGCGCCATGGGCGTGCCGCGGAGCGACGACTTCAACACCGGGCGCAACGACGGGGCGGGCTACTTCCACGTCAACCAGAAGCGCGGCCGGCGCTGGTCCTCGGCCCGCGGCTTCCTGAAGCCGGTGCTGGGGCGGGCAAACCTGCGGCTCGAGACCGGGGCGCTGGTCGACCGGCTGACCCTCGCCGGGGGCCGGGCGACGGGGGTTCGCTGGCTCGCGGCCGACGGCAGCCCGCGCGAGGCGAAGGCGCGGGCCGAGGTCGTGCTGGCCGCGGGCGCCATCGGCTCGGTCCAGATCCTGCACCGCTCGGGCGTCGGCCCCGGCGCCTGGCTGCGGGCGGCCGGGATCGACTGTGTCCGCGATCACCCGGGCGTCGGCCGCAACCTCCAGGACCACCTCCAGCAGCGTGCGATCTACCGCATCCATGGCGCCACGACCCTCAACGACCTCTATCCCTCGCTTTTCCGGCGGGGGCTGATGGGCCTCGACTACCTCCTGCGGCGGCGGGGGCCCCTGACGATGGCGCCCTCGCAGCTTGGCATCTTCATGAAGTCCGACCCTGCCCGCGACCGCGCGAACCTCGAGTTCCACGTCCAGCCCCTCTCGCTCGACCGCTTCGGCGAGCCCCTGCACCGCTTCCCGGCGATCACGGTCGCCGCCTGCAACCTGCGCCCGACCTCGCGCGGGGAGGTCCGCGTCACCGCCGCCGATCCCCGGGCGGCGCCCGTGATCGCGCCCAACTATCTCGCCACCGAGGACGACCGGAGGGTCGCGGCCGCGGCGATCCGCCTGACGCGGCGGCTGATGGCGCAGCCGCCGCTGCGGCACCTGAACCCCGTCGAGCATCTTCCCGGCGCGGCCGTGGGCGACGACGACGCGGCGCTGGCGCGGGCGGCAGGCGACATCGGGACGACGATCTTCCACCCCGCCGGAACCGCAAGGATGGGCCAGCGCGGCGACCCCGAGGCGGTGGTGGATGCCCGCCTGCGCTTCCTCGGGCTCGACGGCCTGCGCATCGCCGACACCTCGGTGATGCCGCGGATCGTCTCGGGCAACACCAACACGCCGACGGCGATGATCGCCATGAAGGGGGCCGACATGATCCTCGCCGACCGCCGGGACAGTGGCGGCAGGGCGCGATGAGGGAGCTGGTCGCCGACATCCCCCGCCGCCGGCGGCTGCGGGCGGGGATGGTGGGGGGCGGGCGGGGCTCGTTCTTCGCCCCGGTCCACCGCGCGGCCCTGCGCCTTTCCAACCGCTTCGACCTCGTCGCCGGGGCCTTCTCGTCGGACCCCGCGACCGGCCGCGAGGCGGGCGCGGCGCTCGGTCTCGCGCCCGCGCGCAACCACGGGGATTTCCGCGCCTTTGCCGAGGACGAGGCGGGGCGCGCCGACCCCGTCGAGGTGGTCATCGTCGTCACCCCCAACCACCTCCATTTCGAGCCCTGCCGGCAGTTCCTTGCGGCCGGCATCCCGGTCATCTGCGACAAGCCGCTGGCGGCGACCGCGGCCGAGGCGCGCACGCTCGCGCGCCTGGCGGCGGCCGACGACCGCTTTCTGGCCGTCACCTACACCTACACGGGCTATCCCATGGTGCGCGACGCCCGCGCCCGCATCCGTGAGGGCGAGATCGGCGAGGTCCGCTTCGTTGCCGTCGAATACCTTCTCGAATGGCTCGCCGACGACCCCGCGCGGCTGGGCAAGGGCGGCGTCTGGCGGGGCGACCCCGCCCGGGCCGGGGCCACGGGCGCGCTCGGCGACGTCGGCACCCACGCCTTCCACCTCGCCGAGTTCCTCACCGGCCAGCGCTGCACGGCGCTCGCCGCGCGCCTGCTCTCGACCGTCGCGGGCTTCGGCCTTGACGATACCGATGTCGTCCAGATGGAGTTCGACGGCGGCGCCCACGGCCTCCTGTGGGCCTCGCTCGCCGCCCCCGGGCACCGCAACGGGCTGCGCTTCAGGATCGTCGGCAGCCGCGGCACGCTCGAATGGCAGCAGGAGGCACCCGAGACCCTGCGCCTGTCTCGGCTGAACGCGGCCGACCTCGTCTACCGCCGCGGCCAGGCCGACAACACCCCGGATGCGCGGACGGCGATCAGCCTCCCCGCCGGCAACCCCGAGGCCTACCTCGAGGCCCTCGCCAACCTCTACTGCGACTGCGCCACGGCCCTCGAGGCCGGCCGGGACTGGCGGCGGGCGACGCCCGTGCCGCTCGCCGACGCGGCCGAGGGCCTGCGCGGCGTGCTCCTGTCGGAGGCCGCGGTCGCCTCGTCCCGGGCCCGTGCCTGGGTGCCCTTTCCCGCCGGCTGACGGCCATGGACGCTGCCGACTTCATCGTCATCGGGGGCGGCTCCGCGGGCTGCGTCGTCGCCGCCCGGCTGAGCGAGGACCCGCGCGCCTCGGTCCTCCTCCTCGAGGAGGGGCCGAGCGACCGCAGCCCCTGGATCCACCTTCCCGTGACCTACTACAAGACCAGCCAGGGCCGCCTTGTCGCGCGCTACCCCTGGCAGCCGGGGCCCGGCCACCGCGGCGACCCCGCCCCGACCATGGTCCAGGCCCGCGTGCTGGGCGGCGGCGGCTCGGTCAACGCCATGGTCTACCTGCGCGGCCAGCCGCGCGACTACGACGAATGGCGCGAAGCCGGCGCCACCGGCTGGGGCTGGGACGACGTCCTGCCCTACTACCGCCGCTGCGAGGCCAACGACCGCTTCGCCGGCCCCCTGCACGGCACCGACGGCCCGCTCGCGGTCTCCGACCAGGCCTTCACCCACCCGATGAGCCGGCTCTGGGTGCAGGCCTGCCAGGAGGCCGGGCTGCCCTTCAACCCCGACTTCAACGGCGCCGGCCAGGACGGCTGCGGCTTCTATCAGATTAATGCCCGCGCCGGCCGCCGGGCCAGCGCCGCGACCTGCTACCTCGGTCCGGCGCGCAGGCGCAGGAACCTCCGCGTCGAGACCGGCACCCGCGCCCTGCGGATCCTCTTCCGGGGTCGCCGCGCCACCGGCGTCGAGGTCCTCGCCCGCGGGCGGCGGGCGGTGATCCGGGCCGGGCGCGAGGTCATCGTCGCCGCCGGGGCGATCAACAGCCCGCGCCTCCTCATGCTGTCGGGGATCGGCGACGGCCGGGCGCTTTGCCGCCAGGGGCTTGAGGTCGTCGCCGACCTGCCGGGCGTCGGCCGCAACCTCCAGGACCACGTCGAGGTCTCGATCATCCACGAGGTCGACGGGCCCCTCAGCTACGACAAGTACAAGAAGCGGCACTGGCAGTTCGCGGCCGGCCTCGAATACCTCCTGTTCCGGCGCGGGCCCTGCACCGCCAACGTCGTCGAGGGCGGCGCCTTCATGCGCTCGACCCTGAGCGAGGACCGGCCGGACCTGCAGTGCTGCTTCATGCCCGGCGCCGGCGTCGAGGAGGGCGTCGGCACCGTCCCGGGCGGCAACGGCACGACGCTGAACATCTGCCAGACCCGGCCCCGCTCGCGCGGGGAGGTGACCCTCGCGGGCCCCGACCCCTTCGCGCTGCCGCGGATCGCGCCCGGCTACCTCGCCGATCCCCTCGATCTCGGGGTCATGTGCCAGGGGGTGGAGATGGGCCTGCGGATCATGGCCCAGAAGGTCCTCGCCCGCCATCTGCGCCGGATCCATGCCCCAGCCGGGGTGAGCACGCGCGAGGACGTGCGCGACTACGTCCTGTCGCAGTATCACGCCGCCCTCCACCCGACGGGAACCTGCCGGATCGGCAGCGACCCCCTTTCCGTCGTCGCCCCCGACCTCCGCGTGCACGGGGTCGCGGGCCTTCGGGTCTGCGACAATTCGGTCGCCCCGAACCTCGTCTCGGGCAACACCAACGGCGTCGCGATCATGATCGCCGAGAAGGGGGCCGACCACATCCGCGGCCGCCCCTGAGGCACGGGGGCGCGGCGCGGCTCAGCCTGCCCCGAGATCCGTCGCCAGCATGTGATCAGCCGCTCGCAGGGCCTGGGCCGCGACCGTCAGCGCCGGGTTGACCGCCGCCGAGGAGGGGAAGAACGAGGCGTCGACGACGAAGAGGTTCGGCTGGTCCCAGGCGCGGCAATAGGGGTCGAGCGCCGAGGTTGCGGGATCGCTGCCCATCCGCACCGTGCCGCACTGGTGGCCGGTGGCGTGGGTGCGGAGCGACTTTGTCACGACCAGGGGATAGCCCGCCCGCCGCAGCGCCCGGCCGAGGCGGCGCACGAGGGCAAGGTGCCCGGGAAGGTTGTTCGGCGTCACGGCAAGGCGGATGTCGCTGCCCGCGACTGTCACCCGATTGGCGCGATCGGGCAGGTCCTCGGACATCGCGAACCAGTCCATGCCCCGCCTCGCCATGGCATGGCCGGCAAGGCGCGGCAGGAGCGGCACGTTCGCGGTCAGCATCCCGCCCTGGAGCTTGCCCAGCATCTGCGCCTGCCCCATCGGGTGGGGAAAGTCGCCGTCGCCGAAATACCAGTCGTTGATGACCAGCGTCTTCTGGAAGGTCGTGTCGTTGACGGCCGGGGCGAGGCCCATCAGCGCCGTCTGGTTGTGCGTCATGTAGTATCGGCCGACGACGTCGGAGCGGTTCGCGACCCCCGTCGGGGCGCCCGTGTCGGCCGACCGCAGGAGGAGGGCGGCGCTGTTGACGGCCCCGCCGGCGAGGACGAAGAGGGGCGCGGAAAGGCGCTGCACCTCGCCCGCGCGGGCGACCTCGACGGCGACGATGCGCCGGCCGTCGGGGGCGAGGACGAGGCGCCGCGCCGTCGTCTGTATCATCAGCTCGACCCGCCCGGTGGCCAAGGCGGGCTCGAGGCCGCTCGTCTCGGCATCGGCCTTGGCCCCGAGCCGGCAGGGGAAACCGTCGCAGGTCCGGCAGAGGATGCAGGTGCCCCCGGGCCTGGCGTGAAGCCCGAGCGGCAGGGCCGAGGGCGAGAGGCCCGCCCGCCGCATCCGCCCGGCCATCCGCGCCACCACGGGCTCCGGGGTGACGGCCGGGAAGGGGTAGGGGGTCGTCCGCGCCGGTGCGGTGGCATCGCCCGCGTCGTCGCCGTGGACGACGAACATCCGCTCGGCCTCGCCGTAGTAGGGCTCGAGCGCGGCGTAGTCGAAGGGCCAGGCCGGGGAGACGCCCCCCGCATGCTCGACCGCCCCGAAGTCGCGCTCGCGCAGCCGGAAGAGGGCGGCGCCGTAGAACTTCGTCGCGCCGCCGACGTTGTAGTGCATGCCGGGATCGAAGCGGCGCCCGCGGCCGTCGATCCAGGTCTCGCGGGCGGTGTATTTCCGCCGGAAGAAGACGGCATCGACGCTCCAGTTGTCATCCTCGCGGGGGACGAAGTCGCCCCGCTCGAGGACAAGGACGCGGGCCCCGCGTTCGGCCAGCCGACGGGCGGCGACGCTGCCGCCGACGCCGCTGCCGATGACGATCACGTCATGGTCGTGCATGTCCGCACCCTCGGGCGTGTCGGTGGAGCGGCCGCGCCGGGTCATGCCTGCCCCGCGGCCGGTCCTGCCCCCGGCCGGGGCCGGATGGTCGGGCCGGCCTGCCGGTGCGGAGCGGGGGGCGGGGCGGGAGACGCACGCGGGGCTACCGAAGATCGCGCGCCAGCCCGCGGACGGCGGCGGCGGCAGCGGCGAGCCTCATCCGCCGGGCCGCGTCCGCTGCCGCCGCGGCGGCGATCGCGCGGGCGGTGCGGGTGGCGTGGGCGGCCCCGGGGCCGGCGGCGAGCAGCAGGAGGTCGGCCCCGGCATCGAGACCGGCGAGGGCGGTGGCCTCGAGGCCGCGGCCGCGCAGCGTCGCCGGCAGGTCGAGATCGTCGGAGATGACGAGGCCGGAAAACCCCATCTCGGCCCGCAACTGCCCGATCACCGCGGCCGAGGTCGAGGCCGGCTCGCCGGGGTCGAGGGCCGTCACCGGCACCGGCCCGGTCATGACCGCGCGGACGCCGGCGGCGATGGCGCTGCGGAAGGGCAGGAGCCCCGGCGCGAGCATGGCGCGGGGCCCCTCGAGGCTGAGCGCCGGGTCGTCGAAGGGATCGCCGGCGAGCCGCGCATGGCCGGGGAAATGCTTGGCCGTGGCGGCGACACCCTGCCCCTGGAGGCCGCGGATGAAGGCGGCCGCGACCCGCGCCACCGCCTCTGGCGCGGCCGCGAGGCAGCGGCCGGCGAGCCAGGGCCCGGGCCCCGCGAGATCGAGGACGGGGGCGAGGATGAGGGTGATGCCGAGCGCGCGCGCCGCCCGTGCCGCCGCGGCGCCGAAGCCCTCGACCTCGTCCTCGGCCATGGCGAGCGCCGCCGCGGGGCGGGCGAGTGCCGGGCCGAGCCGGTGCAGGCGCTGGAGGCCGCCGATCTCGTAGTCGATCGCGATGAGGACGGGGCCGCCGGCGGCGGCGCGGGCGCGACCGGCCAGGGCGGCGAAGGCCGCGGGCGTCTCGAGGGCGATGCGGGCGGGTGCCATGCGGCGGGCCACGAACTCGGCCCGCGACATCCCGAGAAGGAGGGCGACGCCGCCGGCGCCGAGGAAGCCCTCGACCTCGCCCGGGCCGGGGATCTCCTCGAAGGCCGGCAGGAGGACGGCATGGGCGTCGCGGAGGAGTGCGTCCCCGGTCATCCGGCGACCTCGGGCAGGGCCGCGCGGAGGGGAGCGGCGGGGACGACGGTCGCCCGCGGCAGCGTCCGGCCGCGGACGATGTCGGCCGCGCGCTCGCCGATCATGATGCAGGCGGCGTTCAGGTTCCCCGAGACGACGTGCGGCATCACCGAGGCGTCGGCGAGGCGCAGCCCCGCGACCCCGTGGACCCGAAGCTCGGGGTCGGTCACGGCCATGGCGTCCGTCCCCATGCGGCAGGTGCCGCAGGGGTGCAGGCCGGGATGGGCCTCGGCGCGCACGAAATCCTCCCATTCGGCCGCGGTCGCGAGGGGGCGGTCGGGGACGTGGCCGGCGGCGATCAGGGGGGCGATGGCAGGCTCGCGCATGACCTCGGCCATGAGCCGCGCGCCGTCGGCAAGGCAGCGCAGGTCGTCGGGGTGGGTCAGGAAGTTCGGCACGATGCGCAGGGGTGCCGAGGGGTCGGCGGCGGTCAGGCCGACGTGGCCGCGCGCCCGGGGGCGGGTCTGGGTGATCGAGATCGTGCAGCCGTTGCCGCCGGGGACGCCGTCGACGCCCTCCTCGACCCCCGCCCCGGCGACGAAGAAGAACTGCAGGTCGGGGTTCGGCCCGGCAACCGAGCTCCACCAGAAGGCGCCCGCCTCGATCAGGTTCGAGGTCACCGGCCCGCGCCCGAAGAGCCCGAACTCGAGCCCCGCGAGCGCCATCCAGCGGAGGCGCTTGTAGCGGTCGTAGCTGGTCGCGCCGCGGAGCCGCCAGATCATCGACATCTCGATGTGGTCCTGGTAGTTCTGCCCGACCCCGGGGAGGTCGGCCGCGACCGCGATGCCGTGGCCGCGCAGGTGGTCGGCCGGCCCGATCCCCGACTGCATGAGGAGCTTCGGCGTGGCGAAGGCGCCGGCGGCGACGATGACCTCGCCGGCATGGGCGGTCGCGTGCCGCCCCCTGCGGACGAACGCGACCCCGCCGACGCGGCCGCCGGCGAGAAGCAGGCGCTGCACCTCGGCCCCGGTCAGGATGCTCAGGTTCGGCCGCCGCCGGACCGCGGGCGGCAGGTAGGCGCGGGCCGCGCTCGAGCGTACGCCGTTGCGGACGGTCACCTGGTAGGGCCCGACGCCGGCGGGATCGCCGGCGTTGAAGTCGGCCCGGTAGGGTAGCCCGCGCTGCTGGCAGGCCTGGATCCAGCGCCGGGTGAGGGGCAGCATGTGGCCCTGGTCGGAGACGCCGAGCGGCCCCTCGGTGCCGTGGAAGGCGTCGGCGAGGCGGTTGTTGCACTCGGCCCGGCGGAAATAGGGCAGGACGTCCGCAAAGCCCCAGCCCGCCGCCCCCGCCGCCGCCCAGCCGTCGTAGTCCGCCGGCACGCCGCGCAGGTAGAGCATGGCGTTGACCGAACTGCCGCCGCCGAGGACGCGGGCCTGGACCATCGAGGGTTCCTGCCGGCGCGTCTGCGCCGGGCTCGGCTCGTAGCGGTGGCGGGTCAGGAGGTCGCCCTGGCAGACCTTGAAGTAGGTGGCGGGGAAGCGGATCCAGGGGTTGCGGTCGGAGGGCCCGGCCTCGAGGAGGAGGACGCGGAGGGCGGGATCCTCGCACAGCCGGCCGGCGAGCGTGCAGCCCGTCGAGCCGCCGCCGACGATGATGTAGTCGTAGTGCGGGGTGGCGTCCGGCATTGCGAAGGGCCCGGAATGAGCGGTGCGCGACCGGCCGGGGGTCGCGGACGACCTCGGCGGGCGCGGGGGGTGGCGGGGTCGAGCATGGCAGGGCAGGGGCGCGCCGGCAATTTCGCAACCGGGCCTTTGCTGACGTGATCTGGCGCAACCGCTGCGCACACCCGGGCGCCGGCGGGCGCCTCGGGACAGGGAACAGGGCGGGCCGCGACATCTCGCCGCTGGCCCCGTGCGGGATGCCTCGGTATACATAAGGGGCGGCCCCTTGGAGCCGGCGATTTCGCAAATGGGAGGATGTGTCATGGACACGAAGAGGTGGCGTCCGCCACACTCGCTGCTGCTCGCGGCGACGCTGGCCGGGGCGGGGCTCGCGCTGCCGGCGCTGGCCCTCGACCAGCCCGTCGTGGCCCCGAACGGCATGGTCGTCGCCGGCCATCCCCTGGCCGTCGCCTCCGGC
>JADLCV010000179.1 GCA_020846995.1 Paracoccaceae bacterium
CTACGAGTTGCAGTCGGGCCGCGACGGGCGCGCCTCGGCCTCCGACCTCAAGCTTCTCTGACGGCCGCGGCGACCGGCCCTGCCCCGCGGCCCCCGCGCCGCGGGGCCTTGCCGTTCCGGCCCCTGCGCTCATCGCCCCCTTCGCCCCGGACCGGTCCCGCCACCCGGCGCCGGGCCCCCGCCCCTGGGCAAGGAAGGATCTCCCTCGCCGGCGACCCGCGGCGCGCGCGCCCCGAACGGCCGGACTGCCCGTGCCGGCGGACGGGCGGGATGCGGCGGCGAGGCGGTTCCGCTTGGGCAGACGTCGCCCTGAAGGGATCGTGGACCCACGCGGAATCGGCCCCCCGGCTCGCCCCTCCTCGCCCCAGGCCACGGGCGGGGCCCCGGGCGGGGTCAGGCGGCGCCCTCGGCGCAGGGAGCGCCGAAGGGCTCGGGCTCGAGGGTCGCGTGACCGATCGCGTGGTGGCGGACGAGGGCCGCGCGCGCCGCCCGGAGGACGCCGGGCTGGTCGGCCCCGTCGGCGAGCGCGAGATGGGCCTGGACTGCGAGCCGCCCCTCGTCGATCTGCCAGAGGTGGAGATGGTGGACCGAGGCGACCCCCGCGACCGCCCCGAGGGTCGCCGCGACCGCCGCCGGCCCGGGATCGTCGGGCGCCCCGAGCATGAGGAGGCGAACCACCGGCCGCACCTCGCCCGCGACCATCCACAGGATGTAGCCCGCGATCGCGAGCGTCGCCAGCGGGTCGATCAGCCGCCAGTCCCAGAGGATGATGAGCACCCCGGCGACGATCACCACGACCGAGCCCAGCGCGTCGGCGACGTTGTGGAGGAAGGCGGCGCGGACGTTGGCGCTTTCCCTGGCCAGCCGCCAGGTCAGGGCGGCGGTCAGGGCGTCGATGACGAGCGCGACGCCGGCCACCCAGACGACGATCCAGCCCTCGACCGCCGGCGGGTCGAGAAGGCGCACCAGCCCCTCGGCGGCGAGATAGAACGCCACCAGCACCAGCGCGGTATAGTTGACGAGCGCCGCCACCGCCTCGGCGCGGCCGTAGCCGAAGGACATGGCCGGGGTCGCCCGCCGTCGCGCCACCCGCCGCGCCGCCCAGGCGAGAAGGAGCGCGAGGGCGTCGGAGAGGTTGTGCATGGCATCGGCGAGAAGCGCGATCGAGCCGGCGACGAGCCCGCCCGCGACCTGGACCACCGTGAGCGCGAGGTTGACCGCCACCGCCCAGCCGAGCGCCCGGTCGCCGTGGTGGTGGTGGTGGTGGCCGTGATGGCGGTGGCCGCGGCCGCGACCGGCATCCTTCCCGCCGCCATGGTCGTGGCCGCCATGGTCGTGGCCCCTGTCGTCGTGCGCCATGATCAGTGTGCCTCCGCCCAGTTCGCGCCCGCTCCGGCATCGACCGTCAGCGGCACCGATAGCGCGACCGCGGGCTCCGCCGCCCCCTCCATCACCTCGCGCACCCGCGCCACCACGGCCTCCACCGCGCCCTCCTCGACCTCGAACAGAAGTTCGTCGTGCACCTGCAGGAGCATCGTCGCCGGCAGCCCGGCGAGCGCACCCGGCATGCGGATCATCGCCCGGCGGATAATGTCGGCGGCCGTGCCCTGGATCGGGGCGTTGATCGCCGCCCGCCGGGCGAAGCCCGCGGCGGGCCCGCGGGCCCCGATCTCGGGGGTGTGGATCCTTCGCCCGAAGAGCGTCTCGACATGGCCCCGCGCGCGGCCGAAGGCGACGGTTGCGTCCATGTAGGCGCGGATGCCGGGGAAGCGCTGGAAGTAGGTGTCGATGAAGGCCTGGGCCTGGTCGCGGGGGATGCGCAGGTTGCGCGCCAACCCAAAGCCCGAGATGCCGTAGATGACGCCGAAGTTGATCGCCTTGGCGCGCCGGCGCACCTCGGGCGTCATCTGGTCGAGCGGCACGCCGAACATCTCGCTCGCGGTCAGGGCATGGATGTCCTGGCCCTTGCGGAAGGCGACCTTGAGGGCGTCGATGCCGGCGACGTGGGCGAGGATGCGAAGCTCGATCTGGCTGTAGTCGAGGCTGACGAGCCGCCGGCCCGGGGCGGCGACGAAGGCCTCGCGGATACGCCGACCCTCCTCGGTGCGGACGGGGATGTTCTGGAGGTTGGGGTCGGTCGAGGCGAGCCGCCCGGTCGCCGCCCCGCTCTGGACGTAGGAGGTGTGGACGCGCCCGGTCGCGGGGTTGATCGCCGCCTGGAGGGCGTCGGTGTAGGTCGACTTGAGCTTCTGCAACTGGCGGTAGTCGAGGATGCGGCCGGGCAGGAGATGCTCGGTCGCGAGGTCCTCGAGGACGTCCGCCGTCGTCGCCCACTGGCCGGTGCGGGTCCTCGTCCCGCCGGGAAGGCCCATCCGCCCGAACAGGACCTCGCCCACCTGGGCGGCCGACTGGACGTTGAAGGGCACCCCCGCGAGGGCCTGGATCTCGGCCTCGGCCGCGGCCATCTTCCGGGCGAAGGCCGCCGACATGCGGCCGAGCGCCTCGCGCTCGACGGCGATCCCGGCCATCTCCATCGCCGCGAGGATCACGACCAGCGGTCGCTCGAGGGTTTCGTAGACGGTCGTGACGCGGGCCCGCGGCAGGTCGGGCCGGAGGCGCTGCCAGAGCCGCAGCGTCACCTCGGCATCCTCGCCGGCGTAGCGGGTGGCCGTGTCGATCGGCACCCGGTCGAAGGTGATCTGGGCCTTGCCGGAGCCGATCAGCTCCTTGATCGGGATCGGGCGGTGGCCGAGGTAGCGGTCCGAGAGCTCGTCCATGCCATGGCCGTGGAGGCCCGCGTGGAGGACGTAGGACAGGAGCATGGTGTCGTCGATCGGCCCCATTCGGATGCCGTGGCGGGCAAGGATCTTCCAGTCGTATTTCACGTTCTGGCCGATCTTCAGGATGGCCGGGTCCTCGAGGACGGCGCGCAGCCGGGCAAGGACCTCGTCGCGCTCGAGCTGGCCCTCGAGCCGTGCCTCCGCCTCGAAGAGGTCGCCGCCGCGGCGGTGGAGGAGCGGGATGTAGCAGGCCCGCCCGGGGGCGAGCGCGAGCGAGATGCCGACAAGCTCGGCCCGCATCTCGTCGAGGCTCGTCGTCTCAGTGTCGATGGCGACGCGGCCGGCCTCGCGGATGGCCGCGATCCAGCCCTCGAGCGCTGCCAGGTCGCGCACGCAGTCGTAGCCCGCGGGGTCGATCGCCGCCGGTGCCACGGCCGCCCCTCGCGGGGCCGCGGCGCCGGCACCGGCCGGGGCGCCGGCGGCGGGCGGGGCGCCGGCGCCGGGGGGGGCGCCGGCGGCGGGGGGGGCGCCGGCGGCGGGCGGGGCGTCGGCAATGGGCGGGGGGGCGATCTTCAGCTTCTCGGCCACCCGCCGGGTCAGGGTCCGGAACTCCATCTCGGCGAGGAAGGCGAGGAGCGGCCCGGGCTCGGGCGGGCGCACCTCGAGGTCGTCGAGGCTGACCGCGAGCGGCGTGTCGCGCCTCAGCGTCACCAGCGCCTTCGAGACCAGGATGCGGTCGGCATGGGCCTCGAGTGCCTCGCGCCGCTTGGGCTGGCGGATCTCTCCCGCCCGCGCGAGCAGCGTCTCGAGATCGCCGTAGTCCTGGATCAGCTGGGCCGCGGTCTTGAGGCCGATGCCCGGGGCGCCGGGGATGTTGTCGACCGAATCCCCGGCCAGCGCCTGCACGTCGACGACCCTGTCGGGCGGGACGCCGAACTTCTCAACGACCTCGTCGCGGCCGATCAGGCGGTCCTTCATGGGGTCGCGCATGACCACGCCGCCGCCGACCAGCTGCATGAGATCCTTGTCGGAGGAGATGATGGTCACCTGCCCCCCCGCCGCCGCGGCCTGATGGGCGAGGGTGGCGATGATGTCGTCGGCCTCGTAGTTCTCGGTCTCGAGGCAGGCGACGTTGAAGGCCCGCGTCGCCCGCCGCGTCAGCGGGAACTGGGGCCGGAGGTCCTCGGGCGGCTCGGGGCGGTTGGCCTTGTAGGCCGGGTAGAGCTCGCTGCGGAAGGTCCGCGCCGAATGGTCGAAGACGGCGGCGATGTGGGTCGGCGCGGCGCCGCCGTTATCGCGCGTGATCTCGTTCCAGAGGATGTTGCAGAACCCTGCCACCGCGCCCACGGGCAGCCCGTCGGACTTGCGCGTCAGGGGCGGGAGCGCGTGGTAGGCGCGGAAGATGTAGGCCGAGGCGTCGATCAGGTGCAGGTGGTGGCCCTTGCCGAAGGTCATGGGCGCTCCTCTGGTGGCGGGCGCAGTCTGGCACGACCGGGCCGCCGGTTCCACCGCCCTCGGGGCTTTCGCGCCCTTCCCCGGCATGACCTGGTGGCGGCGGCGAGGCGGGAGGGGAGTGACCCGGCGATGTGGACGATCCTCTACGGGCTCGGGGGCGGGATCCTCGCCGCCGTCCTCGTCTTCGCCGGCGGCATCGCCCTCGGCGACCTCCTCGAGGTCTCCCAGGCCGAGGGCGCCTGGGTCATGTCGGTCGCCTTCTTCGCCACCCCGGTCGGCTTCGTCCTCGGCGCCTTCCTCGGCGCCGTGCTGGCGAACCGCCGCTAGGGCGGGCCGGCAGCCGGCCCCTCATGGCGACGGGCGGGCCTCAGTAGTCGGTGATCTTCTTCATGTAGCGCCGGCCGGTCAGCATCGGCTGGCCGCGCAGGCGGGCGAGGCGGTAGGCGAAGTCCCAGAGCGCATCGAAGAAGACGAGCGGCATCAGATAGGCCCGCCAGGGTTCGGCGAGGCCGCCAGGCTCGAGCGTCCGGGCGTCGAGGTCGAGGACGTTCGCGGGGTCGCCGAAGCGGTGGAGGAAGGCGCGCGCCCGCTCCTCGGCCGGGCGTGTCGCATCGAGGCCGACGAGGAGGATGAAGCAGGCATGGCGGTCGACGACCTCGAAGGGGCCGTGGAAGAACTCGCCGGCATGGATCGCCTGCGAGCCGATCCACTGCATCTCCATCAGGACGCAGATGGCGAAGGAATAGGCCGCGCCCCAGTTGACGCCGCTGGCCATGGTGTAGACGACGGGGACATCCTTCACCCGCGCCGCAAAGGCATCGAAGCGGGGGGCAAGGCGGCTCTTCGCGCCCTCGATGACGGGGCCGAGGGCGGCGAGGGACGCCAGCAGCGGGAGCGTGAGGTCGGGGCCTCCGCGCTGGCGCAGGAATCCCGCGAGGAGCATGTAGAGGACGGCGTAGTTGCTGTCGGCGGGGTCGATCGGCGTGCCGGTGGTGTAGGGCGCGGCGTAGCGGAGGACGTGGTCGACGGCCCGGCCGAGGGGCGAGGCGGGCTCCATCGTCAGGGCGAGGGTGGCGGCGCCGCGGGCGCGCGCGAACTCCGCCGCCGCCACCGTCTCGCGCGTCGTGCCGGTCTGCGAGCAGAGGATGACGAGCGCCCCGGGTCCGAGGCGAGCCGGCGCCCGCAGCACGAACTCGGCCGCGTTCACCACGTCCGCGGGCAGCATCGGGGCGTGGCGGTCAAGCACGAACTTGCCCGGATGCATGATCGAGAGCGACCCGCCGCAGGCGACGAGGTAGATCTGGACGAACTCGCGCGGGGCAAGCGCATCGAGGGCCGCAAGCACGTCGGGGTTGAGCGAGGTCCTCATCGGCCGGCGCAGGTCATCGTCATCCCCCCTCCCGCGGTGGCCGGGGAAGGCGTCGCCCGGCTTGACAGATGGCCCGCATTGTGGGAACGGGCCCCGCATTGTCAACGGGTTCCGGGCCATGGTGCGGATCGCCGCGTTCGGCGACAACAACGTCGACTGCTACCTCGCCGACGGCCGCATGTATCCCGGCGGCAACTGCTTCAACCTCGCCGTCTACGCCCGCCGCTACGGGGCCTTGTCGGCCTTCCTCGGGGCCGTGGCCGAGGATGCGGCGGGCAGTCTGATGCGGCGGACGCTGAGCGCCGAGGGGGTGGAGACGGAGCGGCTGCGCGTCGTTCCCGGCATCACCGCCTACTGCTTCATCGCCCACCGCGGCGGCGAGCGCATCTTTCTCGACCACGACCTCGGGGTGTCGCGCTTCGTCCCCGCGGCGGCGGATCTCGACTACCTCGCGGGCTTCGACGCCGTCCATGTCGGCCAGTCGAGCGGGCTCGACGACTGGGTGGCCGCGGTCGCGCGCGGCACGCGCCTCTCCTACGATTTCGCCGTCCGCCGCGACCCCTGGCACCGGGCGCGCCTCGCGCCCCTCTGCTGGCTCGCGGCCTTCTCGGCCGGCGATCTCGACCGCGCCGGGGCGATCGGGCTCGTCGCCGACGCCCGCGCGCGGGGGGCGGTCTGGGCGCTCGCGACGCGCGGGGCGGCGGGGGCGCTGATACTCGGGCCCGGGGGGCTCGTCGAGGTCGCGGCCCGTCCGATCGTGCCCGTCGACACGCTTGGCGCCGGCGACAGCTTCATCGCCCGCACGCTCGTCGGTCTCCTCCGGGGCGAGGCGCCCGAGGCCGCGCTGGCGGCGGCGGCGGCGGCGGCGGCCGAGACCTGCGGCTGGTTCGGAGCCGTCGGCCATGGCGAGCCGATCGACGTCCCGGCCCGCCCGCCGGCTTCACCTCAGGCCCCGTAGGGCACCCAGATCGTCTTGGGCGCAGAGGCGGCGTCGAGGAAGGCGCGGCCCTGGCCCGCGGGGCCCGTCCAGTCGCGCCGGCGCGTCGCGACCCAGGTCGCCTTGAGGTTGCCGGCCGACTCGGCCTCGACCATCGCCGCCCCCGCGGGGGGGCCGAAATACCACAGGGCGGCGACGTCGTCGTGGCCGGCGAGCGTCCGCGACAGCTCCTCGCGATGGCCGGTGACGAGGTTGACGACGCCCGCCGGGACGTCCGAGGCCTCGAGGAGCTGGTAGATGTCGGCCGCGACCAGCGCGCCCGTCTGCGAGGGAATGGCCACCACCCGGTTGCCGAGCGCGATCGCCGGCAGGACGAGCGACAGCAGGGCGAGGAGCGGCGCCTCGCTCGGGCAGGCGATGCCCATGACCCCCCAGGGCTCGGGCATGGTGAGGGTGACATGGCCCGAGAGCGTCGCATGGGTGGCGCCGTCGAACTTGTCGGCCATGGCCGCATACCAGAAGGCCCGCCGCACCGCCGCCGCGACCTCCCCCGCCGCCGCCACCCGCGAGGCCCCGAGGGCGGCGAGGCCGCGGGCGAAGAGGTCGGTCCGCGCGGCGAGGTTCTCGGCGAGGTAGTAGAGGACCTGGGCCCGGCCGTGGCCCGAGGCCCCGGCCCAGGCGGATGCGGCATGCGCGGCCTCGACGGCGTTGCGCAGATCCTTGCGGTTGCCGAGCGCCGCGTGCCCGGCGAGCCGGCCGCCACGGCCGCTGACGCCCCAGGAGTTGCCGCCGTCGGGCCGGACCTGGCGGCCGCCGATGTAGAGCTTGGCGGTGCGGTCGATGCCGGCGTCCGCCCCCGCCTCCCCGCCGGGGAAGGCCGCTGGGGGAGGCAGTGCTGCCTCCTCGCGCCCCGGGCGGCCGGCCGGGGCGGGGCGCAGGTAGGCGCGCATCCCGGCCCGTCCCCCCTCGCGGCCGAAGCCGCTCTCGCGCCAGCCGCCGAACGGGGCCCCGGCGTCGAAGACGTTGGTCGCGTTCACCCACACCACCCCGGCCCGGATCCGCGCCGCAAGGTCGAGCGCGACCGTCACGTTCTCCGACCAGACCGAGGCGGCCAGCCCGTAGCGGGTGGCGTTGGCGAGCTCCACCGCCTCGTCGGCGGTGCGGAAGGGGGTGAGGGTGGCGACGGGGCCGAAGATCTCCTCCTCGGCGAGGACCGAGGCCGGCGCGACCCCGGTCAGGAAGGCCGGCGCGAACCAGCTTCCCCGCTCGGGGAGGGGGCAGGCCGCCTGGTGGAGTTCGGCCCCCTCGGCCTCGCCCTGGCGGACGAGGGCGACGATGCGGGCGAGCTGCACGGGGTGGACGATGGCGCCGATGTCGGTCGACTTGTCGAGCGGGTCGCCGAGGCGCAGGCGCGCCATCCGCCGGGCGAGGCGGGCCGCGAAGGGCCGCGCCACCCCTTCCTGGACGAGGATGCGGGCGCCGGCGCAGCAGACCTGCCCCTGGTTGAACCAGATCGCGTCCACCACGCCCTCGACGGCGGCGTCGAGGTCGGCGTCGTCCATGACCACGAAGGGCGACTTGCCGCCGAGCTCGAGCGTCAGCGCCTTGCCCGTCCCGGCGGTGGCGCGGCGGATGGCGCGCCCGACCGCGGTCGAGCCGGTGAAGGCGACCTTGTCGACCCCGGCCGCCACCAGCGCCGCCCCCGTCGCCCCGCCGCCGGTGACGACGTTCAGGACCCCCCGCGGCAGCCCCGCCTCGGCCGCGATCATGGCGAAGGCGAGGGCCGAGAGGGGGGTGTATTCGGCCGGCTTGAGGACCACGGTGCAGCCTGCGGCGAGCGCCGGGGCGACCTTCCAGGCGAGCATGAGGAGGGGGAAGTTCCACGGGATCACCTGCCCGCAGACCCCGACCGGGGCCTGGCCGGGGAACTCCTCGGCCAGGACCTCGGCCCAGCCGGCGTGGTGGTAGAAGTGGCGGGCGACGAGGGGGACGTCGATGTCGCGGCTCTCGCGGATGGGCTTGCCGTTGTCGAGGCTCTCGAGCACGGCGAGGAAGCGGGCGCGCTTCTGGACGTGGCGGGCGAGCGCGTAGAGGTGGCGGGCGCGGTCGTGCCCGGCGAGGCCCGACCACGCGGGCAGCGCCCGGCGGGCGGCGGCCACGGCCCGCGCGACGTCCCCGGGCGTGCCCTCGGCGACGCGGGCGAGGATCTCGCCCGTGGCCGGGGCGCGGGTCTCGAAGGTCGCGCCCGGGGGGCTGAAGGCGCCGTCGATGAAATGGCCGAAGCCCGCCGCATGGGCATCGAGCCAGGCGCGGACGTCGGCCGCCGATTCGGGCGAGGGGCCGTAGTCGAGGAGCGCGAGGGCCTCGCGGACGCTGGGCATGGGAATCTCCCTCAGGCGGGCGCGTGACGGTGGGATGCGGCATAGCGGCCGGTGACGTGATGCTCGAGCTGGCGCTCGATGTCGGCGAGCATCGAGGAGGCGCCGAGGCGGAAGAGGTCGGGCGCCAGCCAGGGGTCGCCCAGTTCCTCCTTCATCAGGATCTGCCAGGCGAGCGCGTCCCGCGCCGTCCGCATCCCCCCCGCCGGCTTGAAACCGACCCGGTGGCCGGTGCGATCGCCATAGTCGCGGATCGCCCGCACCATGGCGAGGCTGACGGGCAGGGTCGCGTTCACCCCCTCCTTGCCGGTCGAGGTCTTGACGAAATCGGCCCCGGCCTGCATCGCCACCATGGCCGCCCGCCAGACGTTGGTCAGCGTGCGAAGCTCGCCGGTGGCGAGGATCGCCTTCAGATGCGCCGGCCCGCAGGCCTCGCGCATGGCCGCGACCTCGTCGTGGAGCGCCTGCCAGGCGCCGCCCAGCACATGGGCGCGGGTGATGACGATGTCGATCTCGGCCGCGCCCTCGGCCACGGCATGGCGGATCTCGTCGAGCCGCAGCGGCAGCGGCATGAGCCCGGCGGGAAACCCGGTCGCGACCGAGGCGACGGGGACGCCCGATCCGGCGAGCGCCCGGACCGCCGCCCGGACCATCGTCGGATAGACGCAGACCGCCCCCGCCCGCACCTCGCCGGGCTCGAGCCCGAGCCCGGCCACGATGGGGGCGGCAAGCGGGCGAAGGGCCTTGGCGCAGAGCCGCTCGACGCGGGCCTCGGTGTCGTCGCCGGCAAGCGTCGTCAGGTCCATGCAGCGGATGGCGTTGAGAAGCCAGGCGGCCTGATGCTCCTTCTTCAGGCTGCGCCGGGCGACGAGCGTCGCCGCCCGCCGCTCGGCCGCCGGGCGGTTCACCGCCACGCCGAGGAACCAGCCGGGGGCGAGCGGCAGGCCGGGATTGCGCGGCCGGTTGGATCGCGCCGGCAGGGGATGGCTCGCCCCGGACGTTGCCTCATCCATCGCCGCCCCTCCCCCCGCCCGCGCCGGCGGCCGGTCCCCCGGAGGGGACCGGCCGCGGCCTCAGTGGGGGGCGATTCCGGGAAGGATTGCAAGCGCCGGGCGCGGCCGCTCAGTTGCCGGCGAGGCGGGCGGGGGCCGGATCCCAGGGCATGACGAGGTAATCGCCCGTGGCCGTGCAGTCGGGGGCGGCAAGGACGAGTTCGGTCGCCTTGACCGGGTCGCCGTCCCTGACCGCGACGACCTCGGCGAGAAGGTCGCGCCCGCAGGTCGCGGCCGTCACCGGGGCCTCGATCGTCACCCGCAGGGTGCCTTCGGCGAGCGCCCCCCGCGGCATGGTCAGGACCTCGGCGAGCATCGGCCGCTCGACCGCCCCGTCGCCGAGCAGGGTCATGAAGACGGATGTCCCGTCGGGGGCGCCGGCGTAGACGTGGCCGGGGGCACCATAGCCCGCCCCGCCCTCGAAGGCGTGAAGCTGGAAGAGGTCGGGCGCCTGCCACTGCACCGCCACCCGGTCCCAGGCCGCAAGCCCGGGGATCGCCACGGCCGCTTCGGCCACGACCGGGCCGGGCAGGGTGACGCTGACCCGCGCCTCCTCGGCAAGCGCCGGCAGGGCGAGGGCGAGGCTGCCGTCCGGCCGCGTGCGTCCGGTGACCACCAGCCCGGCATGGCGGAGAAGCACCCGCGCCTCGCCGTCGCAGGGGGCGGCGAGGACGACGTCGATCATCGCCCGCGGCGCCGGCAGGAGGGTGAGCACGGGCGTGCAGTCGCGCGCCGCGGGCACGACCGCGGGGGCGACGTCGGGCAGCGTCGCGCCCCGATCGGCCGCCCCGGCGAGGGAGGCGAGATCGACCGCCGGGGCCGGCGCGGCGTCGGCGGCGGCCGAAGACGGCACGGCGGCGGGGGCGGGCAACCCGGCGGCCGCGGGCCCGGCGGCGGGCTCGGCGGCGACCGTCGCGAGCAGCGCGGGCGCCACCGTCGGCACCGCGACCGCGGCCAGGGCGGCGGGAGGAGGGCCTCCGGCGGGGTCGGCAGGACCGGCCGGCGTCGCCGAGGGCACCACCCTCAGCGCCGTCACCGCCGCCTCCGCGCCGCGGCCCGACTGCATCAGATGGGCGCTGCCGGCTGCCACCGCCACGGTTGCAAACACGATCGCGAGCTTGCGCTTCCGGTCCATCGACCCACCTCCTGCGCCACCGGCGCGAGGGATAGCGGGCGAGTTGGGCGAAGTTGCGGCGCGGGCGGGCCCCTGCCGCAGCAGCCCTCAGGCAAAGCGGCCGTGGCAGTGCTTGAACTTCTTCCCCGAGCCGCAGGGGCAGGGGTCGTTGCGTCCGGGATTGCCCCAGCTGCGCGAATCGGCGGCGTCGAAGCCCGCGACGCGCGGCGCGGGCGCGGGCGGCGGCGGCGACGCGGCAGCCGCTGCCGCCGGGGCCGCCCCTGCCAGTTCGGGCACGCGCGGCTCGGCCGCCTGGGCCTGGGCCGCCTGGGCGAGGGCGGGGTTCTGGGCCATGAGCTGGCGTAGGATCGCCTGCTGCTCCTCGGCCGTCAGCGGCCGGATGGTCGCGAGCTTCTGGGTGACGTCGCCGCGCAGCGCCCCGAGGAGGGTCTCGAACAGCGCGAAGGCCTCGGACTTGTATTCGTTCAGGGGGTCGCGCTGGGCGTAGCCGCGGAAGCCCACGACCGAGCGCAGATGCTCGAGCCGCAGCAGATGCTCGCGCCAGCGGGTGTCGATCGTCTGCAGGAGAAGCTGCTTCTCGATGTTGCGCATGGCCTCGGGGCCGAAGGCCTCGGCCTTGCCGGCGATGAGCGTGTCGGCGGCGGCCATGAGGCGGCCCTTGACCTCGTGCTGGTCCACCCCCTCCTCGGCCGCCCATTCGGCGACCGGAACCTCGACCCCAAGCTGGGCGCGCGCCGCCTCGGCAAGCTTCGCCGCCTCCCACTGGTCGGGGTAGCTCTTCGGCGGCATGAACTCGTCCACCAGATCCTCGACGACCTGGTGGCGCATGTCGGCGACGATGTCGGAGAGGTCGTCGGCGCGCATGATCTCGAGCCGCTGGCCGAAGATGACCTTGCGCTGGTCGTTCATGACGTCGTCGAACTTGAGAAGCTGCTTGCGGATGTCGAAGTTGCGCGCCTCGACCTTGGCCTGGGCCTTCTCGAGGCTCTTGTTCACCCACGGGTGGACGATCGCTTCGCCCTCCTTCATGCCCAGCGTCGTCAGGACCTTGTCCAGACGGTCCGAGCCGAAGATGCGCATGAGGTCGTCCTCGAGCGAGAGAAAGAAGCTCGACCGACCGGGGTCGCCCTGGCGGCCCGAGCGGCCGCGGAGCTGGTTGTCGATCCGCCGGCTCTCGTGGCGCTCGGTGCCGAGGACGTAGAGCCCGCCGGCGGCGATGACGCGGGCCTTCTCGTCGGCATGCTCGGCGGTGATGCGGGCCCGAAGCTCGTCGGGATGGGCCTCGGGATCGGCGGCGAGCGCCTCCATCACCTTCATCTCGACGTTGCCGCCAAGCTGGATGTCGGTGCCGCGGCCGGCCATGTTGGTGGCGATCGTCACGGCCCCGAACTTGCCGGCCTCGGCGACGATCCGCGCCTCCTGCTCGTGGTGGCGGGCGTTGAGGACGTTGTGGGGGATCCCGGCCTTGGTCAGGAGGCCCGCGAGGACCTCGGACTTCTCGATCGAGGTCGTCCCCACCAGCATCGGCTGGCCCTTGCCGTGCGAGTCGCGGATCGACTCGAGGATGCCGTCGTATTTCTCGCGCTGAGTGCGGTAGACCTGGTCGTGCTCGTCGGCGCGGGCGACCGGCATGTTGGTCGGCACCTCGACGACGCCGAGCCGGTAGATCTCGAGGAACTCCTCGGCCTCGGTCGCGGCCGTGCCGGTCATGCCAGCGAGCTTCTCGTAGAGGCGGAAATAGTTCTGGAACGTCACCGAGGCGAGGGTGACGTTCTCGGGCTGGATGGTCACGCCCTCCTTGGCCTCGATCGCCTGGTGCAGCCCGTCCGACAGCCGCCGGCCGGGCATCATGCGCCCGGTGAACTCGTCGATGAGCATGACCTCGCCGTTGCGGACGATGTATTCCTTGTCCTTGTTGAAGAGCTTGTGGGCCCTGAGCGCCTGGGTGACGTGGTGGACGACGGTGGTCGACTCGGGGTCGTAGAGCGACTGCCCGGCGGGCAGGATGGCGGCCTCGTGGAGCTTGGCCTCGATGACCTCGTTGCCCTCGTCGGTGTAGGTGACGACGCGGGTCTTCTCGTCGATCGCGAAGTGCTCCTCGGTCAGCGACGGGATCAGGCGGTCGACGGCGACATAAAGGCCCGAGCGGTCCTGGCTCGGCCCGGAGATGATGAGGGGCGTGCGGGCCTCGTCGATGAGGATCGAGTCCACCTCGTCGACGATCGCGAAGTGGTGGCCGCGCTGGTACATGTCCTCGAGCCGCGACTTCATGTTGTCGCGCAGGTAGTCGAAGCCGAGCTCGTTGTTCGTGGAATAGGTGATGTCGGCACGGTAGGCGGCGCGCTTCTCCTCCTCGGGCTGGAAGGGATAGACGACGCCGACCGAGAGGCCGAGGGCGCGGTAGACCTTGCCCATCCACTCGGCATCGCGCTTGGCGAGGTAGTCGTTGACGGTGACGATGTGCACGCCCCGCCCGGTCAGCGCGTTGAGATAGGCGGGGAAGGTCGCGACCAGCGTCTTGCCCTCGCCGGTCTTCATCTCGGCGATGTTGCCCTGGTGGAGGAAGATCCCGCCCATGAGCTGGACGTCGAAGGCGCGCAGGCCAAGGGCCCGGCGTCCGGCCTCGCGGCAGTTGGCGAAGGCCTCGGGCAGCACCTCCTCGAGCGTCGCCCCGGCCGCGACGCGGGCCCGGAGCGCCTCGGTGCGGGCGACGATCCCGGCATCGGTCAGCGTCTGGAACTCGGGCTCGAGGCCCGAGATGCGCGCGACGAGCGGCCGGATGGCCTTGATCCGGCGGTCGTTCGGGGTGCCGAAGACCTTCCGCGCCAGCGTCCCCAGTCCGAGCATGATCTTCCCCGCCTGCCTTCTTCGGCTGTCTCTCGGGATCGTGTGGGATGCCGCCTTGCCCGGCCGCCTCGCCAACCCTAGAAGGGCGCAAGCCTTGGCCGGCCCCGCGCGAAACCTTGGCGCGATGTAAGGGCCGGGGTCCGGAGTGTCAACGTCGCGGGACCCCGCGGCCAGGATCGGGAGATCGTCGGATGAATGCAATGTCGCTGGCCCGGCTTGGTGCCGTGGTCGGGCTCGTGCTGGCCCTGCCGGCGGCGGCGGCCGAGGTCACCGGCGCCACCGTGGTCGCGACCGTCAACGGCACCGCGATCACGCTCGCCCACATGCAGGTCCTGCGCGACCAGCTGCCCGAGCAGTATCGCCAGCTGCCCGACGACATCCTCTTCAACGGCATCCTCGAGCAGCTGATCCAGCAGACCGCGCTCGCCATGACCATGGAGGGGCGGCTGACGCCGCGCGACGAGCTTGCGCTCGAGAACAGCCGCCGCGCCTATCTCGCCGCCCAGGCGCTGACGGGGGCCGCGGATGGCGCGGCAGGCCCCGAGAAGGTGGCGGCGCTTTACGCCGAGCGCATTGCCACCATGGAGCCCGAGCGCGAATACAACGCCTCGCACATCCTCGTCGCGACCGAGGAGGAGGCGAAGGCCCTCAAGGCCGAGATCGACGCCGGCGCCGATTTTGCCGCCCTTGCCCGCGAGCATTCCAAGGACGGCGCCGCCCAGAACGGGGGCGAGCTCGGCTGGTTCGGGCCGGGCATGATGGTCCAGCCGTTCGAGGACGCGGTCGTCGCGCTCGCGACCGGGCAGGTTTCCGACCCCGTGCAGACGCAGTTCGGCTGGCACCTGATCCGGCTCAACGAGACCCGCATGGCCGCGCTGCCGACGCTCGAGGAGATGACCGAGGAACTCACGGCCGAACTTCACGACAAGGCGGTCGAGGCCCACATCGCCGCCACCACCGCCGCGGCCGCGGTCGTCCGCACGACCGAGGGGATTGACCCCGCGATCCTGCGCGATCAGAACCTCGTGAGCGATTGAGCCGCGGCCCCTCGCGCCGCGGCGGCGCGAGGGGCGGGGGCGGCATGGCCAGCAAGGCGGCAGAGAAGGCAAAGGCCAAGGTCAAGGACCTCAAGGCCGAACTCAAGGCGATGCGGAAGGAGCTCGCGGCCCTGCGCAAGGCCGCGCGGGGGCCGGCGGCGGCTACCCTTGCCGCCGTCGGTCCGGCCGGCGCGCCAGCCGAGGGCGCGACGTCGGCGGCCCCCGCGCCCGCCCGCGGGCGCAAGGCGGTCGTGGTCTCGCCGCTCGCCCCCGCGGCCTTCCCCGACCTGCCCGCGATCGCGGGGGTCGAGTTCGCCGCCGCCGCGGCCGGCGTGCGCTATCCCGGGCGCACCGACGTCATGCTCGCCCGCCTCGCCCCCGGGACGGCGATCGCCGGGGCTTTCACCCGCTCGCGCACCCGCTCGGCCTCGGTCCTCGACTGCGAGGCCAAGCTCGCCCGCGGCGACGAGCCCGGGGCGGGGGCGGCGATCATCGTCAATTCCGGCAACGCCAACGCCTTCACCGGCGCCGCCGGGGCGGCGGCGGTCGCCGAGGTCACGGGGGCCGTCGCCGCGGCCCTCGGCCTGCCGGCGGGGCGGGTCTTCTCGGCCTCGACCGGGGTCATCGGCGAACCCCTGCCGGTCGAGCGCATCGTCGCCGTCACCGGGGCCCTCGCCGCGACCCTCGCCCCGGCCGACTTCGCCGCCGCCGCCCGCGCCATCATGACCACCGACACCTTCCCCAAGGGCGCCGCCGCCGGCGCCGGGGTCGGCGGCACCACCCTGCACGTTGCCGGCATCGCCAAGGGCTCGGGGATGGTGGCCCCCGATCTCGCGACGATGCTCGTCTACATCTTCACCGACGCCGCGGTCGCGCCCCCGACGCTCCAGCGGATGCTGACGCGCAACCTCGGCGCGACCTTCAACGCCATCACCGTCGATTCCGACACCTCGACCTCGGACATGGTGCTCGTGGCCGCCACCGGGCAGGCCGGCAACCCCCCGCTCGCCGACCTTCGCAGCCGCGACGCCCGCGCCTTCGAGCGGGCGCTGGCCGCGGTGATGCGCGACCTCGCCCTCCAGGTCGTGCGCGACGGCGAGGGGGCGACGCGGCTGGTCGAGGTGCGCGTGACGGGGGCGGTCTCGGACGCCGAGGCCCGCCAGGTGGCGATGGCGATCGCCAACTCGCCGCTCGTCAAGACCGCGATCGCGGGCGGGGATCCGAACTGGGGCCGGATCGTCATGGCAGTCGGCAAGTCGGGCGCCGAGGCCGACCGCGACCGCCTGACGATCCGCTTCGGCGACCTTCTCGTGGCCGAGGCGGGCAGCGTCGCGCCGGGCTACCGCGAGGCCGACGGGGCCGCCTGCATGCGCGCGGGCGAGATCGTCATCGGTGTCGATCTCGGCCTCGGCAGCGGCCGCTTCACCGCCTTCACCTGCGACCTCACCCACCGCTACATCGACATCAATGCCGACTACCGCTCCTGACGCCCCGCCCGCCGCCGGCGTGGCGGGGGCGGGGGCGCCGCTCGTCCTCGTCGTCGCCGTCGCCCTGACCGACGCCGACGGCCGCGTCCTGCTCGCCCGCCGCCCCCCGGGCAAGGCGATGGCCGGGCTCTGGGAGTTCCCGGGTGGCAAGGTCCAGCCCGGCGAGACCCCCGAGGCCGCGCTCGTCCGCGAACTGCGCGAGGAACTGGGCATCGACACCGAGACCGCCTGCCTCGCGCCGCTGAGCTTTGCGAGCCACGCCTACCCGGGCTTCCACCTCCTCATGCCGCTTTTCGCCTGCCGGCGCTGGCGCGGCCGCGCCGAGGGGCGCGAGGGACAGGCGCTCGCCTGGGTCCGGCCCGAATCGCTTCGCGATTATCCGATGCCACCCGCCGACCTTCCGCTCGTCCCGGTCCTGCGCGACTGGCTCTGAACGGCCGCCGCGGCGCCCGCAGGGCGCCGGAGGCGCGACTTATCCCCAGGAATCCCGTCGCGCGGCCGCCGCGTTGACCGAAATCAAGCGGAATTGAGGCCGAATCGTGGCAACTTCCTGTCAAGGGCAACAGGAATGGCGCCGATGATCCGCACCATCGCCTTGGGTGACTACATCTCGGTTCAGGGTCTCTACGTCAGCCGCCTGCCTGACGGGCACATCGCCGTGCGGGTGGGCGAGCGCGTCTTCACCGGCCCCCCCGTCAGCCTCGCCCCGGCACCCGTCCCGGCCCCGACCGCGAACGCCGCCGGGGCCTGAGGGGCGCCGCCGGCGGCGCGCGCCCCTGCCTCACGCGCACCTGCCTCAGCCGAGCGTCCGCTCCACCGTCTCGCGCTCAAAGATCTCGATGACGTCGCCCTCGCGGATGTCGTCGTAGTTCTCGAACGCCATCCCGCATTCCTGGCCCGAGGCAACCTCCTTCACCTCGTCCTTGAAGCGCTTGAGCGTCTTCAGCGTGCCCTCGTGGATGACGACGTTGTCGCGCAGCAGGCGCACGCCGGCCGACCGCCGCGCCACGCCCTCGGTGACGAGGCAGCCCGCGACCTTGCCCACGCCCGAGACCCTGAAGACCTGGAGGATGCGGGCGTAGCCGATGAAGCGCTCGCGCACCTCGGCCTTGAGAAGGCCCGAGGCCGCCGTCCGGACATCGTCGACGAGGTCGTAGATGATGCCGTAATAGCGGATCTCGACCCCCTTCTGGCTTGCCGCCGCCCGCGCCGGGGCATTGGCGCGGACGTTGAAGCCGATGACGATCGCCTTCGAGGCCTCGGCGAGCCCGATGTCGGTCTCGGTGATGGCGCCGACCCCGGAATGGAGGACGCGCACGCGCACCTCCTCGTTGCCAAGCTTCTCGAGCGCCTGGCCGATCGCCTCGGCCGAACCCTGCACGTCGGCCTTGACCACCACCGGCAGTTCGGCCACAGCCGCATCGGCCTTGGCCCGCGCCAGAAGCTGCTCGAGCGTCGCCGCCGCCCCCGCGGCCGCGCGCTTGTCGCGGGCAAGCTGCTCGCGGTAGGCGGCGATCTCGCGCGCCTGCTGTTCGGTCTCGACGACGTTCAGGACGTCGCCGGCCTCGGGCGTGCCGTTGAGGCCGAGGACCTCGACCGGGACCGCGGGGCCGGCCTCCTCGACCCGCCCGCCCTTATCGTTCATGAGCGCCCGCACCTTGCCCCACTGCTCGCCGACGACGAAGATGTCGCCGCGGCGCAGGGTGCCGTTCTGCACCAGAACGGTGGCGATCGGCCCGCGGCCGACGTCGAGCTTGGCCTCGATCACCGTGCCGGAGGCCGGGCGGTCGGGGTTGGCCCGGAGCTCGAGCACCTCGGCCTGGAGCGCGATCGCCTCGAGCAGTTCGTCGAGCCCCTGGCCGGTCGTCGCCGAGACCTCGACATCCTGGACGTCGCCCGACAGCTTCTCGACCACGACCTCGTGCTGGAGAAGGTCGGTGCGCACCTTCTCGGGACGCGCCGACGGCTTGTCGATCTTGTTGATGGCGACGATCAGCGGCACCTTGGCCGCCTTGGCGTGGCTGATCGCCTCGATCGTCTGCGGCATAACGGCGTCGTCGGCCGCCACGACGAGGACGACGATGTCGGTCACCTGCGCCCCGCGCGCCCGCATCGAGGTGAAGGCGGCGTGGCCGGGGGTGTCGAGGAAGGTCAGCGTGTCGCCGCCCTCGGTCGTCACCTGGTAGGCGCCGATGTGCTGGGTGATGCCCCCGGCCTCGCCGGCGACGACGTTGGTCTTGCGGATGGCGTCGAGCAGCGAGGTCTTGCCGTGGTCGACATGGCCCATGATGGTCACGACCGGCGGCCGCGGCCGCAGCGTCTCGGAGGCGTCGAGGACGGTGTCGATCACCTGCTCGACGTCGGCGTCCGACACCCGCACGGTGTGGTGGCCGAACTCCTCGATGACAAGCTCGGCCGTGTCGGCGTCGATGGTCTGGTTCATCGTCGCCATCACGCCCATCTTCATCAGCGCCTTGACGACGTCGGCGGCGCGCTCGGCCATGCGGTTGGCGAGTTCCTGGACGGTGATCGTCTCGGGCAGCTGGACGTCGCGGGACTGCTTCTCGCGCGCCACGCCGAGGCCCATGGCCTTCTGGCGCGCGCGCTCCTGCTTGCGCGTCATCGCCGCGAGGCTGCGCTGGCGGCCGCCGTCGCCCGAGAGGGCCTCGTTGAGCGTGAGCTTGCCGGCCCGCCGCCCGTCCTCACGGGCGCGCGCGGCCCGCGCGTCGCGATCCTCCTCGCGGGCGCGGTCGGGCTTGCGGGCCCCGAGGGGCGCGCGGGGTGCCGCGGCCGGGGTGGCGTCGGCGCCGGCGCCGGCCCCGGCGGCCGCGGCGGTCGCCGCGGGCTTCTGACGCTCGGCGATGCGGCGGCGGCGCTCCTCGTCCTCGGCCTTGCGGCGGGCCTCCTCCTCGCGGGCGCGCTCCTCGGCGATGCGCTGCGCCTCCTCGCGGCGCTTCGCCTCGGCCTCGGCCTCGGCCTCGGCGCGCTTGCGGGCGCGCTCATCCTCGCGCTGGCGCTCCTCCTCGGCCCGGCGGGCGGCGTCCTGGGCCTCGCGGGCGCGCGCGGCCTGGACGGCCTTCAGGCGGCGCTCCATCTCGGCGTCCGAGACGCCCACGACACCGCCCGGACGGCGCGGCAGGCCGGGGGTCGCGACCGCCGGCCGCGGCGCCCCCGGGGCGGCCGGCGGCGCGGGGACGGTCGCGGGCGACGGGGTGGGAGGCTTGGCGACGACGACGCGCTTCTTCTGCTTGGTCTCGACCACGACGGCCTTGGTCCGGCCGTGGCTGAAGCTCTGCTTCACCTGGCCGGGGTGCGTGCCGCTGCGCAGCCCGAGGGGCTTCTTTCCGTCCGTATCGGTCATCAAACCCGTCTGTCCTTCCCGGCGGCGGTGCCGCCGACACGCATCCCGCGCCCGAAATCGCGAAGCCGCGCAAGTCTCGCGGCTTCCTCTACAACACGAAGGGTGACTCCGCCAGCGCCGAGCGCGGCGTGTATGACACGTTCGCGCCCGAAAGCCAAACCCAATTCCCCCCCGAGAAGGCAGGTGACATGGGCCCCCTCGCCCGCGGGCGGGCGGAGCCGCGCGCGCTCGCGCGGAGAGCCGTCGGCGGCCTGGAGAAGCACCTCCGCCCGGCCGGCGGCGAGCCACTCCCTCACCTTCTCGAAACCCGCGATCGCCGCCCCCGACTTCCGCGCGAGGGCGACGAGATCGACGACGCGGCGGACGAGGAGCGCCTCGACGAGGGCCACGAGGCCCTCGGGGACGCGCGCCGGTGCCCGCGCCGCCCGCGCGAAGAGGTTGCGCCCCGCCGCCCGCTCGAGGGCGGCGCGGTCGGACGCCACCCACATGCCCCGCCCCGGCAGGCGCCCGAGGATGTCGGGGACGACCTCGCCCCCGGGCGACAGGACGAATCGGATGAGGCCCGCGGTCGGCCCCGATTCGCCGCTGGCGATGCAGCGCCGCTCCGGCCCGTCCCGGTCGCGGACCCTGCCGCCGCGGCCCATGTCGGGCCCGCTCAGGGGTGCTCCTCCGCCGCCGCCTCGCCGTCGCCGGCCGCCTCCGCGCCCCCGCTCTCGCCGAGTTCCTCGAGCGCCGAGGGATCGACCCAGCCGAGCAGCACGCGCGCGGTCATGACGAGGTGGCGGGCCTCGGCGATGCCGAGGTCGAACTTCTCGAGCAGCCCCTCGTCCTTCACCCGCTCGCCGTTGACCGTGGTCC
>JADLCV010000180.1 GCA_020846995.1 Paracoccaceae bacterium
CGCCGCCCGTTCCCCTTGGGCCGGGGGCCCGCGAGGGCGCGGTGGCGGAACTCCGCAGGGGGCGTGGCGCGGGGCCTCGGGCAAGGGCGGCGCCGGTGGTAGCCTGCGCGGGCAGGGACCGAAGGGGGGCGAAGGATGGGGCGGTCGTGGATCGGGGCGGCGCTCGGCGCGGCCCTCGTGCTTTCGCTTCCGGCGGCGGCCACGGCCGGGGCCGGCGGCGATGCCTGCGCGCCCTTGCGTGCGGCCTGCCGCGGGGCCGGTTTCGCCCCCGCCGGCGAGGATGGGGGCGCGGGCCTCGTGCCGGCCTGCGTGCGCGGCCTCGTCCAGAACAAGCGCGTCGATGCGGCGAGCCTGCGGCCCCTGCCCGCGGTCGAGGAGGGCGCGCGCGCCGCCTGCCGGGCGGCCGAGACCGCGGGCGGGCCCCTGCGCCTTGCGGCCGCCGCCGCGCGCCCCCCGGCGGCGCCCGATCCCGCCCTTGCCGCCGCCGCCCGCGCCCGGGGGGCGCCGAACTTCGTCGTCGTGCTCGCCGACGATCTTTCCTGGAACCTGATGCCGGGCGAGGGCCCGCCCGCCGGCGTGCTCCCGCACCTCGAGCGGCTGATGGCCGAGGGGATGACCTTCCGGCGCTTCTTCGCCACCAACTCGCTCTGCTGCCCGTCCCGGGCCTCGATCCTGACCGGCCGTCTGCCCCACAACACCGGGGTCTTCACCAACACCGCGCCCGCGGGCGGCAACGCGGGCTTTGTCGCCGGCGGCAACGCCGAGGCGACGCTGGCGGTGGCGCTCGGCGCCGCCGGCTACCGCACGGCCCTGATGGGCAAGTATCTGAACGGCTACGCCCCCGCGCGCGACCCGATCCCGCCGGGGTGGAGCGACTGGGCGGTGGGCGCCAACGCCCACGGCGCCTTCGGCGAGGTCCTGAACCACAACGGGGCGCTCGTGCGGGTGCCGGGCTACCTCACCGACGGGCTTGCCGCGCTGGCGGTCGCGCTGGTCGGCGAGGCGGCGGCGGGGCCGGGGCCCTTCCTCCTTCTGCTCGCGCCCTTCGACCCCCACGCCCCCTTCGTCGTCGCCGACCGCTACCGCGATCTCTTCCCGGACCTTCCCTATCCCCGGCCGCCCGCCTTCGGCGCCCGCCCCGACGCGGCCGCCCCGGCCTGGATGGACGCCGCCGCCCCCCTCGGCCCCCGCGACGGCGAGCGGGCCGACCTCTTCTACCGCGAGCGGGTGCTTGCCACCAAGGCCGTCGACGACCTTCTCGGCGCGGTCCGGGCCGCGCTCGCGTCGGCCGGGCTCGCCGACACGACCTATGTCCTCTTTCTCAGCGACAACGGCCTGCACCTTGGCGAGTATTCGCTGCGCCAGGGCAAGATGACGCCCTTCGACATCGACGCCCGCGTGCCTCTGGTCGTGGCCGGCCCGGGGGTCGCGGCCGGCACCCGGTCGGAGGCGCTCGCGACCACGGTCGACCTCTTCCCGACCCTCGCCGCGCTTGCGGGCCTCGCCCTCCCCGAGTCCCTCGACGGCGCGAGCCTCGTGCCGCTTCTCGACGGCGCGCCGCCGCCCGCCGGCTGGCGCCGGCAGGTGGCGATCGAGCATCGGGCCCACGGGCCGCGCGCGGACGACCCCGACCTCGGGCCGCCCGACGGCCCCCGCGCCGTCATGCCCTCGGGCTATCTCGCGCTCCGGCTCGCGACCGCGCTCTATGTCGAGTACGAGACCGGCGAGCGCGCCTTCTACGACCTCGACCGCGACCCCGACGCGCTCGTGAACGTCGCGGCCGCGCTCTCGCCCGCCCGTGCCCGGGCGCTCGCCGAGGCGGCGGCGGCGGTGCGCCGCTGCCGCGGCGCCGACTGCCGCGCGGCCCAGGCCCTCGACCCGCTGGCGGTGCCCTGAGCGGGCCGGCAGGGGCGGCGCCCCCGCCCTTGAAGCGGGGGCGGGGCAGCATCACATTCCGGAAGCCGAATGTGAAAGGGAGCATCCATGCCCGCCGATCCCCTGACGCTCACCTGTCTGGCCTGCGGCCGGGTCAACCGCCTTGCCCCCGACCGCCTTGCCCAGGGCCCGCGCTGCGGCGCCTGCGGGGCGGCGATCGCCGATGGCAGCATCGCCGACCTCGACCTCGCGACGCTCGAGCGGGCGGTGGCGCGGGACGGCCTGCCGCTCCTCGTCGATCTCTGGGCGCCCTGGTGCGGGCCCTGCCGGGCGATGGCGCCCGAGTTCGCCGCCGCCGCCCGCGCCCTTGCCCCCGGGGTGCGACTGGCCCGCATCGACACCGAACGCCACCCCGACGCGGCGGTGCGCTTCGCCGTGCGCGGCATCCCGCTCCTCATCCTCTTCGCGGCCGGGCGCGAGCGGGCCCGCCTGACCGGGGCGCGCCCGGCGCGGGAGATCGCGGCCTTCGTCGAGGAGGGCCTCGCCGCCCTTGCCTGAGGGGCGGAGCGGGCAGGACGGGCCGGGCCCCGCGGGCCGGCTTGACAATCCCCCGCCGCTCGGCCACATCCGACCCCCGTGGGGCAGTAGCTCAGTCGGGAGAGCGCGTCGTTCGCAATGACGAGGTCAGGGGTTCGATCCCCCTCTGCTCCACCAGCGATCCTCAGAAAGTGATGGGAACCGGGTCGCCCGGGCGGCCTGTCCGCGTTGCGGCCCCGGGGCCCTTCGGGAGAGCGGGGGGCGGCTCTCGCGGACGGTGATCGCGCGGCCCGGGGGCCGCGGGGGGGGCCGGTGGACGGGCGCGGGGGGAGGGTGCAGGATGGTGCCGTCCCCCGGGGAGAGGGCGCCATGAACGTCCGCCAGATCGAGAC
>JADLCV010000181.1 GCA_020846995.1 Paracoccaceae bacterium
AGACCTTGCCGAGACCGACGACCGCTCCGACGCCTACCACTATCGCGTCATCGCCCGCGCCCTCCGCCTCATCGACGCCGAGGGCGCGGACCTCCCGCTCGCCACGCTCGCCGCCCGCCTCGGCATGAGCCCGGCCCATTTCCACCGCGTCTTCTCAGCCTGGGTCGGGGTCAGCCCCAAGCGCTACCAGCAGTATCTCGCCCTCGGCCATGCCCGGACCCTGCTTGCGACCCGCCACAGCGTGCTCGACGCCGCCCTCGGCGCCGGGCTCTCGGGCAGCGGCCGGCTGCACGACCTCTTCCTCAGCTGGGAAGCGATGCGGCCGGGCGAGTTCGCCCGCGGCGGGGCCGGGCTGGCGATCGACTGGGGCTGGTTTCCAAGCCCCTTCGGCCCGGCCCTGGTGATGGCCACCGACCGCGGCATCTGCGGCATCGGCTTTGCCGGCGAGACGGGCGCCGAGGCGACCCTCGACGACCTCCGCTCGCGCTGGCCGCGGGCCAGCTACCGCGAGGACCCCGACCGCCTGCGGCCGTGGGCGACGGCGGCCTTCGCCCCGCGCCCGGGCGCCGGGGGGGCCGAGACGCCCCTCGTCCTCATCGGCGCCCCCTTCCAGATCAAGGTCTGGGAGGCGCTCCTCGCCGTGCCCGCGGGCCACGTCACGACCTACGGCGACATCGCCGACGCGATCGGGGCGCCGCGGGCGGCGCGGGCGGTCGGGACCGCGGTCGGGCGGAACCCGATCTCCTGGCTCATCCCCTGCCACCGGGCGCTCCGCCAGGGGGGCGCGCTCGGCGGCTACCACTGGGGCCTGCCGGTCAAGCGCGCCATGCTCGCCCTCGAATCCGCCCGCGCCGATGCCCGCGCCGCCGCCTGACCCCCCCCGCCGCCAGGCCGCCGCCGCCTGATCCCCCCGGCCGCCGGGCGGCGGCCGCCGCCTGACGCAGGCGTGATCGGCGCGAGGCCGCCCATGGCGTTGGCCTTGGCCGGCGGCGGGTGCTAAGGATGCGGGCCGAAGCCGGCACCTGCCCACCGGAGGGACCCATGCGCCTCAGAACCCCCGCGATCCTCGCCGCCGTCGCCGCGATCGGCCTCGCCGGCTGCGACCCCGCGGCGATGGGGCCCGACAGCGCCCGCACCCGCCAGGGGGCCGCGACCGGCGCCATCATCGGCGGCGCCATCGGCGCGCTCACCGGGCCCCGCGACCGCGCCCTCGGCCGGGCCGCGGTCGGGGCGGTGATCGGCGGCGCCCTCGGCGCCGCCATCGGCTCCGAACTCGACCGCCAGGCGGCCGAGCTTCGCCGCGACCTCGGCCCCGCGGTCGAGGTCCAGAACACCGGCGAGGCGCTGGTCGTGACGATGCCGCAGGACATCCTCTTCGCGACCGGCAGCGCCGTCGTCCGCGCCGACCTCGAGCGCGACCTGAGGACGATCGCGGCGAGCCTGATCGCCCATCCCGACAGCCGGGTCGAGGTCGTCGGCCATACGGACAACGTCGGCACCGCCGACTTCAACCTCGATCTCTCGCAGCGGCGGGCGAGTGCGGTCGCCGCGGTCCTCGTCGGCGGCGGCGTGCCGACGACGCGCATCCTTGCCTGGGGCCGGGGCGAGGACGCCCCGCGGGCCTCGAACCTCACCCCCGAGGGGCGGGCCCAGAACCGCCGCGTCGAGATCGTCATCCGCCCCGTCGCCTGACCGCGGCCTCGCCCCCGCGGGCGGGGCTCCGGGGGACCGCCGCCCCGGGGGCGCCCTCAGGGCAGGTCCGGGTCGAGCCCGCCGAGGGCGCAGACCGCGCGCCACTCCTCGGCCGTCACCGGCTGGACCGAGAGGCGCGAGTTGGTGACGAGCACCATCCGCGCGAGCCGCGGGTCGGCCCTGGCCGCGGCGAGCGTCACCGGCCGCGGCAGGGGGGCGAGCGCGCGCAGGGTCACGCAGTCCCAGCGCGGATCGTCGGCGGTGGGGTCGGGGGCGGCGGGGGCGATCACCTCGACCGTGCCGACGATCTCGCGGCCGCGCCCGGAGTGGTAGAAGAATCCCCGGTCTCCCACCGCCATCGCCCGCATGTTGTTGCGCGCCTGATGGTTCCTCACCCCCGTCCAGGGCTCGCCCGCGGCCCCGCGGGCCCGCTGCTCGGCCCAGCTCCAGGCCTCGGGTTCGGTCTTGAACAGCCAGTGACGCATCACCCCCGTCCCCTCCCCTCGCCCCTACTCGGCCCGGAGGGGGCGGGCGAGCAGGCGCGCCGCCGCCTCCCCGACGCCCATCCGGCCGGCACAGACCTCGGCCACCGTCGCCGCGAGCGGCATCTCGACCCCGAGCCGGCGGGCGAGCGGCACCAGCGCCTGCGCCGTCGCCACCCCCTCGACCGTCACCCCGGGGGCGGTCGGCCGGCCCCCGGCCAGCGCCAGCCCGTGGGCGAAGTTGCGCGAGCGCGGCGAGGTGCAGCTAAGGACGAGATCGCCGAGGCCGGAAAGCCCCGCGAGCGTCGCCTCCCGCGCCCCGAGTGCGAGGGCGAGGCGCACGATCTCGGCATGCCCGCGGGTGATGAGGGCGGCCCGCGCGCTCTCGCCGAGGCCGGCCCCGGTCGCCAGCCCGGCGGCGATGGCGACGACGTTCTTCAGCGCCCCGCCGACTTCGGCCCCGGTGACGTCGGTCGTCCGGTAGGGTCGCAGGGTCGGCGTCGCGAGCGCGTGCTGGAGGCGCTCGCCGAGCGCCGCATCGGCGCAGGCGAGGGTGAGCGCGGTCGGCAGGCCGCGGGCGATGTCGGCGGCGAAGGAGGGGCCGGTCAGCACGGCGACGCCTGCCGCCGGGCAGGCTCGGGCGATCAGGGCCGAGGGCCCCGCCCCCGTGGCAAGGTCGAGCCCCTTCATGCAGGCGACCAGCACGCGGTCGCCGAGCGCCCCGCCGGCGGAGGCGAGGAAGGGGGCGAGCGCCTGCATCGGCAGGGCGAGAAGCACGACCCCGGCCGCGGCGAGTACCGGCCCGAGGTCGCCCGTCGGCATCACCTCCGGGGGCAGGACGACCCCCGGCAGGCGCGGGCTCTCGCGGCGGGCGAGGAGCGTCGCCGCGTCGCGGGCCCAGAGCGCGACCGGACCCCGCGCGGCCAGCGCGACGGCGAGCGCAGTGCCGAAGGCGCCGGCGCCAAGGACGGCCGGGCGGCTCATCCCTTGGCCCCCCGCCGACCGCCGCCGAGAAGCGGGAGTGCCGCGCCGTCGAGCGGCCAGCGCGGGCGGGCGAGGAGGTCCTCGGCGCGGGCGAGCCCCGCCCGCTGCCGCTCGATCCCCGCCCACGCGACGATCGCCCCGTTGTCGGTGCAGAGCGCCTGCGGCGGCGCGAGAAAGCGGGCCCCGGCGGCATCGGCCACGGCCGCGAGCGCGGCCCGCAGGGCCCGGTTCGCGGCCACCCCGCCGGCAACCGCGAAGACCGGGGCGGGAAAGCGCGCGAGCGCCCGGCGGCTCTTCTCGGCGAGGGTCTCGACCACCGCCGCCTGGAAGCCCGCGGCAAGGTCGGCGAGATCCCCCCCGGCGGGCCCCTCCCCGCCCCGGGCGAGCGCGTCGCGGGCCCGCAGGACGGCCGTCATCAGCCCCGAGAAGGAGAGATCGCACCCCGGCCGGTCGAGGAGGGGGCGAGGAAAGGCAAAGCGCCGCCCGTCCCCGGCCGCGGCCCGCGCCTCGATCGCCGGCCCCCCCGGCTGGCCAAGGCCGAGAAGCTTCGCCACCTTGTCGAAGGCCTCGCCCGGGGCATCGTCGATCGTCCCGCCGAGGCGGCGGAACGCCCCCGGCCCCTCGACGGCCAGGAACTGCGCGTGGCCGCCCGAGACCAGAAGCATGAGGTAGGGAAAGGCGATGGCGTCGGTCAGCCGCGGCGTCAGCGCATGGGCGGCGAGATGGTTGACGCCGACGAGCGGGAGCGCCGTCGCGGCGGCGATCCCGCGGGCGAGCATGACCCCGGCGAGAAGCCCCCCGATCAGCCCCGGCCCCGAGGTCACGGCGATGCCGTCGAGGTCGGCAAGCCCGAGGCCCGCCCGCGCGAGCGCCGCCTCGACGGCGAGGTCGGCCTTCTCGGCATGGGCGCGGGCCGCGATCTCGGGGACGATGCCGCCGAAGGGGGCATGGAGCGCGCCCTGGCCGAGGACGACGGTGGCGAGGACCGCCCCCGGTCCCGGCCCCGGAGGGGCGCGGACGACGGCGGCGGCGGTGTCGTCGCAACTCGTCTCGAGCCCGAGGAAGGTCAGGGGGCGGTCCATGGGCGGGGCCTTCGGCCGGGACAGGGCGTGTGGCGGGCGCGTTGCCGGACGGGGCGCCGGCCGCTAACAGGGCGGAGGTAGCACCGGGACCCCGCCCATGCAACGCGCGCCCGCGCCCGTCGTCCTGCTCACCCGCCCCGAGGCGGCGGCGCGGCGCTTCGCCGCCCTCCTCCGCCACGAGGCGGGCGAGGTCGCGATCCTGATCGCGCCGCTTCTCGGCATCGCCGCGGTTCCCTTCGCCGCCGGGCTTCCCGCCCGCGGCCTCGTCTTCACCTCGGCCGAGGGGGTCCTGCATTTCGCCGCCGGCGATCCCCGCCGCGACCTCTCGGCCTGGTGCGTGGGGGCGGCGACCGCGGCCGCGGCCCGCGGCCTCGGCTTCGCGGCCGAGGCCGCGGGCGAGGATGCCGAGGCGCTTGTCGCCCGCCTCGCCGCCCGGCCGCCCGCCACCCCCCTTCTCCACGCCCGCGGCGTCCACGCCCGCGGCGCGGTCGCGGCGCGCCTCACCGCCCTCGGCATCGAGACGGCCGAGGTCGTCGTCTACGACCAGCCCGCGCTGCCCCTCACGGCGGCGGCACGGGCGGCGGCGGGGGGGGCGGCGCCGCTCGTCCTGCCGCTCTTCTCGCCCCGCACCGCGGCCCTCGCCGGGGCGGCCCTCGCCGGGGCCGCGGCCCCGCTCCGGGCGGGGGCGATCAGCGGGGCCACGGCCGCGGCCTGGCAGGACACCGCTGGCCGGCCGGCCGAGATCGCGGCCCGCCCCGACGGGGCGGCGATGCTCGCCCTGACCCGACGCCTCCTTGCCGCAGCCGCCCGCCTTGAGGGGGCGGGAGGGAGTGGTTAAGTTCGCCCGGTCGGGGTGCGGCCGGCGAGGCCGGCACAGGGCAAGCGAGGGACGGGGATTGCCGCGATCGAAGACGCCTGGGCCGCCCTCCGCCCGCCCCGCCGGGGCCGGGCGGTCGAACCCCGCCGGCGCCCCGCCCGGGCCCGCCACCGGTGCCGCACCAGCGGCCGCGGAGGCCGCGAGCCTGCCCCCCGCGGCGCCCCCCGCCCCAGCCGACCCGCCGCCCCCGGCTCCGCCGGGGGCCGACGATGCCGGCATCCCGCCCCTCGCGACGCCCGCCGCCATCGCTGACCCGTCGCCCCCGTCCCCGCCGGCCGCCACGGATGCCGGGATCCTGCCGCTCGCGGCGCCCGCCGCCATCGCCGACCCGCCGCCCGCGGCCCCGCCGGCCGCCGCGGATGCAGGCTTCGCCCCCTCCCCGCCCGGCGATGCGTCCCCTGACCCCTCCGCCGCGGACGTCCCCGCACTGCACGAGGTGGCAGCCGCGGCGACGTCCGCTCCGCCCGCCCGCGACGAGGGCGCCCCGCCGCCCGCCGAGGCGCGCGCGGCGGCGACCGGCGCCGCCGCCCCGCCCCCTGCCGTCGCCGCGCCGGCGACCCCGCCGCCTGCGCCCGCCCCGCGGCCAGACCGCGGCGGCGGCCTCGCGCCGGTGGTCGTCGCGGCGCTGGTGGCGGCCGCCGTCGGCTATGTCGCCGGCCGGGCCCCCCTTCCCGCGGGCTGGCCCTGGGCCGAAGGGCCGGCGGCCGGCCGGATCGCGGGCCTCGAGGCGGCGACGGCCGCGGCCGGGGCGCAGGCCGGCGCGGCCGGGGCCGCCGCCGCCGAGGCCGGCCGCGCCCTCGCCGCCGCCGCGACCGAGGCCGCGGAGACGGGCGCCGCCCGCGACCGCGCGGCCGCCGCCCTTGCCGCCCGGCTCGACGCGGTCGAGGCCGCGGCCCCGGCCACGGCCTCCCGCCTCGACGCCCTTGCGGCGGCCCAGTCGGCGGCCGAGGCCGCAGCCGGGGCGGCGGCGAGGGCGCTCGGCGAACGCATCGCCCTTCTCTCCGCGGCCGCGGGCGGCCCACCCGACCCGGCGCTCACCGGGGCGCTCGATGCCCTCCGCGCCGCCCTCGACGAGGCCGCCTCGGCCCGCGCCGGGCTCGACGCCCGCCTCGCCGCGGCCGAACGGCAGGCCGGCGCGACCGCGGCGACGGTGGCGACGCTCGCGGCGACGATGGCCGACCTCAGGACCGACGTCGCCGATGCCGCCGCGGCCGCCCGCGCCGAGGCCGAGGCCGGGGCGGCCGCACTCCGGGCCGCGGCCGCGGCCGAGGTGCGGGCCGCCGCCCTGCGCTCGACCCTCGCCCGCCTCGACCAGGCGCTGAACGACGGCTCGCCCCTCCTCCCGATCGTCGAGGCCCTCGCCGCCGCCGGGGTGAGCGTGCCCGAGGCGCTCGCCGCCGCCGGGCCCGGGGTCGCGACACTCGCGGCTCTCCAGGCGGACTTCCCCGCCGCCGCCCGCGCGGCCCTCGCCGCCGCCCGCGCCGCCCGGCCGCCGCCCGAGGGCCTCGCCGACCGCCTCGGGGCCTGGGTCGCGGCCCAGGTCGGGGCGCGCTCGACGGCGCCGCGCCCGGGGGATGACCCCGACGCGGTCCTCGCCCGGGCCGAGGCGGCGCTGCGCGGGGGCGACCTCGCGGCCGTCCTTTCCCTTCTCGACGCCCTGCCCGCGCCGGCCGAAGCAGCCCTCGCACCTTGGCGGCAGCGGGCCGAGGCCCGCCGGGCGGCGCTCGCCGCCGCCACCGACCTCGCCGCCGGCGCGGCCCCGAAGTGAGGACCACGGCATGATCTGGCTCCTGCTCAGGGTCGCGATCTTCCTTGTCGCCGTGGCCGCGGCGACCTGGGGCCTCGGCATCCTCATCGACCAGGGCGAGGGCATCCGCATCACCGCCGGCGGCATCGAGGTGACGCTCGGGCCGGTGCAGGCGGTGGTGGGCGCGCTCGCGCTCCTCGCCGCGCTCTGGCTCGTCCTCCAGGCCACGGGCCTCGCCGTGGCCCTCATCCGCTTCCTCAACGGCGACGAGACGGCGCTCTCGCGCCATCTCTTCCGCAACCGGGTGCGGAAGGGCCACGAGGCCCTCGCCCAGGGCCTGCTCGCGATCGCCGCGGGCGAGGGCAAGGCCGCGCTCGCCCAGGCCACGCGGGCCGGCCGGCTCCTCGACCGCCCCGAACTGACCGACCCCCTGACCGCCCAGGCGGCCGAACTCGCCGGTGACCGCGCCCGCGCCGCCGAGGTCTTCGAGCGGCTGCGCGCGAACGAGCGCACGCGCTTCGTCGGCCTGCGCGGCATCCTGCGCCAGAAGCTCGCCGACGGCGACAGCGCCGCCGCCCTCGCGCTCGCGCGGGAGGCGCTCGCACTCCGGCCGAAGCACGAGGAGGTGCAGGACATCCTTCTCCGCCTCCAGGCCGGAGCGGGCGACTGGGGGGGGGCGCGGGCGACGCTCGTCGCCAAGAGCCGCGCCGGCGCCCTCCCGAAGGACGTCTGGCGCCGCCGCGACGCCGTCCTCGCCCTCCAGGAGGCCCGTGACGTCTTTGCCGAGGGCCGCTCGATCGAGGCCCGCGAGACGGCCATCGCCGCCAACCGCCAGTCGCCCGACCTCATCCCCGCGGCGGCGATGGCGGCGCGGGCCTACATCGCCGCAAACCGGCCCCGCCACGCCGCCCGCGTCCTGCGCAAGGCCTGGGAGATGCGCCCCCATCCCGACCTCGCCGCGGCCTTCGCCGAGATCGAGCCCGACGAGACCCCGTCCGCGCGCGTCCGCCGCTTCGCCCAGCTGACGGCAGCCCGGCCCGACGACCCCGAATCGCGCCTTCTCGCGGCCGAACTCCTGATCGCGGCCGAGGATTTCCCGGCCGCGCGGCGGGCCCTCGGTGACCTTGTCGAGAGCCACCCCACGGTGCGGGCGCTGACCGTCATGGCCGCCATCGAGCGCGGCATGGGGGCCGACGACGCGGTGGTGCGCGGCTGGCTCGCCCGGGCGCTGACCGCACCCCGCGGCCCCCAGTGGGTGTGCGACCGCTGCCACTCGATCCACTCCGCCTGGGCGCCCGTCTGCGGCAACTGCGGCGCCTTCGACACCCTCGCCTGGACGGCGCCCGTCGAGACGCAGGGCCACTCGCCGACCCGGACCGAGATGCTGCCCCTGATCGTCGGCACCCCCGCGAAGGCACCTGCGGCGCCGCCCCCGGCGGACGCCCCCGAAAGCGACCCCCGCCCGCCCCGGCCCGACTGACGGGCCCCTCCTCCCCGCCCCCGCCGCGACAAAGGGGGCTACACAGCGCCGCCAAAGGATGGTATCGCCCCCCGACCGGGCCGCAGTAGCTCAGCCGGTAGAGCACGTCATTCGTAATGCGAGAATCCCACCATCACTCGGTGGGGTTACACCAACAAACCTCAATGAAATCAGGTGCTTCGCCAACACTCGGTTGTGTTTGATCCGAGTTAGAACGTATCGTGAACCTTGCAACGACACCGGCATTGCAAGGAGCCACGATCATGCCTCAGATCAAGTTCACGGACACCAATCTCAAGACCTTGTCGGCTGACAGCACGACTTGGTTCTCGGACCCGACATGCAAGGGCCTGCAACTCTGCGTGACGGCGGGCGGGGTCAAGACGTGGTACGTCAACAAGTGGGACTCGACGGCGCAGAAGACCCGGCGTGTCAAACTCGGCCAGTGGTCGGCGCAGGGCAAGCACACGGTTTGGGCGAAGAAACAGGTCGGCAAGACGGCCCATGACATTGACGAAGGTGCCGTCAAGACGCGGCAGGAGCGCGAGGCTGAGGCCGCATCGAAAGCCGTGCCCCCGACGTTGCGCGAGGCGTTCGAGTTGGAGGCTGCTTCACGCCTTGGGTTGGACGATGCGTTCGGCGGGCCACGGGCCGAGGAAACGGTCCAGAACTATCGGTCGGTTCTTGAGCGCAAGCTGGACGGCCTGCTCGACACTCGCGTTGACGAGATCGACCACGGCGAGATTCAGCGGCGGCTTGATGCCTTGACGAAGTCAGCCCCGTTCGCCGCGCACAAGCTCCACATTGCCCTGTCCTATGCCCGGACCCAAGCCCTCAGCGCCTTGAACGTCGAGCACATGCCCTTCCGCTGGCCTGCGATGAAGAAGATGCCGATCATGCGCGACCGCAAGGACGAGGACCGGGAAGGGAAAGTGACACTCGACACCTCGGTCGAATGGCCGGATCGCTGGGCCGAGATTGAAGGGGTCGAGAACGAGCATATCCGGCTGGCTTGGATGTTGCGCTGGCACACAGGGATGCGCGGTCGCATGTTGCGCAACCTGACGTGGGCAGACATCGACCTCACGGCGGGCACGATGCTCCTTTCGACCGGCCTCAAGAAGGTGAAGGGCAAGCGGCTGATCGCCATGTCTGTGCGCTCGTTGTCGATGTTCAAGCGCCTGCACGAGATCAAGATGGACGACTGCAACTGGGTCTTTCCCTCCTGCCGTCGGATCGACGGGGTTCGGGGTCCACTCGACGCGCTGGACCGCTTGCCGCTCACGGCTGAGGGTGATCTTCGTCATCTGTGGAACGAGGCGACCCAAGACGTGGACACGCGCGAAATGGTTATCCGGTGGCTTTGCGGCCAGAACCTGACCGGCGGCGAGGCGAAGTCGCTCGGCTTCTATGCGACGGTGCCGGTCGAACGGCAGCGCAAGGTTGCGAACGAAATCAGCGCCGTGATTGACCGGCGTTGTGAGGTAACACCTACGAATGTTGTTGAAATCGGGCGGGCGACTGCCTAGTTTCTGACCATCAACGGAGTCCGTGCCAAGGCTGTGACGCTACTCTGCGGAGGGCGGTGAAAGCGGAAGGCGCGCATGAGCGACAACTTTTCCAATCTCTCACCGTTGAGGACTCCCCCATGCCTACACCTGACCTTGGTCAGCAGATCGCTGACTTGCGCGCCGTAGTCTTGCGCGCGAACGCCCCGGAAGTCATGACACCCGCAGAGGCGGCTGACTTCCTCTGCGTCACGACGGAAACCCTCTACCGCTGGCGCAAGGACGCCATCGGCCCCAAGTACTCGCAGCCGAATGAGCGGATCGTTCGCTATCTGCGGGACGACCTCGTTGCTTTCTTGAAGGAGCACCGGGGATGACTGATCTTGACTGGATCAACTTCGAGAATCGTGTCGAAGTCAAAGCGGTGCATTCGGCTTTCTACAAAGCCAGCCATGCCACCCTGAAATTCCATGAACTGCACGTTCCGCACCCGGACAATCTGGAGCCGATCCCCCTTCGCATCCTGATCGAAGAAGCGATCTCGAACAGGGCCAAGGAGGCGAAAGACGATGGCAACTGAGCAGGAGTTGCAGCGTCGGAGGGAGGAGGAACAGGCGGCACGGGCTGAGGTACGTCGGCAGGCGGCTATCGGCGCGGGGCATGTGGAATGGCTCAAGCTGCCAGAACGCCGCGACCTTGCGCGGCAGATGCGCGTGGATCAGTACTTCACCGGCTTGCCGTGCGAGGCCGGTCATGTCTCGCCCAAGCTGACCCGCACAGGGGCCTGCATCGCGTGCAAGGACGCCGCGCCGATTGGTCGGTCTCGGAAGCCGAATTGGGACTGGAAATCGCGGTTCGACCGTCTTGCGTCACTGATGGAGGCGTCTGGCGTCGTCTATCACTACACGCGCGCCGGTAAGACTGTCCGCACGTCGAGGCCGATCACGGGCGACGTTCGCGCGGCCTGCGCGAAGGCCGCATCACTGACGGAACAGACAGGGGAATTGCACTGCGTCGTGCCGGGGTCGCGTGGGCCGGTGGCAAAACCCTACAGGAGGTCAAGCGATGGACGCTGCTAGGATGCGTGGTCTCGTGATCGACTATTGCCTCGCACGCCATGCCGCGAAAGGCCGTGGCGCTCAGAACCAGTGTTACCACGATGGCATGTGCCTTCACGATGGCGAAGGCTATTGGTTCAAGTGGGGTCCGTTTCGGAAATGGCTGCGGCGCGACAAGTTCGTGAAGTTGAAGGCCGACGAGGTTGCCGCGCTGATGAGGGAAGCCGGGATCGAGAACCGGGGCAGCACGACAATGAACTACCAGCAGACCAGACCTTGGTTTGTCAGGACGGATGACGATGCTCAGGGATGAAACTGCTTATTCCTGCGTTACGAGCGTGCATGTCGCGTGCGCGAGGTTTCGGGTTGACCAGGCGGCGGTTGCGTGTCGCAGCGCATCATTTGCAGGAACGAGGTGGCATATCTTTAGAAATCAGATGTTTAGGTGAACATTCTTGGGCCGCAGTTGATGGTCGGCGGATCAGAATCGACGAAACCAGTGATCTGGCCGAGGACTGTATGATCTATCAGGATTGAAGATCTGTCTTGCGCGCGTGCGCGTGCGGCATGTGCGAGCGTGTGACGCAGGAATATCTGGTTTCAGCGCGCGCTCTGATCGACCCTCACCACCGGCAGAAACCCGTCCTCTGGACCTTTTCGGGCCTCTACGCATTATCAATGACCGGGGCTAGCGCCCTAACCAATTGAACACCAAGCGGCATTCTGGTTGGCCTCCTTGCAACGCCTCAGCCATTGCAAACTGGCACATGGTTCTGCGGCGAAAATCGCCCGCTCCACCTGCTCGACGGCATGGCAGGCACGACCCCGGAATCTGCCCCTGCGCTGCGCCATGCAGGAGGCATGTCCGACGACATGCCGCAAGCGCGCGGCAGAGCTGCGGCCCTAGCAGGCCGCTGAAATAGTCCTGCCTCGACAGAGGATTGAGAACATGATTCACCCTAGGCACGATGCTGGCGGGGGTTATGATGGGCGGGATGGACGAGACGAGCGGGTCGCTGTTCAGCTATGTCGATCTGGAGGAGCGCATCCCCGCGCGGCATCCGTTGCGCAAGATCAGGCAGGTGGTGAACGAGGCGCTGGCCAGCCTGGATGCCGA
>JADLCV010000182.1 GCA_020846995.1 Paracoccaceae bacterium
CCCGGTGGGCGCGCCGCCGGCACGGCTGGCGGTCCGGGGGGCCGGGCGCCGCCGCCGGGTGCAGGGTGGACGGGCGGGGCGGGGCGTCATGCTGCCTCTCCGTCCGGAGGAGGGCCGAGGGCGTCGCCGACCCGCGCCGCGACGGCGAGGAGCTGGCGGTCGTGGAACCGGGGGCCGGTCAGGGTCAGGCCGACCGGCAGCCCGCCCGGCCCGCTGAGGCCGGGGACGTTGACGCAGGGCGTGTGCAGGAGCGTCCAGATGCGGTTGAAGGTCGCGGCCCCGGTGTCCTCGGGGCCGAGCGGGGCGACGCCCGGCGTGCTTGGCGTGAGAACCGCGTCGAACGGCGCGGCGAGCGCGTCGAAGGCGGCGCGGCAGCGGGCGGCGAGGTCGAGCGCGGCGGGAAGGTCGGCGCGGCGGTGGCCGCCCTCGTTGCGCAGGATGCCCGCGCCGGCGGCGCGCAGGACGGCCACCGACGCGGCGTCGATGTTCGGGAAATGCCCCTCGAAATGGGGCGAGTTGAAGCCCGTCGGCTGGTCGCGGGTGTCGATCACGTCCTTGATGCCGACGGGGACGCCGTGCAGGGGCTCTGCTGCACGAATCGTGTGACGACCGGACGCCCCCTTTCCCCGGACAGCCCTATCCCGCGACTTCCGTGATGGGAGGTCCGAGCGCGGTGAAGCCGTTGAGGACGGCAACGCGGACCGGGAACTCGGCGGCCTGACGGTCGAAGTCCCGCGCGGAGAGGCGCCGGCCCGGCAGGTTCACGCAATGCATCTTGGTCGCGATGCGGCTCCGGCGGTGGTATCCGCTCCATCGTCGCCAGATGGTCCGGCCGACGCGCTTCGAGGTGGGCAGGGCCTCATTGCGGGCGACCGCGCCGGGGGTGCCGGGCTTCCATGGCCGGGCGCCCCTCACGGGGCGGGATGATCGCGGCTGCGCCCCGGGCGGCGACGGCGTCGTGGCAGTTGCGGGTGTCGAAGGCGCCGTCGGCGGTGACGCTGGCGATCTCCTGCTCGGGCGGGATCGGGTCGAGAAGTTCGGGCAGCACGGGAGCGTCGCCCACGTCGCTGGTGGTGAACCCGGCGGCCCGGATGTCCGGGGATTCCCGTCGATCCCGATGTGGATCGTGCGCCAGACCCGGCGCTTGGTGCCGCCGTGCCTGCGGGCGTTCCCTTCGCCTTCGCCCTCGACCTTGATGGCGGTGCCGTCGACGAGAAGGTGCAAGGGGCCGTCCGATCCGCGGCAGGGGATGTTGACCTTCAGGGTTTTCCGGCGCCGCGACAACGTGCTGGTGCCGGGCACCGCCCATTCGAGGCCGATCAGTTGCAGCAGGCTCTCGACGAACCCGGTCGTCTGGCGCAACGCCATGCCGAACAACACCTTCATCGTCAGGCAGGTCTGGATCGCGGCATCGCTGTAGTCACGCTGTCGGCCGCGCTTGCCGGTCGGCGCGGCCTCCCAGGTCATCGCGGGATCGAACCAGATCGTCAGCGAGCCCCGGCGCTTGAGCGCTTCGTTATCGGCCGGCCAGTTCCGGGTCTTGCAGGTCGGGGGTGTCGGTCTGCTCATGCCTTCCAGCTACCACGCCGGATTCACGAGATGAATCCCCTCAGGCGATTTATGCAACAGAGCCCTCTGAAAGCATTGACGAGACGGAAAACTGCGGAGTCGCCGAGATCATGGCGTCTGGGAGATCGGGTTCTGGGTGCCCTTGTTCGGGCAGTACATGCCAGCCGGATAGGTGCCGTCGGACTTCGGCCAGATCAAGGTTGGCCAGTCCAAGGTCTGAGTGTAGGCCGACAGGGCCGTTCCGACCGCGCCGTAGAGCGCCGTGAGGCCGTCGAACTCGCCGCCCTCGAAGCGGACGAGCTTGCTCTCGGGATCGTAGCTGTAGTTTCCGTAGGTGTCGTGTATCGTGCCGCCGATGTTGTAGGTGACCCTGTAGCGGCCTCCCGCCAACAGGGTGGGGCTGAAAATGGGATTGTAGCCGGAGCGCGAACCGCAAGCGTAGTAGCCGAGTGGCGGAGTTGCCGAGGTCTTCACCACCGGCGCGGCCGGCTTCGGCGCGGCCGCACGCTCCTCGGCGGCCTTGATCGCGGCGACCTGCATGTCGGGCCGGAAAGAAGGATCGTTGGGCCTGACCCAGTCCGGCTTGAGCGTCGTGCGCTGCACATATTTGCCCGCGGTGTTCTCCTCGGCGCAGTCGGCGCCATAGACGCCGTTCGAGTTGATCGGCGTGAGGATCACGCAGCGCCGCCACAGGCTCATCGAACTGTAGGGCGAGCCGAGCACGACCTCGCCAACCTTGAACTGCGACTGCGCATGTGCAGCCGCCGCAAAACCCAACATCGAGACGATCAACAGAATCTTTCGCATCGCACTTTCCTGTCCTTGGGGATGGTTCGCCGGTCCGACCCGTCACGGCGCCTCGGGATCCTCGCGCTCCCACCCAGGTTGGGCAGCGGTTTCGTAGCCGCAGTCGAGGTCGTATTTGTTCAGGGTATTCACCGCGTTGAGCGTGACGACGCACAGCTTCCAGTCGCTGGCCATCGAGGTCGGCGAGGCGAGGATGATGTCGCCGTGCTTGAACGGCGGCCCCGATACCGGCTGCGCGGCGCTCTGGGTAGGGGCCTTGGCGCCGGCCGCGCGGACATGGATGTCGCGCGCGATGCTGTGTCCATATTGGCATTCGACATGATAGGCGCCCTGATACGTCTGATGGACGACGGCCGCCAATAGTCGGGATTCTCGAGGTCCTCGACCTCGACCTTGTCGAACCGCGCGAAGGTCGGCACGGCTGACACGGCGTCCTGCGCCCGTCCCGCCGTCGCGAGGCCCGTCAGGGCGATCGCCAGCGCGTTCATCATCGTCACCGTTTTACGCATCGCAATTTTCCTCATACACAAGGGACTGGTTGTCGAAATATCCGGGCAGGCGCGGCGCGCTCATGGCCTCTCCTCATCCTCGACGGCGTTCGGCGCTGTGCCGAGTTTCCTTATTCACCCAGGGCTCGTGCATCATGCCGAGAAAATTCTACTTATGCAGCCCCTTGCTTTCGGGGGGATTACCCTTCGATGGCGCGCGTTGCGACCGAATCGTCGCCAATGTGATGGCGCGGGCACAGGATGACGGCCTAGGGTCAGGACTCGTTCTCGGGTCATAGCCAGAACATGATGGTTGCTGGGAGTGCGACGGCGGAGAGGAAGACCTTGGGGCATCTGTCGTAACGGGTGGCGACCCTGCGCCAGTCCTTCTGCCGCCCGAACATGATCCCGATCCTGTGGCGGCGTTTGTAACGGCGCCTGTCGTGCCTGATGGGCTTGCCGCGAGACTTCCTTCCGGGGATGCAGG
>JADLCV010000183.1 GCA_020846995.1 Paracoccaceae bacterium
CCCGGGGTCGGCGATCCCGACCGCGGCCGGGCGATCTTCCAGACGATCTGCGCCGCCTGCCACGGCTTCGACGGGCGCGCCCTCGACTGGGGCGAGGGCGAGGAGCACAACGTCGTCGGCACCGAGGCGGCCGAATTCCCCGACGAGGTCAACAACACGCTTGCCAACGCCCACCCGGGGGCGGCGATGGTCTGCCTGCGCGCCTTCGCGTACGCCGACCGGGTGAGCCTGCGCGCCTACATCGCGACCCTGCCGGTCGGCACCGACGACCGTGCCCCGGGGGGGCCGCGCGCCCCGCCCCGGAGCGGCCGGGCCGGGGCCCGGTCCCCCCCGGTCGTCCGCGGCGGGCGCACGCGCCGGCGCCCCGGGGACGGGGCGGCGGGCCCCCCGCTCAGGCCGCGGGCGGGGCCATGCCGAGGCCGGTGTGGATCGCCGTCCGCGCCCCCCGGTCGAGCCCGAGGGCGGCGCCGAGGGCGGCAAGGAACTCGGCCTCGGGCCGGCTGTCGCCGCGGCAGAGCGCGGCCGCGGCCGAATAGGCCTGCGCAGCCGCCGCGGGCCCGACCTCGCGGGCGAGCGCGAGGGGATCGACGGGGGCGGCCAGGGCCTCGGCGACGAAGGCGCGCTCCTCGGCCGAGGCCTCGCCGAGATGGCTCTCGATCACCGCCCGCTCCTCGGGCGAGACGGCGCCGTCGGCCTTGGCGGCCATGGCCATGGCGCGGATCATGAGGCGGGCGTTGCGCTCCATGGCCTCGGTCGCGGCCCCGGTGCCGGTGACGGCATCGACCATCGCCGCCGCCCCCTCGGCCCCGGTCGCCGCCGCCCCGCCGGCGGCTCCGATCAGCGCCGCGAAGCCCGACTGCACCGCCGCCCCGCCCCGCGCCGCGACATCGCCGAAGCCCTCCAGCATCTTCTTCAGGGTCGGGTTGGCGGCGATGACGGGGTTCGTGGCCACGGCCTCGCGGACCCCGGCCATGCCGCCCATGGCGCGGAAGCGGTCAAGCCCCCTCGCGGCGGCGAAGCCTGCCGCGAGGGCCGCCATCGTGCGCAGGAAACTCATCCCTCACCTCCACGGTTCTGCGCCCCCATCCTAGGGCCAAACGCGGGCGAGCGAAACGCCTCGTCGCGGGTGAAGAGGTCGGGCCCGGCCGCGGCTGCGGCGGGCCGCGGCGGCACGAAGCGGGCGCAGGTCAGCCGCGGCAGCGCCGGGGCGAGCCCGAGGCGGCGGCAGGCGACCTCGAAGCGCCGGGCCATGAGGTCGGCGAAGGGCCCGCCCCCGCGCATCCGCCGCCCGAAGGCCGGGTCGTAGGGGCGGCCGCCGTGCATCGCCTCGAGGCGGGCGAGGACGTGGCGGGCCCGTCCCGGCGCGTGCTCGTCGAGCCAGGCGCGGAAGATCGCCAGCACCTCGCCCGGCAGGCGCAGGAGGGTCGTGCGCGCCGCCACCGCCCCGGCCGCCCGCGCCGCGGCGAGGATCGCCTCGAGCTCGTGGTCGGTCAGGGCCGGGATCACCGGCGCGACCATGACCCGGACCGGCACGCCCGCCGCGGCGAGGCGGGCGATCGTCGCGAGGCGCCGCGCCGGCGCCGGCGCCCGCGGCTCGAGCCGGCGGGCGAGCCCGGCATCAAGGGTGGCAATCGAGACGCCGACCGCCGCGAGCCCCTGCCCGGCCATGGGCGCGAGGAGGTCGAGGTCGCGCTCGACGAGGGTGCCGCGGGTCGTGACCAGCACCGGATGGCCGCAGTCGGCGAGCACCGCGAGGACGGCGCGGGTGATCCGGCGGTCGCGCTCGGCCGGCTGGTAGGGGTCGGTGACGGCGCCGAGCATGAGGGGCGCGGGCCGGTAGCCCGGCCGCGCGAGTTCGCGCGCGAGCGCCTCCGGCGCGCCCGGGCGGGCGACGATGCGGGTCTCGAAGTCGAGCCCCGGCGAGAGGCCGAGCTGGGCATGGGTGGGGCGGGCGTAGCAGAAGGCGCAGCCATGCTCGCAGCCCCGGTAGGGGTTGAGCGAGCGATCGAAGCCGAGGTCGGGCGAGGCGTTCCAGGCGAGCGCCCGACCCGTCCGCTCCTCGCGGACCTCGGTCCGGAGCGGCGCGGGTGGCGCGTCCTCCTCGGGCCAGCCGTCGTCCACCCCCTCGCGGGCGAGGCGCTCGAAGCGGCCGGCCGGGTTCAGGGTCGCGCCGCGGCCGCGGCGCAGGGCGCGATCGAGGGCCTTCGAGTCGGGGTGCAGCATGCGGCCATTCTGGAACAGAACGCGAACTTACGCCAGCCCGATCCGGCCCGCCCCGGCCCGCTGTCGAAATCCGACCCGCCCCCGTCGCTTCCAGGCGGCTCGCCCGCGCCCTCGCAGCGCATGGAGGGCGCGATCGCCCCCGGCCCCCCCGGGGGCGGCGGCACGGGTGGGTGGCATGGCCGAGGACGACGCGATCATCCTGTCGGAGCTTTCCGACGACGACCTCGTGCCGCAGATGCACGACGACCTCTACGACGGCCTCAAGGACGAGATCGAGGAGGGCGTGCACATCCTGCTCGGCCGCGGCTGGACGCCTTACGACGTGCTCACGCAGGCGCTCGTCGCCGGCATGAAGGTCGTCGGCGACGACTTCCGCGACGGCATCCTCTTCGTGCCCGAGGTTCTCCTCGCCGCCAACGCCATGAAGGGGGGCATGGCGATCCTCAAGCCGCTCCTGGCCGAGACCGGGGCGCCGCGGGTGGGCAAGCTCGTCATCGGCACCGTCAAGGGCGACATCCACGACATCGGCAAGAACCTCGTGGCGATGATGATGGAAGGCGCGGGCTTCGAGGTCGTCGACCTCGGCATCAACAACGCCGTCGAGAAGTATCTCGACGCGCTCGAGCGCGAGGGCGCCGACATCCTCGGTATGTCGGCCCTGCTGACGACGACGATGCCCTACATGAAGGTCGTCATCGACACCCTGAAGGCGAGGGGCAAGCGCGACGACTCCATCGTGCTGGTGGGAGGGGCCCCGCTCAACGAGGAGTTCGGCCGCGCGATCGGGGCCGACGCCTACTGCCGCGACGCCGCGGTCACGGTCGAGACGGCGCGGACGCTGATGGCGCGCCGCCACAATCGCCTCGCCGCCGCCACCTGAGAGGATCGCGGGCCCTCGCCGGACGACGACCTCGCGATCGCGGGGTCGGGGAGCCGGACGCGGCCGGCCGGCCCGAGGTTCCGCAGACCCCGGGGCGCGCGCGCCCCCCTTCCCCCCCGCGCGGGAGACCCGCCGATGCCCTTGCCCCGCTTCCTGGCCCTCCTCGCCGCGGTCCTCGCCGCCGCCGCCCTGACGGTCGCGCTCGCGCGTCTTCTCGCGCCCGCGCCCGCCCTTGCCGCGGGCGGGGCCGGCGGGCTTCTCGCCGCCGCGGCGCTCGGCGCCCGCCTCCTTGCCGGGCGCGGGCCCGGGGGCGGGCGGAGATGACCGCGGAGAGCCCCCCCGGGGGCCCGGTGCGGCGGGGCGGGCGGCGCGCCCGCCGCCTTCCCGGTGCCGTCCCCCGGCCCGCGCCCGCCCTCTCCGCCACGCTCGCCGCCGGCGCTCCCCCCGCCCGCGCCCGGCCCGCCGGCCCCGTGCCCGCCGGCCCCGTGCCCGCCGGTGCCCCCCCCGCCGGCGCGCCCCCCGCCCGCGCCCGGCCCGCCGGCACCCTGCCCGACGACCTCACGCTCACCGAGGCCGGCCTCGCCGCGGCCGGGGGGGGGCGCGTCCTCCTCCTCGCCTGCGGCGCCCTCGCCCGCGAGATCCTCGCGCTCAAGGCGGCGAACGGCTGGGACCATCTCGACCTCCACTGCCTGCCGGCGATCCTCCACAACCACCCCGAGCGCATCACCCCGGCCGTCGAGGCCGCGGTCGAGGCCGCCCGCGGCCGCTACGGGCAGGTCTTCGTCGTCTACGCCGACTGCGGCACCGGCGGGGCGCTCGCCCGGGCCTGCGCGCGGCTCGGGGTCGAGATGGTCGCGGGCCCCCACTGCTATGCCTTCTTCGACGGGCTCGACGCCTTCGCCGGCCGGGCCGAGGAGGAGGCGGGCGCCTTCTACCTCACCGACTTCCTCGTCCGCCAGTTCGACGCCTTCGTCATCCGCCCGCTCGGGCTCGACCGCCACCCCGGGCTCCGCGACCTCTACTTCGGCAACTACGACCGCCTCGTCTATCTCGCCCAGACCGAGGACGCGGCCCTTGACGCCCTCGCCCGCGCCACCGCCGCGCGCCTCGGGCTCGCCTTCCACCGCCGCCCGACCGGCTACGGCGACCTCGCCCCCGCCCTCGCCCGCGCCGCGGCCGGGGGCGCACGGGAGAAGGACGGCCGCGGCTGAGCCGCGCGCGGCCGGCCCCCACGGGGGGCCGCGCCGGCGCAGGAGCGGGCGGGAGGCGCCGGGGCGGACACCCCTCCCCGCCTCCCCCGAGCCACGGGCAGCACCCGGCCGCGGGCGGCGCGAAGCAGCCGCCCATGGGGGCGGTCGGGCGCTGCCCGTGCTCGCGCACGGGCGGGGTGGGGCGGCGGGGCGGTTCCCTCGGGCCGGGCGTCGCCGTGCGGGGACCGTGGACCCTCGGGCGGAGCGGGCCATGGCTCGTCCCGCCGCACCAGAAGCCCGAGGGGCTGCGCCCGGGGCCGCGGGCGCCCGGTGGCCGCCCCGCGGGTGGCGGGCGGGCGGCCGGGCCTCTACCCCGCCGCCGCCGCCCGGGCGTGGTCGCGGATGCGGCCGACCATGGCCCGGAGCCCGTTCGAGCGCTGCGACGAGAGATGCTCGGCCAGCCGCAGCCGGCCGAGCGCGGCGGCGGCGTCGAGGCCCGCGACCTCGGCCACCGTCCGGCCGGCATAGAGTGCGTGGAGGATGGCGATCAGCCCGCGGACGATCATCGCGTCCGAATCGCCCCGGAAGTCGAAGCGGGCGGCGGGCCCCGTGCCCTCGACCGCGGGATGGATCCAGACCTGGCTCGCACAGCCCGCGACCTTCGTCGCCGGCACCCGGAGTTCCGCGGGCAGGGGCGCGAGCGTCCGGCCGAGCTCGATGACGTGGCGGTAGCGGTCCTCCCAGTCGTCGAGGAAGGCGAAGGCCTCGGCGATCTCCTCGAAGGCGCGGCCGGGGGCGGCGGTGTCGGGCACGGGCGGCCTCCTCTCGGCCCCGGGCGAGAGGCGCCGCCGCGGGGGCGGCCGTCGCCGGTGGCTCGAGCGTCCAGCTAGGCGCAAACCGGCCCGGCTTCCAGCCCCCCTCCGGGGGCGCGCCGGGGCCATCGCACCGGCCCCGGACCGCGCTCCGGCCCCGGGGGACCGCGTCTTGCCCCGGCCTGGCCCTGCCGCCCCTTCCCGCCGGGGGCCGCGGAGAAAGCCCGTCCCGACCGCCTCGCGCGGGGAAGGGAGGCGGCGGCGCGGGAACCCCGGTGCGGTTCCCCCGGGGAGGGCCGCGTCGCGAGGGGCCTCAGCCCCGCCCGAGGAGGCGGCCGAGGGCGGCGACGGGGCTGGCGGCCTGCGCCTGGCAGTAGGGCTGGGCCCGCGTCCACGCCGCCATCTCGGCGCGCTTGGCGGTGCTGCGCATCGGCCCCCAGTCGGCCGCGACCCCGCCCCAGCCCTCGGGGCCGCGGGCGATCACCCCGTCGTCACGCACCTGGGCCGCCATGATGCGCACCGCGCAGGCGAGATTGTCGGCCCCGTCCTTGAGTTCGGCGCTGCTGTCGGCCTCGCAGCGATAGCCGCGCGCGGTCCTGGGGTCGATCTGGAGGAGCCCGACCCAGAGCCCGCCGCCGCCGACCGCGGCCGGGTTCCAGGTGCTCTCGTGCTTGGCGAGCGCCGACATCAGCCCGACCCAGAAGGCCCGCCGCTCCCCGGGCCCGTTCCCGGCGTAGGCCGGGCACCACTCGCCGACATCGGCGGGGACGGTGGCGACGAGGGGGGCGCCCTCCGCGGAGAGCGCCGCGAGGGCGCTCTCGGTCCAGACCGCGGCCTCGGGCCGGTGGTCCCAGCGCGTCGGCGGCAGGTCCGCCCCGTTGTCGCCCGCGCCCGTGTCGGCGGGGCCACAGGCGGCGGGGAGGAGGAGGAGGGCGGCGAGGGCGATCTGGCGCAGGGGCAGCGGACGCGGCATCATGGTTCCCTCCAAGGATCACGACCTCGCGAGCGTCGCGCCGGGCCCGAGTTTTGCCGCCGGCGGCGGCCGCGCGCAACCGCCCTTGCCGGCCGTCGGCGGAAGCTTGCCTGCCTTGTCCCGCGTCCGCCCCTCGCCTAGAAGCGGGCGACGCCGTCGCCGGAGCCGCCGCCATGCTCGACCACGCCCTCCCCGCCCCCGCCCCGAAGGTCATCGCCGGGCTCCGGGGCGAGTGGGAAATGGTCATCGGCATGGAGGTGCACGCCCAGGTCGCCTCGGCGGCCAAGCTCTTCTCGGGCGCCTCGACCGCCTTCGGGGCCGAGCCCAACAGCAACGTCAGCTTCGTTGATGCCGCCATGCCAGGAATGCTGCCGGTCATCAACGAGTTCTGCGTCGCCCAGGCGGTGCGCACCGGGCTCGGGCTCAGGGCCGTGATCCACCCCGTCTCGGCCTTCGACCGCAAGAACTACTTCTATCCCGACCTGCCCCAGGGCTACCAGATCAGCCAGCTCTACCAGCCGCTCGTGGGGGCGGGCGAGGTCATGGTGGAGATGCCCGGGGGCACGGCCCGGCGGGTGCGGATCGAGCGTATCCACCTCGAGCAGGACGCCGGCAAGTCGATCCACGACATGGATCCGGCACGGTCCTTCGTCGATCTCAACCGCACCGGGGTGGCGCTGATGGAGATCGTGAGCCGCCCCGACCTCCGCAGCCCCGAGGAGGCCGCGGCCTACCTCGCGCGGCTGCGCCAGATCCTGCGCTGGCTCGGCACCTGCGACGGCAACATGCAGAACGGCAACCTGCGCGCCGACGTCAACGTCTCGGTCTGCCGGCCGGGAGCGTGGGAGCGCTGGCAGGCCGGCGACGGCCGGGCCCTCGGCACCCGCTGCGAGATCAAGAACATGAACTCGCTGCGCTTCATCCAGGCGGCGGTCGAGTTCGAGGCCCGCCGCCAGATCGCCCTCCTCGAGGACGGCGGGACGGTCGGGCAGGAGACGCGCCTCTGGGATCCCGAACGGGGCGAGACGCGGTCGATGCGCTCCAAGGAGGAGGCCCAGGACTACCGCTACTTCCCCGATCCCGACCTCCTGCCGCTCGAGCTTGACGCCGACTGGATCGCGGCCATCCGCGACGCCCTCCCCGAGCTTCCCGACGCCCGCCGCGCCCGCTTCGTCGCCGCCTGGGGGCTTGGCGACTACGACGCCCAGGTGCTGACGGCCGAACGGGCGGCGGCGGACTATTTCGAGCGGGTGGCGCAGGGGCGCGACGGCAAGCAGGCGGCCAACTGGGTGATCAACGAGCTTTTCGGCCGCCTCAACAAGGAAGGCCGCGAGATCGAGGCGAGCCCGGTCTCGGCCGACCAGCTCGGCGGGGTCATCGACCTCGTCGCCGCCGGCACGATCTCGGGCAAGCAGGCCAAGGACCTCTTCGAGATCCTCTGGACCGAGGGCGGCGAGCCGGCGGCGATCGCTGCCGCCCGCGGCATGGTCCAGCTCAGCGATGCCGCGGCGATCGCGGCGGCGGTGGCCGCGGTCGTCGCCGCCAACCCCGGCCAGGCGGCCCGCGCCCGCGCCAACCCCAAGCTCGCGGGCTGGTTCGTGGGCCAGGTGATGAAGGCGACCGACGGCAAGGCCAACCCGCAGGCGGTGAACGCCGCCGTGACGGCCGCGCTCGGGCTCTGAGGCCCGGGGACCGCACCGCCCCGGGGGACGCCTCCGCTCTGGCGCCCGTCCGCGGTTTGGGCCATTCCTTGGACCCCGATCCCCCCGGGCCAGGACCACGCCATGCGGCTTTTCGTCGGACTCGGCAACCCCGGCCCCGCCCATGCCGGAAACCGCCACAACATCGGCTTCATGGCCCTCGACCGGATCGCCGCCGGACACGGATTCCCGCCCTGGCGGGCGCGCTTCCAGGGCCTCCTCGCCGAGGGCCGCCTCGGGGCCGAGCGGGTCGCGCTCCTCAAGCCCCAGACCTACATGAACCTCTCCGGCCAGGCGGTGGGCGAGGCGATGCGCTTCTTCAGGCTCGCCCCCGCCGAGGTCGTCGTCTTCCACGACGAGATCGACCTCGCGCCGGGAAAGGTGCGGCTGAAGGCGGGCGGCGGGCACGCCGGCCACAACGGCCTGCGCTCGATCCACGCCCACATCGGCGAGGGCTACGGGCGGGTGCGCATCGGCGTCGGCCATCCCGGCCACCGGGACCGCGTCACGGGCCATGTGCTGGCCGACTTCGGCAAGATTGACGCGGGCTGGGTCGAGGACCTCCTCGCCGGCCTCGCCGAGGGTGCCCCGGACCTCGCCGCGGGTGCGGGCGCCCGCTTCCTCGAGGCCGTCGCCCGCCGCCTCGCGCCCGCGGGCACGGAGGCAGGGGCGGGCCCGAAGGACGGGGTCGCGGGGGCGGCGGCCGCCGCGCGCCCCGCCCCCGCCGCGGGGGGGCCGAAGGATCCGCGGCCCCTGCCCGGCCCGGGCGGGATGCCGCCCGCGGCCGGCGTGCCGGGCGGGGCGGCCCCTCCGGCCGCGGGCGGGGGCGACGGGGGCGGCGAGGGGGCACCGCCGGGGCTCCTGCGGCGGCTGGCCGAGCGCTTCCGCTGAGGGCCCTCAGGCGGGACCGGTCTCGGCCCCGGCATAGAGGCGGTAGTCGGCCGCGAGCGCGGCCGCGAGCCTCTCCCGCGTCGCCGCCGCGAGATCGAGCGCGACCGCGGGCGAGACCTTGAGCTTCGGCAAGAGGATCTCGCAGCCGAGCCGCTCCTCGAGGAAATGGACGAAGCCCGCGATCGCCTCGTAGCGGAAGAGGCGGTCGACGCCCCTTTCGCCCCCGGCACCGGCGAGGAAGGCGGCCTGCGAGCCGACCTCGGGCCGGGCGCCCGCAAGCCAGGCCCGGGCGAAATCCTCGAAGCTCAGCCCGACCGTGCTCGCGGCCGTCTCGGCCTCGTCCTCGCGCTGGCCGAAGCGGAACCAGCTCCCGAGCCAGGCGACGGGCTCGCGGATCAGGGCCACGGTGGTGAAGGGCCCCCCCGCCGCCGTCTCGAGCCAGGGCAGGAGGAAGCGGCGGACGTCGCGGGCGGGGACGTGCTTCAGGGCCGCGGGCCGCTGCACGGCGAGGGCTGCAAGCGATTCGAGCGCGACCTCGATCGCCGTCGAGGCGGTCTTGGGGGTGGCGAGGAAGACCAGCCGCTCGTCCCAGAACACCAGCATCGACGCCCCCCCCGCCCTCCGGGCCGCGCGGGGTCCCGTCAACGCCTCCTTAACCCTTCCCGGCCCAAGGTAAAGGGCGGGGAAACCCGGTTGCAATGTTCGTGCTTTTCCCCCATGGTGGGCGCGAACATAGCGCGAACTCGGACGCGGACGCAGGCCCCGGCGGGTGAACGGAGCGGACGCCTGCCGGCCCCTGCCGGCGGGAATGGTTGCCGGCCCCTGCCGGCGGGAATGGTTGCCGGCCCCTGCCGGCGGTGGGATAAGGAGCGGGGAATGGCCGTGGCGAGCCTTCTGGAATTCGACGGGAAACGCGACATGGACAAGCGCAAGGCGCTCGAGAGCGCGCTCGCGCAGATCGAGCGGCAGTTCGGCA
>JADLCV010000184.1 GCA_020846995.1 Paracoccaceae bacterium
TCTTCTTCGCCTACGAGGCCTTCGTGCTCCTGCCCCGGGTCGGGGTCACGGTCGAGCTCGGCTTCGTCACCATCGCCGCCGAGACGCGCTGGCTGACGCGCGCCTGGGCCGGGGCGCTCATCGTCCTCTTCCTCAACACCTCGGCCTACACGGCCGAGATCTTCCACGGCGCCCTCAAGGCCATCCCCCGCGCCGACCTCGAGGCGGCCGACGCCTACGGGCTCGCGGGACTGGCGCGCTTCCGCCGCATCGTCTGGCCGACGATGCTGCGGCTGGCCTGGCCATCCTACACCAACGAGGCGATCTTCCTCTTCCACGCCACGACGCTCGTCTTCTTCTCGGGCTTCCCGGCCTGGCAGCAGTCGGGCGACGCGCTCTACTACGCGCGCTACTTCGCCGACGCGACCTTCAACCCCTTCGTGCCCTATCCGATCGTCGCCGCCTATTTCGTCGCCCTGACGCTCGCCATCACCGCCCTTTTCGGCGCCGTCAACCGCCGCCTGAACCGCCACCTGCCGGCCGCGCAGCGGCCGCGGCTGCGCCTGCGGCCCCGCTTCATCCGCTGAGGCCGGGGCGGGCCCGGCCACCGCCGTCCGCGGGCAGGTCTCGCCCGGCACCGGGCCGGGCGCTCGCGGCGCGCCCGGGCGGGCGGGGCGCCCGCCTAGCCCTGGAGCGTCCGCACCCCGTAGCCCTCGCCGCGGGCCTGCATCGCCTGGACGGCGGCGATGCTCGCGGCGGCGGTCGTGAAGTAGGGGACGCGGTCCATCAGGGCCACGCGGCGGATGTCGCGGCTGTCATCGACGGTCTGGGCGCCCTCGGTCGTGTTCATCACCACCGCGATGGCCGCATCCTTGAGCATGTCGACGATGTTGGGCCGGCCCTCGTAGACCTTGTTGACGACCGTCGCCGGCACGCCCGCGCCCCTGAGCCACTGGGCGGTGCCGCGCGTCGCCACGATCTCGAAGCCGAGCCCGATGAGGCCCGCGGCGGCGTGGGCGAGGGGCGGCGTCTTGTCGGCGTCGCGCACCGAGAGGAAGACTCGCCCGCCCTCGGGCAGTTCCATCCCCGCCCCCATCTGGGCCTTGAGGAAGGCGAGCGGAAAGCTCCGGTCCCAGCCCATCACCTCGCCGGTCGAGCGCATCTCGGGGCCGAGCAGGGGATCGACGCCGGGAAAGCGGGCGAAGGGCAGGACCGCCTCCTTGACGCTGAACCAGGGCGTGTTGGGATCGGTCAGCGTCATCGGGTCGGCGAGCGGCAGGGGCGTGTCGGGGCCGACGCCCTCGGGATAGGGGGGCCGCAGCGGGAAGGCCGCGAGCCTTTCGCCCGCCATGACGCGCGCGGCGATGGCGGCGACCGCGCAATCGGTCGCCTTGGCCACGAAGGGCACGGTGCGGCTCGCCCGGGGGTTGACCTCGAGCACGTAGATCTCGCCGTCCCGGATCGCGAACTGGACGTTCATGAGCCCGACGACGCCGAGCGCCCGGGCCATGGCGACGGTCTGGCGCTTGAGTTCGGCGACGGTCGCGGCCGAGAGCGTGTGGGGGGGAAGCGAGCAGGCCGAATCGCCCGAATGGATGCCTGCTTCCTCGATGTGCTCCATGATGCCCGCGACATGCACCGCCTCGCCGTCGGCGAGGGCATCGACATCGACCTCGATCGCGCCCCCGAGGTAGCGGTCGAGGAGGACGGGGGAAGAGCCCGAGACCACCACCGCCTCGCGGATGTAGCGCTCGAGCTCGGCATCGGTGTGGACGATCTCCATCGCCCGGCCACCGAGGACGTAGCTCGGGCGGATGACGAGCGGGTAGCCGATGCGGGCGGCGACGGCAAAGGCCTCGTCGCGGCTCGAGGCGATCCCGTTCTCGGGCTGGCGGAGGCCGAGCCCGGCGATCAGCCGCTGGAAGCGCGCCCGGTCCTCGGCCAGGTCGATCGCGTCGGGCGAGGTGCCGAGGATCGGGATTCCCTCGGCCGCGAGCGCGTCGGCGAGCCGGAGCGGGGTCTGGCCGCCGAACTGGACGATGACGCCGAGAAGCGTTCCCGCCTCCCGCTCCACGCGCAGGATCTCGAGGACATGCTCGAGCGTCAGGGGCTCGAAGTAGAGCCGATCCGAGGTGTCGTAGTCGGTCGACACCGTCTCGGGGTTGCAGTTGATCATGATCGTCTCGAAGCCCGCGGCGCTGAGCGCGAAGCAGGCATGGCAGCAGCAGTAGTCGAACTCGATCCCCTGGCCGATACGGTTCGGCCCGCCGCCGAGGATGACGACCTTCCGCCGCCCGCTCGGGCGGGCCTCGCACTCGACCTCGCCCATCGCCGGAACCTCGTAGGTCGAATACATGTAGGGCGTCTGGGCCTCGAACTCGGCCGCGCAGGTGTCGATGCGCTTGAAGACCGCCTGCACGCCCAGGGCCAGGCGGGCCCTTCGCACCTCGCCCTCGCCGCGGCCGGCAAGGCGCGCGAGGCGGGCATCGGTGAAGCCCATCGCCTTCAGCCGGCCAAGCCCCTCGGTGCCCGCCGGCAGCCCGTCGCGACGGACCTCGGCCTCGGCCTCGACGATCTCGCGGATGCGCGCGAGAAACCAGGGATCGTAGGCCGTGGCCTGGGCGATGTCGTCGTCCGACAGCCCCTCGCGCATCGCCTGAGCAATCAGCCGCAGCCGGTCGGGGGTCGCGACGGCGAGGGCCTTGATCACCGCCGCCCGGTCGGGCGCCCCCTCGATCGCGATCTCGTCGAAGCCCGCGAGCCCGGTCTCGAGCCCGGCGAGCGCCTTCTGGACGCTCTCGTGAAAGCCGCGGCCGATCGCCATGACCTCGCCCACCGACTTCATGGCGGTGGTGAGCGTGGGCTTCGCGCCGGGGAACTTCTCGAAGGCGAAGCGCGGGATCTTCGTCACGACGTAGTCGATCGAGGGCTCGAACGAGGCCGGGGTGACACGGGTGATGTCGTTGTCGAGCTCGTCGAGCGTGAAGCCCACGGCGAGCTTGGCCGCGACCTTGGCGATCGGAAAGCCCGTGGCCTTGGAGGCGAGCGCCGAGGAGCGGCTGACGCGCGGGTTCATCTCGATCACGACCATGCGCCCGCTCCGGGGGTCGATCGCCCACTGGACGTTCGAGCCCCCGGTCTCGACCCCGATCTCGCGCAGGACGGCGATCGAGCCGTTGCGCATCGACTGGTATTCCTTGTCGGTCAGCGTCAGGGCCGGGGCGACGGTGATGGAATCGCCGGTGTGGACGCCCATCGGGTCGACGTTCTCGATCGAGCAGACGATGATGGCGTTGTCCGCCCGGTCGCGGATCACCTCCATCTCGAATTCCTTCCAGCCGAGGAGGCTCTCGTCGATGAGGATCTGGCCCGCGGGCGAGGCGTCCATGCCCGCCCGCGCGAGGGTCGCGAAGTCGTCGCGGTTGTAGGCGACCCCGCCGCCGGTGCCGCCGAGCGTGAAGGCCGGGCGGATGATCGCCGGCAGCCCGACCTCGTCGAGGGCCGCGACCGCCGCCGCCACCCCGGCGGCCAGGTCGCGCCGGCCGTCGGCGCGCCGGGGTGCGGTGACGATCGCCGCCCGCGGGTTCTCGAGCCCGATCGAGGCCATCGCCTCGCGGAACAGCCGGCGGTCCTCGGCCTTCTCGATCGCCCCGCGGTTGGCGCCGATGAGCTCGACCCCGAAGCGGTCGAGAACGCCCATGTCGGCCAGCGCGAGCGCGGTGTTGAGCCCGGTCTGCCCGCCCATGGTCGGCAGCAGCGCGTCGGGACGCTCCTTCTCGATGATCTTGGCCACGACCGCGGGCGTGATCGGCTCGATGTAGGTGGCATCGGCGAGCCCGGGGTCGGTCATGATCGTCGCCGGGTTGGAGTTGACGAGGACGACGCGGTAGCCCTCCTCGCGCAGGGCCTTGCAGGCCTGGGCGCCGGAATAGTCGAACTCGCAGGCCTGGCCGATGACGATCGGCCCCGCCCCGATGATCAGGATCGAGCGGATGTCGGTGCGTTTCGGCATGGGGCCCCCGGGCGCAGGTCGCCGGGGTTATAGCCGGGGGAAAGGGGGGCGCAAGGGCGCCGGCGGGGAGGGCGGACGGGCCGCCGGACAGGGCCGCGGCGCGCCTGGTGCGGTGCTGCCAGCCGGTCGCGGCGGCCCCCCGGACACGGCCCCCCCGGACAGGGCCGCGGTGACGCGCGCGAGGGCCGAGGGCGCGCCCGTTCCGGGCAGGGGGGCGAAGCGGCGCGCGCGCCGGGGCGCTAGCGGGCGGCGTCGCGCCAGCCTGCGGCGCGCCGGTTCCGGGCCTGCTCGTCGACGACGTCGCCGTGGCCGCGGAAGGTCACGCGGCCGTCCTCGACGATCACCGTCTCGTCGTGCGAGGGGTCATAGGCGATCAGAACCCGCCCGCCGCCGTCCCTCGTCAGCTCCGCCACCCGCATGGCCCGCCTCCGCTGCCCGGCCCCCCGCCGGGGGCAGTTCGGCGGCCCGCGCCGCCGTGTGCCCCCCCGCGACGGCCGCGGGCCCGGCCGCCGCCCGGTAGAGATAGTCGCGCGTCAGCGGCACCGCATCCTGGCGCCGGGCCAGCTGGAACTGGAACACGCACTGGTCGGCGTGGCGGAAGGTCATCTCGCTGCCGAGAAGGTAGAACCGCCACATGCGCACGAAGCGCTCGTCGGTCAGGGCCCGCACCTCGTCGCGACGGGCCATGAAGCGCTCGTGCCAGGCGCGCAGGGTGAGCGCGTAGTGCAGCCGCCAGACCTCGACATCGGCCGGCCACAGCCCGGTCCGCTCGACCGCCGCCATCACCTCCGACATGGCCGGGACGTAGCCGCCGGGAAAGATGTACTTGAGCACCCAGGGGCTGGTCGTGCCGGGCGGACCGATGCGGCCGATCGTGTGGACGAGCGCCACCCCGTCCTCGGCCAGAAGCGCGCGCAGCCTGTCGAAGAAGGCCCGGTAGTGGGGGACGCCCACATGCTCGAACATGCCGACCGAGACGATGCGGTCGAAGCGGCCCGTCACCGCCCGGTAGTCGGCAAGGCGGAACTCGACCCGGTCGGCAAGGCCGGCGGCGCGGGCGCGCTCGGTCGCGACGCGGTGCTGCTCTCCGGAGAGCGTGACGCCCAACACCTGCGCCCCGTGCTCGGCCGCGAGCGTCAGCGCCATGCCGCCCCAGCCGCAGCCGATGTCGAGCACGCGCATTCCCGGCCGCAGGAGGAGCTTGCCGGCGATGTGGGCCTTCTTGGCCGCCTGCGCCGCCTCGAGCGTCATGCCCTGATCGCGCCAGTAGGCGCAGGAATACTGCCGGTCGGCATCGAGGAAAAGCTCGTAGAGCCGCCCCGAGAGGTCGTAGTGGTGGGCGACGTTGCGGCGCGCCCGGCCGGCGGGGTTGAACTGCGCGAGCCGGCGCGACCACAGCCGGACGGTCTCGGCCGGCCAGCGCCAGAGCCGCGCCCCCCCGGCCCCGAGGTTCTTCGCGGCCAGCGCCATGAAGCCCGCGAGATCGTCCTCGTCGATCGTCAGCGTGCCGTCCATGTAGGCCTCGCCGACGGCGAGGTCGGGGCCGAGCACGATCCGCCGCAGGAGTCGGGGATCGGCGATGCGCACGTCGACCCGCGTGCCGCTGCCGTCGCCGAACTCGCGCACGGTCCCGTCGGGAAGGTGCACGGCGAGGCTCCCGGTCCGGATCAGGGCGCGCGTGAACCTCTCGAAGAGCGTCTGCCACATCGCGAACACCCCGCCGCGCCCGGCGCCTTTCCCTCGCCCCTCCGGTCATGGCGGCAGGGAAGGCCGGACGAGTTCCCGGACAAGCGGCGGAAGCATAGCCAAGCCCGCGCGGCAGCACAAACCCCCCGGGCGGGCCCCGGCGGCTCAGCCGCCCGTCCTGGGCGCCGGCTGGTAGGCCCCGGGCGTGGCACGGAAGGCAACATTGATGCGGTTGGCGCCGTTGATCGCGACCACGGCGACGGTGAGCTTGACGAGTTCCTCCTCGCTGAAGGCCGCGCGGGCCGCGGCATAGACGTCGTCCGCCACCTCCGCGGTCTCCGAGAGCCGGGTCAGCGCCTCGGTCCAGCCCAGCGCCGCCCGCTCGCGCTCGCTGTAGAAGGGCGATTCGCGCCAGGCGCTCAGGAGATAGATGCGCTGCTCGCCCTCGCCGTCGGCCCGCAGTTCCTTGGTGTGCATGTCGATGCACCAGGCGCAGCCGTTGATCTGCGAGGCGCGCAGCTTCACGAGTTCGAGCAGGCGGTGCTCGAGGCCGCAGTGGCTGACGTAGGCATGCAGGGCCGCCATCGCCCGCATCGCCTCGGGTGCCGCCTTGCGGTGGTCCAGTCGGGGTTTCATCGCTCAGTCCCTCCCCAGGAAAAGCCGCTGCGCCTCGGGATGGTGGAGCGAGGACGCGAGCGCTGCGAAGCTGCCGGTGGCACGGAGCGCCCGCGCGAGGTCGGCCATGGCCGACATCGCGACCAGGGCCGGCGCCGAGGCCAGGGTTATGCGCGCCACGCCCATGCCCGAGAGTACGGCCGCATCGGGCATGCCCGGCCGGCCGGTGACGTTGACGGGCCCCCCCACCCCGGCGAGGACGGTCGCGATCTCGTCGCGCTCGCGCAGGCCGAAGGGGTAGACGCAGTCGGCCCCGGCGGCGAGATAGGCCCGGCAGCGCGCGATCGTGGCCGCCAGCCGGCTCTCGGCCGGCCCGTGCCGGCGGCTGACGATGTCGCAGCGCGCATTGATGACGAGGGCGACGCCCGCCCGTTCGCCCGCCGCCCGTGCAGCCGCCAGGCGGGCCAGGGCGTCGGCCTCGTCGCGCACGCCGGCGCCGATGCCGTCCTCGAGGTTGATGCCGACGACGCCCGCGGCAAGGATCTCCTCGACGTGGCGGCCGACCGCGGCCGGGCTCGCGCCGTAGGCCGCCTCGATGTCGGCCGTGACCGGCACCCCCGCCGCCCGCACGATCCGGCCCGTGGCCGCCACCACCTCGTCCCAGGGGGCGGCCTCGCCGTCGGGATAGCCCAGCGCCCAGGCGACGCCGGCACTGGTCGTCGCCACATGCTCGAAGCCCGCGGCGGCGAAGATCCGTGCGCTGGCCCCGTCCCAGGCGTTGGGAAGAAGAAGGGTCGGCCCCTCGCGGTGGAGGGCGCGAAAGCGCGCGGCAGCGACGATCTGCTCCGTGCCTGCCATGCCCCCACCCCCCCCTGCCGCCGCCGGGGTCCCCGGCTCCGCCACGTTATGCCGTGTCGGCCGGTGTATACAATAGGGCCCGGCGTCATGCCCGCGCCCCGGGAAGGCCGCCCGCCGCTGCCTGCGGGGTTGACAGCGCCCCGCCCGAGGGCTCAATCCCGGCCGTCGTCCGACCCCGGGAGAGCGCCGCCCATGAACGCCTACCGCAGCCATACCTGCGCGGATCTGCGCCCCGGGCAGGTGGGCGAGACCGTCCGCCTCGCCGGCTGGGTGCATCGGGTGCGCGACCACGGCGGGGTCCTCTTCCTCGACCTCCGCGACCACCACGGCATCACCCAGGTCGTCGCCGACGAGGAAAGCCAGGCCTTCGGCGCCTTGGAAGGGCTCCGGGCCGAGACCTGCATCCGCGTCGACGGCGTCGTCCGGGCCCGCGACGCGACCCTCGTGAACCCCCGCCTCGCGACCGGCGCGATCGAGGTCTACGCCCGCGCCATGACCGTCCTCGGCCCCGCCGAGGACCTGCCGCTGCCGGTCTTCGGCGAGCCCGACTACCCCGAGGAGACGCGGCTCGCCTACCGCTTCCTCGACCTCCGGCGCGAGCGGCTGCACGCCAACATGATGCTGCGCGCCGCCGTCGTGCGCTCGCTGCGCGAGCGGATGTGGGCCGCGGGCTTCACCGAGTTCCAGACCCCGATCCTGACTGCCTCCTCGCCCGAGGGGGCGCGCGACTTCCTTGTCCCATCGCGCCTCCATCCCGGCCGCTTCTACGCCCTTCCCCAGGCCCCCCAGCAGTTCAAGCAGCTGATCATGGTCGCGGGCTTCGACCGCTACTTCCAGATCGCGCCCTGCTTTCGCGACGAGGATCCGCGCGCCGACCGCTCGCCCACCGACTTCTACCAGCTCGACGTCGAGATGAGCTTCGTCGAGCAGGAGGACGTCTTCGCCGCCGTCGAACCGGTCATCCGCGGCGTCTTCGAGACCTTCGGGCAGGGCCGGCCGGTCGCCGCCGACTGGCCCCGCATCGCCTGGCGCGACGCCCAGCTCTGGTATGGCACCGACAAGCCCGACCTGCGCTGTCCGATCCGCATGGCCGATGTCTCCGGCCATTTCCGCGGCGGGGGGTTCGCCCTTTTCGCCCGCCTCCTCGAAAGCCCCGGCCACGAGGTCCGGGCCATCCCGGCGCCGACCGGCGGCAGCCGCGCCTTCTGCGACCGCATGAACGCCTTCGCCCAGGCCCAGGGGCTGCCGGGGATGGGCTACATCCTCTGGCGCGACGAGGGCGGCCGTGCGGTCGGCGCGGGGCCGATCGCGAAGGCCCTCGGGGCCGCGGGGACCGAGGCCATCCGGGCCGCGCTGGGGCTCGCGGCGGGGGACGCGGCCTTCTTTGTCGCCGGGCGGGCCGAGGACTTCCTGCCGGTGGCGGCGAAGGCGCGGGTCGAGATCGGCCGCGCCCTCGGGCTGGGCGAGGAGGGCCGCTTCGCCTTCGCCTGGATCGTCGATTTCCCGATGTACGAGCGGAACCCCGAGACCGGCGCCGTCGAGTTCTCGCACAACCCGTTCTCGATGCCGCAGGGGGGGATGGCGGCTTTCGACCGGCCTCCCCTCGAGATCCTCGCCCACCAGTACGACCTCGCCTGCAACGGCTACGAGCTGGTCTCGGGCGGCATCCGCAACCACGATCCCGGGATCATGGTCCGCGCCTTCGCGCTCGCCGGCTACGGCCGGGACGAGGTCGAGCGCCGCTTCGGGGGCATGCTGCGGGCCTTCCGCTACGGCCCGCCGCCCCATGGCGGCTGCGCCGCCGGCATCGACCGCATGGTCATGCTGCTGGCCGACGAGCCCAACATCCGCCAGGTGATCATGTTCCCGATGAACCAGCGGGCCGAGGACCCGCTGCTCGGCGCCCCCTCCGAGCCCACGGCCCAGCAACTCCGCGACCTCGGCCTCCGGCTGGTCGCGCGCGACCGCTGACCCCCCGGGCCGCCGCCCCCCCGGGCGAGGGCCCGCACCGGTGCCGTCGCAAGGGCCGGGGGCAGGGCGACGGGGCGGGTTCGCGGAGCGGGCGGCGCCA
>JADLCV010000185.1 GCA_020846995.1 Paracoccaceae bacterium
CCCGCGGTGCGCCGGGTGACGCTCGGCCCCCGCGTCCTGCGGGCCGAGACGGCTGCCCTCGCCGCCCTCGTCCTCTGGCAGGCGGCGAGCGGAGCGTGGCGGTGAGCCCCGCGCCGCCGCGCGGGCCCGCGGCCGCGGGCGGGGGCGGGCGGTGAGCTTCGTGCGTCCCGGCGCCGCGGCCCTCCTTGCCCGCCACGCCGAGCTTCTGGTCGCGGCCGGCGTGGTCGCGGCCGGGCTCTGGCTCGCCCGGCACGGGGGGCCGCTCTTCGGGCTTCTCGGCGGGGGACTCGCGGCGGTTGGCGCCGGGCTCGGCTGGATCGCGCTCGCCCGCCGCCGCTTCGCGCCCTCCGGCGCGGGGCCCGGCCTCGTCGAGGTCGTCGAGGGCGAGGTGCGCTATCTCGGGCCGGGCTACGGCGGCACCGCCGCCCTCGCCGACCTCGTCGAGATCCGGCTCCTCGAACGGCGGGGGCGGCGGGTCTGGCGGCTCGCCCCGGAGGGGGCGCCCCCGCTCTACATCCCCCTCGAGGCCCTCGGGGCGGAGGCGCTCTTCGACCTCTTCGCGACCCTGCCGGGGCTCGGGGCGGGCCGGCTCGTCGAGGCGCTCGCCCGCCCCGGAACCCCCGACCGCCTCGTCTGGCACCGCGGCGCGGGGCCCCCGCTTCCCCCCCGCTGACCGGCCGCGCGGCGGCAGGAATCCGGCATGGTATTTGAACCTGACAAATAATTTGCCGATTGACTAATCGGATTTCCCCGTCCTATCGTCGCGGCAACGCCCGGGGGCACGAGGGCCCGGGGCAGGCGGGAGGACTGAGGATGTTGAAGCCATCGCGAATCGCTGCTGCCCTGGTCGCGGGCCTTGTCCTGGCCGTGCCGCCCGGGGCAGGCGCCGCCGACTGGGCCGCGGTCGTCGATGCGGCGAAGGCCGAGGGACGGGTCGTGCTGTATCTGACCAAGGCCGATGCGCAGGCCGAGGCCCTTCTCGCCGCGTTCAGGGAGAAATACGGGATCGAGGGCGAATGGCTGCGCGGCGCCGCCCGGGCGCAGATGTCGAAACTGAACGGAGAGATCGCGGCCAGCGCGTTGCAGGTCGACGTGTTCTACTCCCCCGGCCCGAAGGCGCAGGCCGCCGCGGCGGCGGCGACGCCGGTCTGGATTCCCGACGGGCCGAGCGCGGCGGGCTGGCCCGCGCAGTATGTGTCACCCCTTGGCAGCGTCCAGCTCAGCACCGATCCTGTCGCCATCATCTACAACACCGCCACCGTGACCCCGCCGCCCGCGGATTACGTCGATCTCGTCGGCAAGGGCTATGTGCAGGCGATCGGCTCGCCGGCCTCGGCGTTTCGCGCCGCCTACTACAAGCTGACCCGCGAGTTGCTGGGCGATGAGTACTGGCAGAAGGTCGCCGCCGACGGCATCGTCACCGGGGCGTCGGTCAACGCCCTCGTTCAGGGTGTCGCGGCCGGGGAATCGGATGTGACGCTGGCCTTCCCCTGGCAGGCCGAGGGGCTGATCAAGGCCGGCGCGGCGCTCGCCTGGGTCCTGCCCGAATCGGGCGTCTGGGCGCTGCCGCAATGGGCGATGGCGCTCGAGAACGGCCCCCATCCCAACGCCGGCAAGCTCCTTCTCGATTTCATGATGAGCCCCGAGGGTCAGGCCATCCTCAATGTCGACGGCGGCATCAGCGTGCTTGCCAGCGGAGCAATTCCGGAGAGCGTCGACGAGGAGGCCATGACCGAGGCGGAAATCCTCGAGGTCTCCAAGTGGTGGGAAGCCACCTTCGCGCAGGCGGTGCCCCAGTAGGCCCGGCCCGCCGACGGATAGGAGGCGGCCCGCCGACGGGGATGCCTCCGACCCGACCTGCGGCGCCGCCACCCGGGCGGCCCCGCGCCCCGGAAACAGCGATGGCGAGAGACCGATCATGCTCACCCGGGTCATCCCAAGCGGGCACGGCCGGAGTCTCCGGTCACGCGCGCCGCATTACGCCTCGCGCCTGATCCTTCTCGTCATCGTCGGGGCCGCCTTCGCCCCCGTCATCCGGGTCATGTACGAGCCGCTGGCCGATTTCGGCGGGCAGCTGCAGAAGGCGGCCGCCATTCCCGCCATCGGCCAGACCCTGCTCAACACGCTGATGCTGGCCGCCGGCAGCGTCATCCTGGCCATGACCATCGGCACCTTCTTCGGCTGGGCGGCGGCGCAGCTCTCGCCGCGGATGGCGAAGATGGCCTCGATCCTGACCACGAGCTCGCTCTTCGTGCCGCCGATCGCCGGCGTCATCGGGTGGATCTTCCTCTTCACCCCGCGCATCGGCTACCTGAACGTCCTCCTGCGCTCGACGCCCTTCTTCGGCGGCAACTCCGGCCCGGTCGACATCCGCACCCTCACCGGGATCGTGCTGATCGACACGATCTACCTCATCCCGTTCGTGTTCCTCTACGTGTCGACGGCGCTGCGGGCGGTCGATCCGGCCCTCGAGCACGCGGCGATGGTCTGCGGATCGAGCTGGATCGGAGCCCAGTTCCGGATCGTGCTGCGCATCATCCGCCCGGCCATCATCTATGGCGCCGTCATCGTCACCCTGCTTGGCCTGGGGCAGTTCACGGTGCCGCTGATCCTCGGCTCGAACCACGGCCTGAATGTCATCACCACCGAGATCTTCAACCAGATGGAGGTGCGGGCGGTGCCGCAGGAGGCGACGGCGGCATTCCTGTCGCTTCCTCTCGTGCTCGCCGGCTTCCTCCTGATCTACCTGCAGCGCCGCGGCGTCGGCGATGTCCGGCGCTACGGCATCACCAGCAAGGGCGTCAGCGGCCGCCGTCAGGCCCGCAACTACCTTCTCGTCCCGATCGTCCTCTACGCCTTCATTGCCGTCGTGCCGGCAGTCGTGGCCCTGTTCATCGTGGCATTGTCGCCCTTCTGGTCGGCCACGATCGACGTCGGTCAATTCAGCCTGAGGGCCTTCCAGCAGATCTGGGACAACCCGACGATCCTCCGGTCGATCGTCAACTCGGTCCAGATCAGCATCATCGGCGTGGTGGTCGGGCTCGTGGGCTCGTTCGTTGTCGCCCGCTACATCATCTCGCCCGCCCGGACCCGCTTCGGAACGCTGATCGACTATACCATCAACATGCCGATGACGATCCCGCATATCGTGCTGGGGCTGGGCATCTTCCTCGTCTTCGCGGTGGGGCCGTTCCGGCTTTACGGATCGTCCTGGCTCTATGTGATCGCCTATGTGATCCTCTACCTGCCGCATGGCGTGCGCATGGTCCAGAGCGGCCTCGTCCAGATGGGGACGACCCATGAGGCGGCCGCCCGTGTCTGCGGGGCCGGGCAGTTCCAGGCGCTGCGCACCGTGCTCGTGCCGATGTTGCGGCGAAGCTTTGCCTCGAGCGGCCTCTTGATGTTCGTGCTGATGTCGCGCGAGTTCTCCGCCTCGGCACTGCTGCGGACGCCCAGCAACCAGGTCATGTCGACCCGGCTCTTCGACAGCTACAACAACGGCACCTTCACCGATACCGCCGCGATCGCGCTGGTGATGATCGGCGTGTCCTTCGTCGGGGTGAGCCTGATCACGCTCCTGGGCGGGCGCGCCGTGAACGATCCCCACTGAGCAGGGCAACCCCGGACCAGGATGGCGATGCGATGAATGGCAGCACCGATGACGTCGGCGTCGGCGTCGAGCGACTCACCATCACCTACCAGCAGAAGCACAAGGTGACGCGGGCGCTGGACGACGTCTCGGTCACGGTCAGGCGGGGCGATCTTCTCGTCCTGCTGGGGCCGAGCGGCAGCGGCAAGAGCACGCTCCTGAACGGCATCGCCGGGCTCCTGACGCCGACCGAAGGGCGCATCACGGTGGCCGGGCGCGACGTCTTCCGGTCAGGAAGGGGGGCGATCAACCTGCCGCCGAACGACCGCAACCTTGGCATGATCTTCCAGGCCTATTCGCTCTGGCCGCACCTGAGCGTGGCCGAGAACGTCGCCTATCCGCTCAAGCGGCGGCGCCGACCACAGGCCGAGATCGCGAAGCGGGTGACGGCCGCGCTGGAGCTCGTGCGCTGCGACCACCTCGCCGGGCAGCACCCCGGTCAGCTGAGCGGCGGCCAGCAGCAGCGCATCGCGCTTGCCCGTGCCATCGTCGCCGAGCCCGCGGTCCTGCTTTTCGACGAGCCGCTGAGCAATCTCGACGCCAACCTGCGCCA
>JADLCV010000186.1 GCA_020846995.1 Paracoccaceae bacterium
CCGACCAGCTCGTCGATCTCCGCCCGGCTGATGATCAGGGGCGGCGAGAGGGCGATGATGTCGCCCGTGGTGCGGATCAGGATGCCCTTCTCGAAGGCGGTGATGAAGGCCTGGAAGGCCCGCCTCGTCGGCTCGCCCGCGATCGGGGCAAGCTCGATCGCCCCGATCAGCCCGAGGTTGCGGATGTCGATGACATGGGGCAGCCCCTTCAGGGCGTGCAGCGCCTCCTCCCAGTAGGGCGCGATCTCGGCCGCGCGGGCGAAGAGCCCCTCCTCGCGATAGGTCTCCATGGTCGCGATGCCGGCGGCCGCGGCGATGGGCGAGCCCGAGTAGGTATAGCCGTGGAAGAGCTCGATGAGATGCTCGGGCCCGGTCATGAAGGCGTCGTGGACGGCCGCGGTCGTGATCACCGCCCCCATCGGGATGACGCCGTTCGTGAGCCCCTTGGCGCAGGTGATCAGGTCGGGCATGACGTCGAAATACTGCGCCGCGAAGGGCGCGCCGAGCCGGCCGAAGCCGGTGATGACCTCGTCGAAGACAAGCAGGATGCCGTGCTTGCGGGTGATCGCCCGCAGCCGCTCGAGATACCCCTTGGGCGGCAGGATGACCCCGGTCGAACCCGCCACCGGCTCGACGATCACCGCCGCGATGGTCTCGGCCCCGTGCAGCGCGACCAGCCGCTCGAGTTCGTCGGCAAGCTCGGCCCCGTGCGCGGGCAGGCCGCGGGTCCAGCCGTTGCGGTCGGGCAGATGGGTGTGGGAGAGGTGGTCGACGCCCGCGAGGAGGGTGCCGAAATGGCGGCGGTTGTTGACGATGCCGCCGACCGAGATGCCGCCGAAGCCGACGCCGTGATAGCCGCGCTCGCGCCCGATCAGCCGCGTGCGCGTGCCCTCGCCCCGCGCCCGGTGGTAGGCAAGCGCGATCTTCAGCGCCGAATCAACGGCTTCCGATCCGGAGTTGCAGAAGAACACATGGCCCATGCCGGCCGGCGCGAGGTCGATGATGCGGTTGGCAAGTTCGAAGGCGCCGGGATGGCCGATCTGGAAGGCCGGGGCATAGTCGAGAACCGCCGCCTGCTTCTGGATCGCCTCGGTGATCCGCGGCCGGCAGTGGCCGGCGTTGCAGCACCAGAGCCCGGCGGTGCCGTCGAGGATGCGGCGGCCGTCGGAGGCGGTGAAATGCATGTCCTTCGCCGCCACCAGCATCCGCGGCGCCTTCTTGAACTGCCGGTTGGCCGTGAACGGCATCCAGAAGGCGCTGAGGTCGTTCGGGGCAACGTGGCGGTCGAGGGCCATGGCGGCTTCTCCTTGCCCGGCGCGGGGCGGCATGCGATGTTTGACCGGATGGTCAGGATGACGCTATCAGACGGCCCCTTGCAGTCAAGGCGGGCCACGGCGCCCGGGGCCCCCGGTGCGGGAGGGCGGGGCGGGTGAACGAGGTCCGGCCGCGGACGCGCATCCAGCGCCGGAACACGGGAGCGATCCTCGAGGCCGCGCTCGCGGTCTTCGCCGCCCAGGGGTTCCGCGGCGCCACGCTCGACCAGATCGCCGAGGCGGCCGGGCTCTCGAAGCCCAACCTCCTCTACTACTTCCCCTCCAAGGAGGCGATCCACCTCGACCTCCTGACCGGGCTTCTCGACCTCTGGCTCGACCCCCTGCGGGCGCTCGACCCCGAGGGCGAGCCCGTCGCCGAGATCCTCGCCTATGTCCGCCGCAAGCTCGAACTGAGCCGCGACTTCCCGCTCGAGAGCCGGCTCTTTGCCAACGAGGTGCTGCAGGGGGCGCCGCGGCTTGCAGGGGTGATCGCGGGCGAGCTCCGCGACCTCGTCGAGGCCAAGGCGGCGGTGATCCGCCGCTGGGCCGAGGCCGGGCGCATCCGCCCCGTCCATCCCCAGCACCTGATCTTCTCGATCTGGGCCCTGACCCAGCACTACGCCGACTTCGAGGTCCAGGTGCGCCTTGTCCTCGGCGCGGGAGAACCCGACCCCTTCCCCGCCGCCGAGGCCCATCTCGAGGCGCTCTTCACCCGCCTGCTCGCCCCCTGAGGCAGCGCCGCCACGCCTCGGGCCCGCCCGCGAGGGGAAGGACCGGCGCCCTTGCCCTGACGACCCGATCCGCGTTAACCTTCCGCCAAGAAGCCCCCGGCTGACAGAGGGGCGAAGGCAGATCGAGCAGGATCATGGCCCCGAGGGACGACGTGCACGCGCGCGCACTGCGCGTGGATTTCCGCCATCGCATGCGCGACCGCCTGGATCGCTGGTACAGGCGGCCCGCGGTGACGGGCGACCCCTGGCTCTTCGCCCGACGGCGGGCCGTGGCGCGGCTTTCCTGCAAGCTCGAAGCGGCGCGTTACGCCTACCGCATGGGCATCCCCATCCCCGAGCGGCTGGCACTCGCCGACAGCCCCGAGGGGCTCGATTTCGACGCCCTCCCCGAGCGGGTGGTCGTCAAGCCCCACGACGCCACCGACAGCGACGCGGTCTCGATCTTCCGCGACGGGGTGGAGCTCTTCACCGGAGAGGAAGTGCCGCGGGAAGGGCGCCGCGCCTTCGTCGCGCAAAGGCTGCGGACGGCGCGCTACGCCGACGCCCGCTCGCGGCTGATCGCCGAGCGCTATGTCGAGGACTACGAGCCGCGCTTCCTGATCCCGCGCGACTTCAAGGTCTTCGTCGCCGGCGGTCGGGCGCGGGTGATCTACGTCAACGACATCAATGGCCCGCCCGAGGCGCGCAACCGCAGCCACTGGGACCGCGACTGGCGGCGGCTGCCGCTCCTGCAGTCCGATTACGTCGCCGGCCCCGACTACCCCCGGCCGCCCCACCTCGACCAGCTTCTTGCCATCGCCGACCGCATCGCCGAGGATCTCGGCTGCTTCATGCGGCTCGACTTCTTCATGACCGCAACCGGGGTCCTCTTCGGCGAGTTCACCTCCTATCCCAACGCCGGCTGCGACTTCACCCCGATCGGCGATGCGCTGCTCTGCGATCTGATGGACCGCTTCCCCGACCCCTTCTGAGCCCCTGCCCCGTCCCCCGCGCGACGGCGTTGCATCCCGCCGGTGCCGCGGCTAGCCTTCGCAGCAAGGGGGCGCGCGTCCGGGGGAGGGATGGTGCCGCGAGGGACGGGCGGGCGCACCGGCGCCGACCCGGCCCCGTGCGTGGCCGTCCCGCCCCTGCCGCAAGGGCGCTGCCCGTCGCCCATGCGGGAGGAAATCGCCATGCGCTGCTTCACGGTTCTCGGCCCATCCCAGTCCGGCAAGACGACGCTCGTCCGCCAGCTGGCCCAGCTTGGCGGCGGCGGGGCGAGAAGCGAGGCCGCGGGCCCCGTCGCCCTGACCGCCTTCGACTTCATGGGCGAGCCGTGGACGGCGCTCGACCTTGCCGGGGGGCCCGACTTCGTGCCGCTCGCGGCGGGGCCGCTCATGGCCGCCGACG
>JADLCV010000187.1 GCA_020846995.1 Paracoccaceae bacterium
GCGCGAATCGGGCTCGATCGAGCAGGACGCCGACGTCGTCATGTTCGTCTTCCGCGAGGAATACTACCGCGAGCGCGAGAAGCCCTCCGAGGAGAACCTCGACGCCACGGCCAAGTGGCAGGCGGCGATGCAGGCCGTGCACGGCAAGGCCGAGGTCATCATCGGCAAGCAGCGCCACGGGCCGATCGGCACCGTCGAGCTGGCCTTCGACGGCAAGCTCACGCGCTTCTCGAACCTCGTGCGGAACTGGCAGCAGGGGGCCGAGGAGGGCTTTCGCTGAGGCCCCCCCCCGCGGGGAGGGGACGGAAGCGCGGGACGAAGAAGTGACTGGACCGCAGCCGGCGGGGCGCTCAGAGTCCTCTCCATGCGACGCGGTCCTCTCGCCCTGCTCGCCCTTCTCGCCCCGGCCCTCGCGGCGGCGCCGGCACGCGCCGAGCGGCCGGTGCGGGAGATCGACGTCGACGTCGAGCTCGTGCTCGCGGTCGATGTCTCGCGCTCGATGTCGCCCTTCGAGCTCGAGATCCAGCGCCATGGCTATGCCGCGGCGCTGACGAGCGCGGAGGTGCTGGCGGCGATCACGGGCGGCCTCACGGGGCAGATCGCGGTCACCTACGTCGAATGGTCGGGGGCCGCATCGCAGCACGTGATCCTGCCGTGGACGGTGATCGCGGGCGAGGACGACGCCCGCGGCGCGGCCGCGATCCTCGGCCGAAGCCTGCCCGTCACCCTCCGGCGGACCTCGATCGCGGGCGCCCTCGCCTTCGCCTCGGAGCTCTTCGAGGGCAACGGCTTCGCCTCCTTCCGGCAGGTCATCGACGTCTCGGGCGACGGGCCGAACAACGAGGGGCCGCCGGTGATGGCGGCGCGCGACGCCGCGGTCGCCCGCGGTATCACCGTCAACGGCCTTGCCATCATGGCCGACGACGGCGGCGGCGGGGGCGGCTTCGGCGGCGGCTCGGGCGGGTTCCCGGGGATCGCCGACCTCGACGTCTACTACCGCGACTGCGTCGTCGGCGGCCCCGGCGGCTTCGCCATCGGCGTCCGCGCCTGGGCCGAGTTCGCCGCCGCCCTGCGGCTGAAGCTCGTGCTCGAGATCGCCGGCCGCGCCCCTGTCCTTCACCTCGCCCAGGCCGAGGTGCCCCGCGCCGGCGGCCCCGACGGCACCGACTGCCTGATTGGCGAGAAGCTCTGGCGGAACCGCGGCCTCGACATGCCTTGAGGGCGGAACCGGCCCCGGGGGGAAACCCTCCCTCGGGGGGGGGGCGCCGGGGATCGGCCGGAGGCGGCTGCCCCCCCCCGGGGGGGGGGTGACACGGGGAGCGGGCCCCGGCCGGGTGCGTGGCGCAGGTTCCGCGCACGAGGGCCGGCGGGCGACGGGCGACGGGGGGAGGGGGCCGCGACCGCGGGTGCGTGGCGCCGGCGGGCACCCGCCCCGGGGAGAGGGGGAGGCCGCGGCGGCGGATCGCGCCATGGCCGCCATCCCGCCCGGCGCGGGGGCCGTCCGCGGGGCCGGCCCGGCCGCCGCCGGTCGCCCCTTGACCTCGGCCACCGCCCTGCCACAAGGGCGGCCATGGCCACGCCGACGCTCACCATCGACCTCGACGCCGTCATCGCCAACTGGCACGCGCTCGACGCCCTCAGCGGGCGGGCGACCGAGACGGCGGCGGTGGTCGCGGCCGACGCCTTCGGGCTCGACGCCGCGCGCGTCGCGCGGGCGCTCGCAACCGCCGGCGCCCGCCGGTTCTTCGTCGCCACCGCCGAGGAGGGGGCAGCACTCCGCCGCGCCCTCGGGCCGGGGCCCGAGATCCTCCTTCTCTCCGGGCACATGGCGGGCGACGGCTGGGCCATCCGCGACCTTGCGCTGACGCCCGTCCTCGTCTCGGCCGAACAGCTCGCCCGCCACCTCGAGACCCTGCCCGAGGCCCCCTTCGGCCTCCATCTCGACACCGGTCTCAACCGCCTCGGGATGGAACCGGCGGAATGGGCCGAGGTCGCGGCCATCGCCCTCGACCGCGGCCCGGTCCTCCTCATGAGCGAGCTGGCCGCCGCGGGCGACCCCGCCGACCCCATGAACGCGGGCCAGCTCGCGCTCTTCCGGGCCCTGACCGACGGCATCCCCGTCGCCCGCTCGCTCGCGGCGACGGCCGGCATCCTCCTCGGCCGCGACTACCATTTCGACCTCACCCGGCCCGGCATGGGGCTTTACGGGGCGGCCCCCTTCGCCGCCGGCCGGCCGGCCCTGCGCCTCTCCCTGCCGGTCATCCAGACCCGCGAGCTCGAGCCCGGCGAGGCGGTGGGCGAGGGCTGCACCTGGACGGCGGCGATCCCGGCCCGCATCGCCACCCTCGCCGCCGGCCATGCCGACGGCATCCTGCGGTCGCTCTCGAACCGCGCCACGCTCCATGCCGGCAGGGTCCCCTGCCCGCTGGTCGGGCGGGTGGCGATGGACACCGTCACCGTCGACGTCACCCACCTTCCGGCCGTTCCCGACACGCTCGACCTCATCGGGCCCGGGCAGGACATCGACGCCCTTGCCGCCGCCGCCGGCACCAACGGGCGCGAGATCCTCGCCGGCCTCGGCCCCCGCCTCGGCCGCCAGCATCTCGGCGGGGCGGGGTGAACCTCGTCCTCGCCCCCCTCGCCGTCACCGGGGCGGCCGTCCTCGGCCTGCTCGCGGCCGTCGGGCGGGGGGCGCTCTTCGCCGTCGCGGTCCTCTCCCATCTCGTCCGCCCGCCCTTCTACCTGCGCGAGTTCGCCGCGGCGCTGATGACGATCGGCTATCTCTCGCTGCCGGTGGTGGGGCTGACGGCGCTCTTCACGGGCGGGGCGCTCGCGCTGCAGATCTACGCCGGTGGCGCCCGTTTCAACGCTGCCGCCGTGGTGCCCTCGATCGTCGCCATCGGCATGGTGCGCGAACTCGGGCCCGTACTCGGCGGGCTCATGGTCGCGGCCCGCGTCGCCTCCTCGATCGCGGCCGAGCTGGGCACGATGAAGGTGACCGAGCAGATCGACGCCCTGGTGACGCTCTCGACCCACCCCCTCAAGTATCTCGCCGTGCCGCGGGTCGCGGCGGCGACGCTCGCGGTGCCGGTCCTGGTCGCCGTCGGCGACGCCATCGGCATCTTCGGAGGTTATCTCGTCGGCACCGGCCGGCTCGGCTTCGACCCCGCCACCTACCTCCGCAACACCGTCGAGTTCCTCGAGGTCTGGGACGTCGGCTCGGGCCTCGTCAAGGGGGCGGCCTTCGGCTTCATCGTCGCCCTCATGGGGGCCTGGTTCGGCATGACCTCGGGGCGCGGGGCCCAGGGGGTGGGGGCGGCGACCAAGGCCGCGGTGGTCACCGCCTCGGTCCTCATCCTCGCCGCCAACTACGTCCTGACCGAACTCTTCTTCTCGGCATGATCGCGCTCGCCGACGTCCACCGGGCCTTCGGCGCGAACCGCGTCCTCCGCGGCGTGACGCTCGCCGTCGGCAAGGGCGAGAGCCTCGTCGTCATCGGCGGCTCGGGCTCGGGCAAGTCGGTCCTGCTCAAGTGCATCCTCGGCCTCGTCCCTCCCGACCGGGGGCAGATCGCGCTCGACGGCCAGGACGTCACGCGGCTGCCGCGCGACGCCTTCCTCGCCCGCTTCGGCATGCTCTTCCAGGGGGGGGCGCTCTTCGATTCGCTCAGGGTGTGGGAAAACGTGGCCTTCCGCCTCCTGCGCGGGCCGGGGCGGCGGCCGCGCGAGGAGGCCCGCGCGCAGGCGCTCGCCCGCCTCGCCCGCGTCGGGCTCGGCCCCGCGACCGCCGACCTCTACCCGGCCGAGCTTTCGGGCGGGATGCAGAAGCGCGTGGGCCTTGCCCGCGCCATCGCCGCCGACCCCGAGGTGATCTTCTTCGACGAGCCGACGGCCGGGCTTGACCCGATCATGGCCGGGGTCATCAACGCCCTGATCCGCCGCATCGTCGTCGAGATGGGGGCGACGGCCATCACCATCACCCACGACATGACGAGCGTGCGGGCGATCGCCGACCGCGTGGCCATGCTTCACGACGGCGTCATCCGCTGGGAGGGGCCGGTGGCGGCGCTGGACGCCGCCGACGACCCCTGCCTGCAGCAGTTCATCCACGGCCGGGCCGAGGGCCCGATCGCGGCGCTGCGCTAGGCGCCCCCGTGCCCCTGCCCGCCCTGCCCCGACCGGCCCGCGCCCGCCCGGCCGGGCTGCGGGCACGGAACTAGGCCATGCTGCGCCGCCGCATCCCCCGCGCCCTCGCGATCGCGAACCTCGCCCTCCTCGGCCTCTATCCGGTGGCCTGGTTCGCCCCCCTCCTCAGCGCCGCCCTGCCGGTCTGGGGCGGCAGCACGGTGAGCGTGGTGGCCGGGCTCCAGACCCTCTGGCAGGAGGACGTGGGGCTTGCCTTCCTGCTCACCTTCTTCGCCGTCTTCGCCCCCTACCTCAAGACCATCGGCCTCGCGCTCGTCCACTTCCGCCTCGCCTCGCCGCGGATCCTCGTCGCCCTCCACCTCATGGGCAAGCTCGCCATGGCCGACATCTTCCTCGTCGCCATCTACATCATCGCCTTCCGCGGCATCGGGCTCGGCACCGTGACGCTGCACTGGGGCACCTGGGCCTTCACCCTCTGCGTGCTGGCCTCGATCGTCATCGGCTTCCTCACCGAGCGCGGGCGCCGCCTCGGGCCCCGCTGAGAGCCCCGGGGAGCGCCCGAACCCCGCCCGGCCGCGGTCCGCTCAGCCCGGCCCGCGCTCCTCGAGGCGGGCGGCGAGGGCCTCGGCGCGGGCGGCCAGCTCGCCCATGCGCTCGGCGAGGCCGACGGGCAGCACCGGCACCTCGATCCGCTGGGCGGGACGGGCGCGGGCCTGGGCAAGCTCGGCCTCCTGGGTGCCGACCCGCTCGCGCAGCCCGCGCAGCTGGTCCTCGAGCGCCGCCGTCTTGTCGGCGAGCATGAGGCCCGCCATGAGCAGCATGCGGGCCTCGGGCATGCGGCCGATCTGGGCCACGAGCGCGCGCGCCTCGGCGTCGAGAAGCCCGGCGGCGGCGCGCAGGAACTCCTCCTCGCCCTCCTGGCAGGCGACCGTGAAGGGCCGCCCGCCGACCTCGACCGCAAGCTCAGGCATCGCCCCCCTCCCCCACCAGCGGCCGGAGTTCGGCAAGGATCTCGTCAAGCTCGGCCGTCTCGGCCGCGCGTCCGGCCCGCAGCGCCTCGAGTTCGGCCTGGAGGCTGCGGTTGATCGCCGCCGGATCGGCCACCCCGGCCTCGCTGCCCTCGCGCAGCTGGCGGTTGGTCTCGCGCAGCTGGACGACGCTCTTCTTCAGCCGCTGGAGCTCGAGGCCCTGGACGTCGAGAAGCTCGGTCTGGCGCGCGAGCCGCCGCTCGAGCCCGGCGACAAGGCTCTCCTGGCGCTCCTTGACTGCCCGCACCCGCTCGGTCAGCTGGGCGTTGGCGTTCTGCTCGGCGGCAAGCGCCTGGCGAAGCTCGCCCGCCTCGCCGGCGGCGGCCGCGGCCGCCGCCCCGGGCCCCGTCGCCCGCGGCGCCCGCTCGAGCCCCGCGGCGATCCGGTCTAGCGCGGCGGCGATCCGCCGCTCCATCTCGGTCGCGCTGTCCGCACCCATGCCCGCCCTCCCGGCCCGGGTTTCGCATCCTTGTGCGACAGAACCTTGCAGGACGCGCCTCATGTTGCAAGCGGGTTCCGCGGGGGACCCGGGCCGGGAACCCCGCCCGCGCGCCCCGGCCCGTGCTTGCACTTCGGGCCGCGGCTGCTATCACGCGCGGGCCGCCCCCCTGCCCCGCCCTGCCGAGGAGACCGCCCCCCGTGAGCACCCCGACCGCTGCCGCCCCGCGGGCCGTCGACACCGCCGCCACCATCGCCCGGCTGCGCGAGGCCCATCCCCGCCACTGGCGGATGGCCACGGCGCTCCGCGTCCTCGCCATGGATGCGGTGCAGGCCGCGAACTCCGGCCATCCGGGAATGCCGATGGGCATGGCCGACGTCGCCACCGTGCTTTTCACGCGTCACCTCCGCTTCGATGCCGCGGCCCCCGGCTGGCCCGATCGCGACCGCTTCGTCCTCTCTGCCGGGCACGGCTCGATGCTGCTCTACGGGCTCCTCCACCTCACCGGCCACGCCGACATGACGCTCGCGGAACTCCGGCGCTTCCGCCAGCTTGGCAGCCGCACGCCGGGTCACCCCGAATACGGCCATGCCGCCGGGGTCGAGACGACGACCGGCCCCCTCGGCCAGGGGCTCGCGACCGCGGTCGGCTTCGCCATCGCCGAGGAGAGCCTGCGCGCCCGCTTCGGCGCCGGCCTCGTCGATCACCGCACCTGGGTGATCGCCGGCGACGGCTGCCTGATGGAGGGCATCAGCCACGAGGCGATCGGGCTGGCCGGCATGCAGCGGCTCGCGCGGCTGGTCGTCCTCTGGGACGACAACGACATCTCGATCGACGGCCGGATCGGGCTTGCCGACCGCACCGACCAGCGGGCACGCTTTGCCGCCGCGGGCTGGGAGGTCCTTTCCTGCGACGGCCACGACCCCGAGGCGATCGACCGCGCGCTCGCCGCCGCGCGGGCGGCCGACCGCCCCGTTCTCGTCGCCTGCCGGACGGTGATCGGCTTCGGCGCCCCCGGCAAGGAGGACACGGCCGCCGTCCACGGCTCGCCCCTCGGGGCGGCGGCGATCGCGGCGACCCGCGCCCTCTACGGCTGGGAGGATCCGCCCTTCGCCATCCCCGGCGACATCGGCGCCGACTGGGCGGCGGCGGGGGCCCGCGGCCGCGCCGCGCGCCTCGAGTGGGAGGACCGGCTTGCCGCCGCCCCCGCCCGCCGGCGCGAGGAGTTCCGGCGCCGGCTCGCCGGCCGCCTCCCCGCCCGCCTCGCCGGCGCCCTCGCCGCCTTCCGCCGCGAGGCCGCGGCCAAGGCGCCGAAGGTCGCGACGCGGCGCTCCTCCGAGATGGTGCTCGAGGTCGTCAACCGCATCCTCCCCGAGACCGTCGGCGGCTCGGCCGACCTCACCGGCTCGAACAACACCCGCACGCCCGGCCTCGGTGTCTTCGCGCCCGCCGACCGCACGGGCCGCTACATCCATTACGGCGTGCGCGAGCACGCCATGGCCGCGGCCATGAACGGGATGGCGCTCCACGGCGGCCTGCGCCCCTACGGCGGCACCTTCCTCTGCTTTGCCGACTACGCTCGCGGCGCCATGCGGCTCTCGGCGCTCATGGGGGCGCCGGTCGTCTACGTCCTCACCCATGATTCGATCGGCCTCGGCGAGGACGGTCCGACCCACCAGCCGGTCGAGCATCTGGCGATGCTGCGGGCGACCCCGGGCCTCGTCGTCCTGCGCCCCGCCGACACCGTCGAGACCGCCGAGGCCTGGGAGATCGCGCTCGCGAGGACCGCCGGCCCGACGGCGATCATCCTCACCCGCCAGACGCTCCCCTCCCTGCGCGACCGCCCGACGCGGGCGAACCGTGCCGCCCGCGGCGCCTATGTGCTGGCCGAGGCCGGGAGCCGCCGGCGCGCGATCCTCCTCGCCTCGGGCTCGGAGGTCGAGGTCGCCATGGCCGCCCGCGCCCTCCTCGAGGCGGCGGGCATCGGCACGCGCGTCGTCTCGATCCCGTCCTGGGAGCTTTTCGCGGCCGCGCCCGCGGCCTGGCGCCGGAAGGTCCTGCCGCCGGGGCCGGTGCGGGTCGCGATCGAGGCCGGCGTCGGCATGGGCTGGGAGCGCTGGCTCGCCGGCGAGGGCGGGCGGGCGGCGCGGTCGGCCTTCGTCGGCATGACGGGCTTCGGCGCCTCGGCCCCGGCCGAGACCCTCTATGCCCACTTCGGCATCACCCCCGCGGCGGTCGCGGCCGCCGTGCGCCGGCTCCTCGGCGAGGACGCGGCCGAGGCTCCCGTTCCCTGACCGTCAGGGCCGGAAGGCGACGGTTGCGGCAAGGGCGAGGAC
>JADLCV010000188.1 GCA_020846995.1 Paracoccaceae bacterium
CCGGCCCCGGCGGTGGCGCCGGCGACCCTGATCCGGGCCCTGCACTTTCCCGACAGCGCCGCCGACGAGGAGGGCTTTCGCGCCCTTCGCGCCGCCCTCCAGGACCGCGAGCAGGCGCGCCTCATCCGCGCCGCCCAGGACATCCTCACGCTTCTCGGCCAGCAGGGCCTCTACATGGACGACCTCGTGCCCGACCGCGCCCGCCCCGAGGTCTGGCGCCGCTTTGCCGAGGGCGCCCGTGGCCGCGCCGTCGCCGCCCTCGGCGGCGTCCACGACCGCGAGCGGTTGGCGGCGGTGACGCAGCGGATGCGCGCCGACACCGTCTTCCGCGATGCCGCCCATCACTTCCTGCGCCAGTTCGACCGCTGTTTCGCCCGCTTTGCCGCCCGCGCCGGGGATGCCGACCTCGCCGCCCTGGCCGAGACCCGCACCGCCCGCGCCTTCATGCTGATCGGGCGCGTCGCCGGCACCTTCGACTGATGCCCCGCGGCGCCGGCGCCCCTCAGGCCGGGGGGGCGCCCTCGAGGAGGCCGCGGTTGAAGGGGTCGTCGTCGTCGGTCAGGAGCTCGGTCGTGACCCCGGGCAGGCGGCCGAAGGCGGCCGCGATCCGCCGCGGCCAGAGCGACATCGGCATCCGCTCGAAGCCCGGCGTCGCCCGCAGCACGCGCGAGATCGCCTGGCCGCAGAAGCTCCGCGCGACCGGGCCGGCGACCCGCGCCTCGGCGATCGCGGCCGCGGCCGCGGCCGGGCTGACGGCGATGCGCTGCAGCTCGACCCGGTGCGAGAGGCGGGCGTGGTAGTCGAGGTAGTGGGCGAGGACGGCGTCCGAGATGCCGAAGACAAGGTCGTTCTGCTCGGGTGCGGCGGGGTGGTACCAGCTTCCGGCGGGATCGAAGATCACCCGCTGGCTGCCGTCGATGATGAGGGCCGAGTGCTCGCCCTCGTTGGTGTCGTTGTTGATGACGGTGACGAGCGTGATCGAGGGCGCCTGTCCGGTCGCGTGGGCGGCGCGGGCGACGACGTCCTCGGGCGCCCAGACGGGCTTGCCGGCGCAGGCGGCAAGGACGAGCGGCAGGACGAGGACGAGGAGCCGCAGGGGGGGCGGGAGGGCCGGGCGGGCGCGGGGCATCAGGCGTTGAGGAGGGCGACGAGGATCAGGATCGCGACGGTGATGCCGGCGGCCCAGGAAAGCGCCCGGACAAAGCCGGCGAAGGTGCGCTCGTGCTCGCGGATGTCGCTGCTGGCGGGCTTGTGGTCGGCCATCGCTCCGGTCTCGCTCCCTTGTGGTTGCGGCTCCCCGATAGCCGATCCCGGCCCGCCTGTCACGGGGCCGCGTGGTCCCGGGGCGCCCGGGCGCCCTCAGCCGGCCCGGCACCACAGGATGGCGCCGTCGCCGCGCCGCGCGCAGGTGACCTCGCCCTGGTGCATGAGGTGGTTGAGATGGCCCATCGCCTCGCCGAGCGCGAGGCCCCAGACCTCGGGCTCGATCAGGCGCCCGAAGAGCGGCAGGAAGCAGTCGGCGGCGGTCCGGGGCAGGGCGAGGTGCTCGCGCAGCCGCTCGAGGGCGGTCGTGTGGTGGAGGACGAGTTCGCCGAGGCGCGCGGGCAGGCCGCGATAGGGCAGCCGGTGGCCGGGCAGCACGAGCTGGTCGGGCCGGGCGCGGGCAGCGAGCGCGCGGGCCGAGGCGAGCCATTCGCCGACCGGATCGGCCCCGGGTTCGGTCGGATAGACGCCGAGGTTGGGCGAGATCCCGGGCAGGAGCTGGTCGCCGCCGAGGACGATCCCGTCGTCGAGGCTGAAGAGGACGAGATGCTCGGGGGCATGGCCCTCGCCCGCCGCGACCTCGAAGGTGCGGCCGGCGAGCATCAGCCGGTCGCCGGCGGCGAGGCGCGTGAAGCCCTGGGGCAGGGGGTGGACGCAGTCGGCGAAGTTGAAGGGGCGCTCGGCGGCACGGGCGGCGCGCATGTCCGCGGGCATTCCCGCCGCCTGCCAGAAGGCCATGGACTCGGGCGAGGGCCGCGTGTGGACGTCGAGCGTCAGCATGCGGGCGTAGAGCCAGGCCGTGCGGCTGGTCAGGAGTGCCGCCCCCGCGGTCGCCATCAGCCAGCCCGCGAGCCCGATGTGGTCGGGGTGGTGGTGGGTCGCGAGGACGCGCGCGACCGGCCGGCCGGCGAGGGGTCCGGTGCGGAGCGCCTCCCAGACGGCGCGGCTGCGGCCGCGGTCGAGGCCGGGATCGACGATCGTCCAGCCGTCGTCGTCGGCCAGCGCATAGGCGTTGACGTGGCCGGGGCGGAACGGGAGCGGCAGGCGCAGCCACAGGATGCCCGGGGCGACCTCGGTCGCCCGGCCCTCGGCGGGGCCCTCGGCCCAGGGGTAGGCGAGCCGCCCGCCGCCCTCGGCCGCCGCGGCGGCGGCAGCGGGCGGGGCGGGGCGCGGGCGGGCGGGGCGGTCAGGCAACGAGGGCTCTCCGGCGGGCTTGGCAAGGCGCCGCGCCCCCGCTATCTGCCCCAGCCGGGCCCGGGGGGCAAGGCGGCGCGCGTGCCCCCCCCGCAAAGGCCGGGCGGGCGCGCCCCGGCGGCGCCGGACGGGGCACGGGGGCCGGGCCCCCGGGAGAGGGGAGGCGGGCGCGTGCGCCCCCGGCGGCGCCGGGCCGGGCACGGGGGCCGGGCCCCCGGGAGAGGGGAGGCGGGCGCGTGCGCCCCCGGCGGCACCGGGCGGGGCGCGGGGGCCGGGCCCCCGGAGAGGCGGGGGGGGGCGCAGGTCCCCGGAGAAGCGGGGTCGGGGCGCATTCGGGTCCCGGCGGGGGTGGGCAGGGCGGGTGCGGCGCGGCGGGGTCCCGCGCGGGCCCCGCGGCGGGCGGGGCGGGGCACGGCCGCGGGGGCGGGAGGGGCGGGGGCGGGCGTGGCCGCGCCCCCGGGGAGAGGTGGCATGGCAGCGACGGTCGTCCTTCCTCCCGACGCCGCCGGGCTCGCCCGGGCGGCCGCGCTCCTCGCCCGGGGCGAGCTCGTCGCCTTCCCGACCGAGACCGTCTACGGACTTGGCGCCGATGCCCGCAGCGGGCTCGCCGTGGCGGCGCTTTTCGCCGCCAAGGGGCGGCCGCACTTCAACCCCCTCATCATCCATGTCGCGGATCTGGCCGCGGCGCGGGCGCTCGCGGCCTTCCCGCCCGCGGCCCTCCGGCTCGCCGCGGCCTTCTGGCCGGGGCCGCTGACGCTCGTCCTGCCGCTCGCGCCCGGGGCCGGGCTCGCGGGCCTTGCCACCGCCGGGCTCGCGACGGTGGCGCTGCGGGTGCCCGCGCATCCCCTGGCGCAGGGGTTGATCGCGGCCTTCGGCGGGCCGCTGGCAGCGCCCTCGGCCAACCCCTCGGGCCGCATCAGCCCGACGCGGGCGGGGCACGTCACGGCCGGCCTCGGCGGCCGCATCGCCGCGGTCATCGACGGGGGGGCGTGCGCCGTCGGGGTGGAATCGACGATCCTTGCCGTGGCCGCCGACCGCGTCGTGCTCCTGCGCCCGGGCGGGCTGCCGGCCGAGGCGGTCGCCGCCGTGCTCGGCCGGCCGCCGGAGGCCGGGGGCGGGGGGGGTGTGCCGGCGGGGGTGCGGCCGCAGGCGCCGGGGCAGCTTGCCTCGCACTACGCCCCGGCGGCGCGGCTCCGGCTCGAGGCCGCGGGCCCCGGCGCGGGCGAGGTCTGGCTCGGCTTCGGCCCCGGGCCCGGCGGGCTCAACCTCTCGCCCGCGGGCGATCTTGCCGAGGCGGCCGCGAACCTCTTCCACCTCCTCCATGCCGCCGATGCCGCGGCCGGGCCGGAGGGCCGGATCGCGGTCGCGCCGGTGCCCGAGCGGGGCCTCGGGCGGGCGATCAACGACCGGCTGCGGCGGGCCGCCGCCCCCCGGCCCTGACCGACCCTTCGAGGACGGGGGATCCCGGCCGGGGCCGGTGCGTGATCCCCGATGCCCCCTCCGGAGCGCGGGGGCGGGGAGGTCCGGATCGCGCGCGGGGGGCGGCCCCGGGCGCGAATGCGGAACCCGCCCCGGCGTCCGCGAGGCCGTGACCCGGTCGGCATGGCCGGTGTCCTCATCCGCAGGACCGGCTGGGGAGCAGCTTTCCGGACGGTCCCCGGGGCCCGCGGGGAGGGGGCGCCGGCGTCAGGCGCGGCCGGCCGTCGCCGAGAGCGAGATCGGGTCGATGCCGAGGACCCTGAGCGCGCGCTCCCACGTCCGCGCATTCTGGGCCGAGAAGACGAGTTCGGGCGTCGCCTCGGCCGTCAGCCAGCCGTTGGCGAGGATCTCGTCCTCGAGCTGGCCCGGCCCCCAGCCGGAGTAGCCGAGCGCGAGGAGCGAGCTGGCCGGGCCGCTGCCGCGGGCGATGTCCTCGAGGATGTCGAGCGTCGCCGTCATGCCGAAGCGGTCGTCGACCTGGAGGGTCGAGTCGTTGCCGCGGTAGTCGCCCGAATGCAGGACAAAGCCGCGGCCGTGCTCGACCGGGCCGCCGAAATGCACCCGGATCGCCGCCGCCCCGGCCCCGGGCTTGATGCCGAGCTGGTCGAGCAGCCCGCGGAAGCTGATGTCGGGGGCGGGCTTGTTGACAATCAGCCCCATCGCCCCCTCGGCGGAATGGGCGCAGAGGAAGACGACGCTGCGCGCGAAGCGGGGATCGCCCATCCCCGGCATGGCGATCAGGAGCTTGCCGCTGAGGTCCACCCGAGTCGCCCCCCCCTCGCCCGGGCCCGAGCATCGGCCGGCCGGGGGGCGCGCGCAATGGGGCGCGGCGGCAGCGGGGGGCGGCCGTCGCCCGAAAGTGATTTCTCCCCCGGCCCGCCCTGGGCGAGGGTCGCGGCCATGCCGACCAGGGTCGCCCTTGCCTTCCTCGTCCTCCTCGCCCGTCCGCCGCCGGCGGGGGCGGCGGCCGAGGCCGGGCCCCTGCCCGCGGCGGTCGTCGCGGCCGAACTCCTGCCCGGCTGGCAGACCCGCGAGGGAACGCTGATGGCGGCCCTGGTGATGACCCTCGCCCCGGGCTGGAAGACCTACTGGCGGGCCCCGGGCGAGACCGGCATCGCGCCCGCCTTCGACTGGTC
>JADLCV010000189.1 GCA_020846995.1 Paracoccaceae bacterium
CCATGCGGGAATCGTGGACCCTCGCGCAGACCGGGCCACGGACGATCCTCCTCGCCCCCAGGCCACGGGCAGCGCCGGCCCCGGGGGGGCGCGGTCGGGCGCGAGTCCGTGCTGACGCACGGGCGGGGGGTGAGGCGGCGGGGCGGTTCCGTGGGGCGCGGCGTTGCCGTATGGGAAACGTGGACCCTCCTGCGGAGCGGGCCGAGGCTCGCCTCTCCTCGCCCCCGGGCCACGGGCAGCGCCCGGCCGCAGGCGGCGCGAAGCACCCGCCCCGGGGGGCGGTCGGACGCTGCCCGTGCTGGCGCACGGGCGGGAGGAAGGCGGCAGGACGGTTCCGCGGGAACGGGCGTCGCCATGAAGGACCCGTGGTCCCCCGTGCGGACCGGACCCCGGCTCGCCCCTCCTCCCCCCCGAGCCAAGGGCGGCGCCCGGCCGCGGGCGGGAGAGAGGTGACGGGGCGGCTCCGCGGGAACGGGCGGCGCCATGAGGGGAGCGTGAACCCTCGCGCCGAGCGGACCCCGGCTCGCCCCTCCTCCCCCCCGAGCCACGGGCAGCGCCTGCCCGCGGGCGGCGCGAAGCGACCGCCCTCAGCCGAGGCGGGGGAAGGCGATCGCGACGGCGAGGCCGCGGGGCCGCGGGGGCAGCTCGAGCCGGGCCCCGTGGCGGGCCGCGATCGCCCGCACGAGCGCGAGCCCGAGCCCGTGGCCGGGCTGGTCGCGGTCGCGGGCGCCGCGGGTGAAGCGGTCGAAGGCCGCCTCGCGCACGTCCGCGGGCAGGCCGGGGCCCGTGTCCTCGACCGTCAGCACATGGCGGTCGCCCGCGGGCGCGACCGTGAGCGAGAGCCCGTCGCCCGCCGCGCAGTATTTCACCGCGTTCTCGATCAGGTTCGACAGGGCCTGCGCGATCAGCGTGCGGTCGCCGAGGATCTCGAGGCCGGGGGTGATCGCGGCCGCGGTCCGAAGCCCGCGCTCCTCGGCCGCCGGCTCGTAGAGTTCCCACACCTCGGCCGCCACGGCCGCGAGATCGACCGGCCCGAGCCCCGGGCCCTGGCCGGTGTCGGCCTCGGCCCGCGAGATCGCGAGCAGGCTGTCGAAGATGCGGATGGTGGCGCGCATCTCGGCCCGGAGCGCCTCGACCTCGGGGGCCGGCGCGTGCAGGCCCGCCAGCCGCTGGGACATCCGGTTCAGGGGCGTGCGCAGCTCGTGCGCGATCGAATCGGAGAGGTGATGGGTGGCGCGGTTGAGGTTCTGGATGCGGTCGAGCATGGCGTGGACATGGGTCTCGAGGAGGCCGAACTCGTCGCGGCGGCGCGGCCCCGGCAGGCGGGCGTCAAGCTCGCCCGCCGCCACCCGGTCGGCGAGGGCGTTGACGCGCTCGATGCGGCCGAGGACGCTCCGCGCCGCGAGCCAGCCGAGGGCGGCGCCGGCCGCGACCATGGCGAGGGCGACGGCGCCGATCAGACCGCGCAGCCCCGCGAGCGTCGCCTCGAGGGCCGCGAGCGGGCGGGCGACGAGAAGGGCGAAGCCTCCGGGCAGGATGCGCGCAGCACCCAGCCAGGCCGCGCCCTCGTGCTCGAAGCGGTCGATGCGGGGATCGGCGATCGCGCCCGCAAGGGCCGGGAGCCCGGCCGGCCAGGCGGCGAAGGTGCCGGCGAGCCGGGCCCCGTCGGCCGCGAGCAGGATGAAGGCCTCGCCGCCGGCGGGGTGGGCGGCGGCGCGGAACTCGATCGCCTGGCGAAGGGCGATGATCCGGCGCTGGTCGTAGATGGCGGCGAGGCCCTTGAGGTCGGCCTCGACGAGCGCCATCTGGTTGGCGTGGAGCGCCTCGCGCGCGCGGAGGTAGAAGAGGCCGAGCCCGGCCAGCGAGGGCACCATCACGGCGAGCGCGACCAGCGCCGCGAGCCGCAGGCTCGCCCGCGCCCGGAGCGGGTTCACCCCCCCTCTCCCTCCGCCCGCGGCACCGGCTGGAAGACGTAGCCCTCGCCGCGCGCGGTCTGGATCACCGGTCGGCCGGCGACGGCCTCGATCTTGCGCCGGAGGCGGCCGACATGGACGTCGACGACGTTGGTCTGGGGATCGAAGTGGAGGTTCCAGACATGCTCGAGGAGCTGCATGCGCGTCACCACCTGGCCGGCGTTGCGGGCGAAGAAGGTGACGAGCTCGAACTCCTTGGGCGAGAGCGCGATATGGGTGCGGCGGACGTGCAGGGTCCGGGCCCGGAGGCGGATCTCGAGGTCGCCGAAGGCGAGGAGGTCGTTGTCGAGCACGGCCATGCTGTCGCGCCGCAGGAGCGCCCGCAGCCGGGCCCGGAGCTCGTCGGGCTCGAAGGGCTTGGCGAGGTAGTCGTCGGCCCCCCGCTCGAGCCCCTCGACGCGCTTGGTCGCCGTGCCGAGGGCCGAGAGGACGAGGATGAGCGCCGTCGAGCCGGCGGCGCGGATGGCGGCGATCGCCCCCACCCCGTCGCCGCCCGGCAGCATGCGGTCGAGGACGATGACGGCGAAGCGCGCGAGCCCGGCCGCCTTCACCCCGTCGGGGAGGTTGCGCATGACGATCGGCTCGCAGCCGAGTTCGGCGACGATGGCGGCGACGGCGGCGGCGGTCTCGCGGTCATCCTCGACGACGAGGATGCGCTTGCCCGGGGGGGTGAGCGTCGCCGCGGCGGCGGGAAGGGCTTCGTCGTTCGGTCTCTCGTCGGCCATGGCGGTCGCGTCCGGATTCTCCCCCAGCATCAGAACACCACGACGTCGGGGTCAAGGACATTGGCGCCGCCGACCGGGCGCAGGCCGCGTCCGCCCTCCCAGGGGTCGAGGACGACGTGCTGGGTGCTGCCGTCGGCGCGGCGGACGAGGATCACGGCCGGGGCCTCGATCCGCAGCTCGCGCGCCCGCGCGACCGCCTCGGGGCTGTCAAGGGCGACGCCGTTGAGGGCGAGGACGACATCGCCCGCGGCGACGCCGGCGAGGGCGGCGAGGCTGTTCGCGGTCAGCCCGCTGATGCGGCCGTGATCGTCGAGCGTGATCCCCAGCCGCTCGAGCGAGTAGCCGACGACGCGGGCCGGGGCGGTGCCGGCACCGACCGGGGCGAGGCGCATCCGCGGCGGCTCGAGGTCGATCAGGACCCGCCCGGCCGCCCCGGCGCGGCGGATGTCGAGCCAGGCCTCGCGGGCGGGAAGCGCGGCCTCGATCAGGAAGGCGAGGTCGCCCGCGGCCGCGATCCTTCCGCCGTCGACGGCAAGGAGGATGTCGCCGGGCAGGAGGCCCGAGCGCTCGGCGAGGCTGCCCGCCTCGACGTCGTCGACGAGAAGCCCCCCGCCCTGCCAGCCGAGCGCCTGGCCGAGGCGGGCATCGACCGGTCGCACCCGGAGCCCCAGCCGCGGCATGGGGTCGAGCGTGCCCTCGACGAGCGCCGGCACGAGGCGGGCGAGTTCGGCTGCGGGGATGGCGAAGCCCATGCCGACGAAAAGCCGCGAGCCGTCGGCGATGCGGCTGTTCATGCCGACGAGGCGGCCCTCGGCGTCGACCAGCGGCCCGCCCGAGGAGCCGGGGTTCACGGCCGCGTCGTGCTGGAGCATGCGGATCGGCACCGCCGCCTCGACCTGGCGGCCGAGGTGCGAGATCATGCCCTGGGTCAGCGTGAACTCGACCCCGAGGGGGGCGCCGAAGGCCCACACGCTCTCGCCGAGCGCGGGCGCCGCCGGGCTCGGCCGGAGGCCGCGGCCGACGCTCTCGCCGAAGGAGAGCACGGCGATGTCGCGGACCTCGTCGCGGGCGATGACCTCGGCCGCGCGCGCGCGCCCGTCGCTGAAGACCGCAAGCACGGTCGCGGCGCTGCCGACGACATGGGCGTTGGTGACGGCGAGCCCGTCGTCGCCCCAGAGGAAGGCCGAACCGAGAAGCTGGCGGCCGCCGTCGGCGTTGCGGATGACGAGCGTCGCGGCGAGGGCGCCCTCGAGGGCCCCACCGGCGGGCTCGGCGCCGCGGGCGGGCGGGGTCAGGGCGACGATGACGCCGAGGACGAAGGCGCGCAGAAGCGCCGCGACGGCCCCCGGGACGGGTTGGGAAATGCTAGGCACAACAGGTCCTTTCCTTGCCTTCGGCCGTGCTTCTAGCAGCGCCCCGCCCGGCGGGCACATGACAAGTCCCGTCATCCTCGGGGTTTTCGTCCGATTGCGGTTGATCGCGGGGGGGATTCCCGGCACCGTCCCGCCGTCTCCTCCCGCCCCGAGTGGCCTCGATACCCCATGACCCGCCCCGCCGCCGCCGCGCCCGCGCTTCTCGCCGCCGCGCTCGCCCTTGCCCCGCTGCCGGCCACCCCCGGGGCCGGGACCGGGGCCGGGGCCGGCACCGAGACCACGGCCGCGGCCGACCTCGGGCTCGCGGCACTCGCCCACCGGCTGCACCGCGCCGGCCAGGCGCGGGCAGATGCGCTCGCCCTTCTCGTCGCGGGGCGGCTGCGGCGCGCCGCCGGCATCGCCGACTGGGAGGGGCTCTTCGTCGAGGCGGCGGTCGCCGCCGCGGGCAACCCCGCGCTCGCCGCGCTGATCGCCGATGCCCTCGCCGAGGCGCCGCGCGGCCTCGTCGCCGGGCCCCGCACCACCTGGGCCGAGATCGGCCCCGGCGAGACCCACGCCTACCCCGGCCTCGTCTTCGCCGGCGGCGCGCTCGCCGAGGTCTACGTCGAGGGCGACGGCGGCACCGCCCTCGAGGTCGAGGTCGAGGGGCCCGACGGCCCCGTCTGCCACCGCACCGGCGCCGGCGACATCGCCTATTGCGCCTGGCGGCCGGCGCTCACCCAGCCCGTCACGGTCCGGGTCAGGAACGCCGGGCCGGCGCCCAACCGCTATCTCCTGATGACCAACTGAAAGGACATCCCATGCGCCGCCTGCTCGCCGGCCTCTCGCTCGCCGCCCTTCTCGCCGCGGCGCCGGCCCTGGCCGAAAACCGCGCGCTGATCGTCGGCGTCTCGGAATACCCGAACCTCGAGGAGCGCTTCTGGCTCAAGGGCCCGGAGAACGATGCCCGCCTCATCGCCGAATACCTGACCTCGGCGGCGCCGGTGCCCTTCGCACCGGGCAACGTCATCGTCCTCGCCGACGGGGTCGAAGGCGGGGCCGAGCCCACGCTCGCGGCGATCCGCGCCGCCTTCGCCCGCCTCGTGGCCGAGGTCCGCCCGGGCGATTTCGTCTACGTCCACTTCTCCGGCCACGGCAGCCAGGCGCCCGAACTCGTCGCCGGCAGCGAGCTCAACGGGCTCGACCAGATCTTTCTGCCCCGCGACGTCGGCAAGTGGGACAAGGCCGTGGGCGCGGTCGAGAACGCGCTCGTCGACGACGAGGTCGGGGCCTTCGTGGCGGCGCTCCGGGCGCGCGGGGCCGATGTCTGGGTGGTGTTCGATTCCTGCCATTCGGCGACCGCGACCCGCGGCGTCGAGGACGAGGAGGTGCGCGCCCGCGAGGTCCTGCCCGCGGCCCTCGGCATCCCCGAGGAGGCTCTCGAGGTCGCCACCAGCCGCTCGATCGGCGACGCCGTCGGGGCCGCGCTCGACGACCCCCGGGCCCGCGCCGAGGCCCCGGTCGGGGGGGCCGAGCTCGCCCCCGGGGCCGGCGGGGGGGCGGGCGAGGGCTCGCTCATCGCCTTCTTCGCCGCCCAGACGACCGAGGTCACCCCCGAGATGCGGATGCCGCCCGGCCGGCCGGAGCGGATCGCCCACGGCGTCTTCACCTACACCCTCTTCGAGGTCCTCGCCGAATACCCCGGCATCACCTACGCCCAGCTCGCCCAGGAGGTGCTGCGCCGCTACGCGGTCAGGAACCTCGCCCGCACGACGCCGATCTTCGAGGGCGACCTCGACGGCCAGGTCTTCGGCGCCGACGGCGGCGGGCGGGTGGCGCAATGGCCCGCGAGCCGCGAGGGCGAGGCGCTGACGATCCCCGCCGGCACCCTGCACGGGATCGGCGAGGGCACGATCCTCGCCATACTGCCCTCGGCCGCCGACGGCCTTGAGGCCGCCCTCGGCTATGCCGAGGTCACCCGCGCCGACACCTTCGGGGCGACCGCCACGCCCGTCGCCCATGACGGCACGGCGGCCGTCCGCGTCGCCGACCTGCCGAGGGGCGTCGTCCTCCGCCAGGTGAGCGCAGGCGTCGACTTCACCCTCGCCGTCGCCCTGCCCGCGGAAGGGGGCGCGGCCGCCGAGGCGATGCGCGCCGCCGCCCGCCTCATCGCCGCGGGCGAACTCGCCGGCCCGCGCGTGCGCTTCGTCGAGGCGGGCGAGGCGGCCGACATCCGCCTCGCGGTGATCGCGGGCAGCGCCCGGCCGGACGCGATCTGGCTGCTGCCCGGGGCGGGCCTCGTCGATGCCGGCCAGCTGGCCGCGACGCCCTCGGTCGGCACCGCCGGCCGCTCCGTCGAGGATCTCGCCGCAATCGTAGCCGAGAACCTGCGCAGCATGGCCCGGGCGACGAACCTCCTCAAGCTCGGGGCGAGCGTCGCGGGCGCGGGCGGCGTCGCCGGCGGCGTCGATGTCGACCTCCTCCTGCGCCCCGCCGGCGGCCGCGACATCGCCCCGCTCGACCTCGCCTCGGTGCCGCGGCTCGTCCCCGGCGACACCGTCTATGCCCGGATCGAGAACCGCCTCGAGCTCGCCGTCGACGTCAACGTCCTCTACATCGGGGCCGACTATTCCATCACCCACATGTGGGCGGGCCAGCTGCAGCCGGGCGAGCTCCTGTCGCAGCAGGGGCTCTTCCGCGTCTCCGACACGGGCTTCGGGCGCGACCGCATCGTCGTCGTGCTGACGCCCGCGCGCCGGCAGGGGATGGTCGAGAACCTCGCCTTCCTCGGCCAGCCCGAGCTCGAGCTGACCCGCGACGCCGACGCCCCCGCCCTGCCCCCCTTCGCGGCCCTCCTCGGCGAGGCCGGCTTCGGGGTCACGACCCGCGCCGCCGTCCCCTTCGCCGACGCGGTCGAGGGCCCGGCCCCGGCGATCCTCCAGATCGACCTCGACACGGTCCCGGCCGGCTAGCCCCGGCCCGTCGGCCGCTGCCGCCGGCCCTCCCCCCGCCCGCGCCCGGGAGGGAGGTGAGGCCGGCCGCGGCCGGCCCGCGAGGCCCGGCAGCGCCCGCCGCCCCCCTCGGCCCGGCCCCGGTCCTGCCTCCTTCGCCCGAGTCGCCACGGGCTCGCGCCCGGCCGCGGGCGGCGCGAAGCGCCCGCCCATGGGGTGAGGGGGGACCGCCCGTGCCGGCGCACGGGCGGGGGTGGGGCGGCCGGGGCGGGTCCATCCGCGCGGACGTCGCCATGAGGGGCCGGTCTCCGGGCGGGGGTCCGGTGGCGGCCCTCAACGCCTGGGCGGCGCGGTCCCGGCACCGGGCGGGGCTGGGCCCGGGGCTCCCTGCCCCGCCGGCCCCGCCCCGCGGCCGGCGCGGGCCCCGCCGGCGCGGCCGAGGACCCAGCGCCAGAGGTGCCAGAGGGGCCAGCGCAGGATGCTCGCGCCGCCCGCGAGCACGAGGAGCCCGACGACGGGGCCGTGCCGCCAGGCGACGAGCCCGAGGATCGGGATTCCGGTCGCGATCAGGAACCAGGCCGCCGGCCAGTGCCGGCGCGGCGAGGGCAGGAGCGCGAGGAGGGTCGCGACCACGACCCAGAGGCAGGCAAGCGCGAGGGCGAGGCTCACGCCCCCGCCGCCCGCGCCAGCCGCGCCGGCAGCGCGTTCGCCCAGGCCGAGATCGACCCCGCCCCGAGGCAGACGACGAGGTCGCCCGGCCGCGCCTGCTCGCGCACCAGCCGCTCGAGGTCGTCCTCGTCGCGGAGCGCGCGGGCGTGGCGGTGGCCGTGGGCGATCAGCCCGGCGACGAGGGCATCGCGGCTCGCGCCCTCGATGGGGTCCTCGCCGGCGGCATAGACCTCGGCGATGGCGATGACGTCGGCCTCGTTGAAGCAGGCGCAGAAGTCCTCGAAGAGATGGGCGAGGCGGGTGTAGCGGTGGGGCTGGTGGACGGCGACGATGCGCGCCCGCGGGCGCTCGGCGATCGCCTGCCGCGCCGCCCTCAGGACCGCCGCGATCTCGACCGGATGGTGGCCGTAGTCGTCGATGATCTCGACCCCCCCGACCTCGCCCACCCGGGTGAAGCGGCGCCTCACCCCCTTGAAGCCCGCGAGCGCGGCGCGGATGTCGTCGGCGCCCATGCCGAGGTGGCGGGCGACGGCGACTGCGGCGAGGGCGTTCGAGACGTTGTGGTCGCCCGGCATGGGCAGGGTGCAGCCCTCGATCACGCGCCCCTCGGTCTGGAGGGCGACGTCGAAACGGGCGACGCCGTGCTCGAACCGCAGGCCCGTGGCGCGGACGTCGGCCTGTGCGTTGAAGCCGAAGGTGACCTTGCGCCGGTCGGTCAGCCGGCCGACGAGGGCCTGCACCTCGGGGTGGTCGGTGCAGAGGACCGCGAGCCCGTAGAAGGGGATGTTGGAGACGAAGTCGAGGAATCCCCGCCGCAGCGCCTCGACCGTGCCCCAGTGCTCCATGTGCTCGGGGTCGATGTTGGTGACGACGGCGACCGTCGCCGGCAGGCGGTTGAAGCTGCCGTCGCTCTCGTCGGCCTCGACCACCATCCATTCGCCGGCGCCGGCGCGGGCGTTGGTGCCATAGGCCTGGATGACGCCGCCGTTGATCACCGTGGGGTCGAAGCCGCCGCGCTCGAGCATGGTCGCGACGAGCGTCGTCGTCGTCGTCTTGCCGTGGGTGCCGGCGATCGCCACGTTCGAGCGCAGGCGCATGAGTTCGGCGAGCATCTCGGCCCGGCGGACGACCGGGAGGCCGCGCCCGCGGGCCTCCTCGAGTTCGGGGTTGCCGGGCCTGATCGCCGAGGAGACGACGACGACCTCGGCGCCCTCGATGTTCGCGGCCCGCTGGCCTTCGAAGACGCGCGCCCCGAGGGTCTCGAGCCGGCGGGTGATGTCGGTGGCCCGGAGGTCCGAGCCCTGGACAGTGTAGCCGAGCGTCATCAGGACCTCGGCGATCCCCGACATGCCGATGCCGCCGATGCCGACGAAGTGGATGGGCCCGAGCCCGCCGGGAAGCTTGGTTGCAGCCTTCGCGTTCATGGGGCCCTCCGGGCTGTCGCCTCGACAAGGTCGGCGAGCCGCCGGGCGGCATCCGGGCGGCCGCAGCCGAGCGCCGCCGCGGCCATCCCGAGGGCGACCCCGGGGGCGGCCAGCACCGCCGCCACATGCCCCGCGAGAAGTCCCGGCGCAAGGTCCCGCTCGGGGACCACGATCGCCGCGCCGGCGGCGGCGAGCGTGCCGGCGTTGGCGGTCTGGTGGTCGGCGGCGGCGTGGGGAAAGGGCACGAGGATCGCCGGCCGGCCGACGGCCGCGACTTCGGCGATGGTCGAGGCGCCGGCGCGGGCGATGACAAGCTGGGCCTCGGCGAGCCGCCGGGGGATGTCGGCGAAGAAGGGGCTGACCTCGGCCGGCACCCCGGCCGCGGCATAGCCCGCGGCCGCCCGCCCGGCATCCTCGGGCCGGGCCTGGTGGGCGACGCGCAGGCGGGCGCGGAGCCCCGCGGGCAGGGCCGCGATGGCCGCCGGAACCGCCTCCGACAGGACCCGCGCGCCCTGGCTGCCGCCGATTACGACGAGGCTCAGGGGATGGTCGCCGGGGGGGATGTAGGGGGCCCCGGCGCGCTCGCCGACCGCCGCCCGGACCGGGTTGCCGGTGTCGACCGCGCGCACCCCCGCGGGCAGGGCCGTCGGCCAGGTCCCGCAGGCGACGGCATCGACGCGGGGGGCGAAGAACCGGTTGACGCGGCCGAGGACGCCGTTCTGCTCGTGGATGAGCCGCGGCCGGCCGAGGAGGAGGGCCGCCGCCAGCGCCGGCACCGCCGGGTAGCCGCCAAAGCCGATCACCGCCGCCGGCGGGTCGCGCCGCATCGCCGCGAGCGCCGCGACGATGCCGGCGAGAACCCGGAAGGGGGCGGCGATCCGCCCCCGGACGCCGCCGCGGGCCGGCGTCGCGGCGGCGATCCGGGCGACGCCGACCGCGGCCGGAAAGCCCCCGGCATAGCGGGCCCCGCGGGCGTCGGTCGAGAGGACGACGCGCCAGCCCCTTTCCACCATCGCCTCGGCGAGAGCCTGGGCGGGGAACATGTGCCCGCCCGTGCCCCCGGCCGCGATCACGAGGAGCGGCGCCCTTCGCGCCGGCCCGGCCATCAGCCGCCGCGCCCGGCGGCGAGGGCCTCGCCGATCCCGCCCTGGGGCCGGGCCCGCGTGAAGGCGAGCAGCATGCCGACCATGAGCCCGGTCGCGATCAGGGACGAGCCGCCGTAGGAGACAAAGGGCAGCGTCATCCCCTTGGCCGGCAGCATGCGCACGGCGACGCCGGTGTTGATCATCGCCTGGGCCGAGAACATGCAGACGAGCCCGGCGCCCGCGAGCCGCGTGAAGGGATCGCGCTCGCGCGCCAGCCGCACGAGCGACCGGCAGGCGATGGTGGCGAAGAGGGCGAGGATCGCGAGGACGAGGACGAGGCCGTATTCCTCGGCTGCGACGGCGATGATGAAGTCGGTGTGGGCATCGGGGAGCGACCACTTGACCTCGCCCTCGCCGACGCCGACGCCGAAGAGGCCGCCCTCCTGGATGGCGTTGGCGGCATAGCCGAGCTGGGTCCGGGGATCGATCTCGGGGGCGAGGAAGCCGTCGATGCGGCGGGCGAAATGGTCCGAGGCGCCGTAGGCGAAGACGCCCCCGGCCGCCACCAGCGCGGCGATGGCGACGATCAGCACCGCCGGCGCCCCGGCGAGGTAGTACATCGCCGCCCAGGCGAAGACGACGAGGGCCGCCTGCCCGAAATCGGGCTGGAGCGCGAGGAGCGTGACGACGACGCCCGTGACCGCGAAGGAGAGGAGGCGTCCGGGCGGGCCTCCCGCCTCCTGCCCCGCCGCCATCAGCCAGGCGACGAGCACGACGAGGAGCGGCTTGAGGAACTCCGAGGGCTGGACCGAGGCGAAGCCGAACGAGAACCAGCGCACCGCACCCTTGCCGAAGTCGGTGCCGAAGGCCGGCAGGAGGGCGAGGGCGGCGAAGGCGGCAAGGAAGCCGAGGATCCCGAGCCGGCGCAGGACCGCGGGCGACTGCATCGAGGCGGCAAGGATGACGGCGACCGTGACCATGCCGTAGAGGGCCTGGCGCTGGACGTAGTAGAAGGGCGCCAGCCCGTTGCGGGTGGCGAGCGGAGGCGAGGCCGCAAGCCCGAGCAGGATGCCGATGGCGAAGAGGGCGAGGATGCAGGCGAGCGTCACCTTGTCGACCGTGCGCCACCAGCGGGGCAGGATCGCCTCCTCGCCGCGCACCGGAACGGTGCCGTGGACCATTTCGGTCATGTCGCTGCCCTGGCTGCCTCGCCGGTGCCCGATGTTCCCCGGGCCTCGGCGCAGGATACCCAATCGGCGGCGCCATCGCCAGCGGAATTGCAGGGCTTGCCCGGGGGGCTGAGAAGGCGTATCTTTCGCACATCTTGTCCTGCGCCCTCCCGCCCGCCGGCGACCCCTCCCCCCCGGGGTCGCCGGCGGCCCGTCCCCGGGACTCCCCGGAGGGAGGTCCAGAGAGAGGCCGTCATGCCGCAGCTCGTGATCCTGCGTGACGGCGAGCGGGCGTTTGTCGTCCGCCGCCACCTTGCCGGCCCGCCGGCGGCCGTCTTTGCCGCCCATGTCGAGCCCGGCTTCATGCAGCAGTGGATGCTCGGGCCGCCCGGCTGGACGATGCCGGCCTGCGTCTCCGAGGCCCGCCCGGGCGGGCGGCTGCGCTGCGAATGGACCGACGGCCGAGGCGGCGGCTTCCACGCGACGGGCGAATACCTCGACCTCGATCCCCCGCACCGCATCGTCCATGTCGAGCGCATGCACCTGCCCGCCCCGACCCCCGACGCCCGGGCCGAGACGACCTTCGCCGCGGCGGCGGGCGGGACGCTCCTCACCCTGCGCATGACCCTCCCTGACGCCGCCGCCCGCGAGGCCATGCTCGCCACGGGCATGGCCGCGGGGATGGAGGCGGGCTATGCCCGGCTCGATGCGCTCCTCGCGCCCGCGCCCGTCCCCGCCGCCCCCGGCGCGCGCTTCCCGCGCCTCGCCATCGCGCCCGAGGGCGAGCGCCGGGCGCTCGTCCGCCGCGACTTCGCCGCCCCCCGCGCCCGCCTCTGGGATGCCCTCACCGACCCCGCGCGGATCCGCGCCTGGCAGTGGGCCCGCGCCCACCCCATCATCGGGTGCACCCTGGACCTGCGGCCGGGCGGCGCCTTCGCCCTCGTCTGGGCCCGGCCGGAGGGCGGGCGCATGGCGGTCTCGGGCCGCTTCCTCGTCGTCGCGCCGCCGGGCCTGATGGTCCGCTCCGAGGTCTTCGAGGAGGACTGGACGGGCGGCGCCACGGTGGTGACGACCCGGCTTGAGGAGGCGGGCGGCGGGACGCGGATGACGACGACGATCGCCTTCGCGACCGCCGCCGGCCGCGACGGGGCGCTGGCGACCCCGATGGCCGCCGGCCTGGAAGAGGGCTTCGCCCGCCTCGACGGCCTCCTCGCCGGACCGGCCGCGGCGGGCTGAGCGCGGGGCCGCGGGACCGGGCCGCGGCGGGCGCGGGGCCGGGCGGTCGGGTGCGGGCGCCGGCGGGGCACGCCCTCTCCCCGGGCGGCGTCCTTCGGGTGATCGAGCAGGGGTGCGGGGCGGCGGGGGCAGGCTCGCGCACGGGCGGGAGCGGGGCGGAGGGGCGGCTGCGCGGGCGCGGCATCGCCTTGAAGGGACCGCAGTCCCTCTCCGAAACGGCCCCGGTTCGCCCATCCTCTCCCCCGAGCCGCGGGCAGCGCCCGGCCGCGGGCGC
>JADLCV010000190.1 GCA_020846995.1 Paracoccaceae bacterium
CGCGACTATCCGGTGGCGCAGGCCGCCTTTCTCCTGATGGCGGTGATGGTCGTCCTGGTGAACCTCACCGTCGATCTCGCCTACCGCTTCGTCGATCCGCGGATCCGCGATGTCTAGGGGTGGCGTCCCCGGCTTCTCCAGCCGTTCCGGGCGGATCGGGCTTCTGCTCTTCTGCGGCTTCGGCCTCGCCGCGCTGGCGGCGGACTGGATCGCCCCGTTCGACGCGCTCGCCATCCACTACGATGCCGCCCACGCGGTCGTGCGGATGCAGAAGCCCGGCCTGACGCATCTTCTCGGCACGAACTATTACGGCCGCGACATCTTCAGCCAGGTCGTCGTCGGCGCGCGCGTGTCGATCGGCGTCGGCCTCCTTTCGGCTGCGATCATCGTCTTCGTCGGCACCAACATCGGCCTCGTCTCCGGCTACTTCGGCGGCCGCACCGACGCGCTCCTGATGCGGATCACCGACATCGCCTTCGGCATCCCGTTCTTTCCCTTCGCCATCCTGCTCGTGGCGCTGCTCCGGCCCTCGATCTGGAACATCGTCGTCACGATCTCCTGCCTGCTCTGGCGCTCGGTGGCGCGGGTCGTGCGGTCGCAGGTGCTGAGCCTGCGCGAGCGTGCCTTCGTGCGCGCCGCGCAGGTGGCCGGCGCTTCGCACCTGCGCGTGATGTATGTCCACATCTTCCCCAACATCCTGCCCATGGTGCTGCTCTACGTCTCGATCGGCATCTCCTATGCCGTCCTCGCCGAGGCGAGCCTGAGCTTCCTCGGCTTCGGCGACCCGAACATGACCTCGTGGGGCTCCATGCTCTACGACGCCTACGTCACCGGTTCGATGAGCCGCGCCTGGTGGTGGACGCTTCCGCCCGGCATCTGCATCACGCTCTTCGTGGTCTCGGTGTTCCTGATGGCGCGCGACTGGGAAGTCATCGCCAATCCGCGGCTCGCGGCATGAGCCTGCTCGACATCCGCGGCCTCTCGGTCAGCTACGGGGCGACGCAGGCCGTGCGGGCCGCATCGCTGCGACTGGAGGCGGGAGGCAGTCTCGGTCTCGTCGGCGAGTCGGGTTCGGGCAAGACGACGCTGGCGCTCGCCCTTCTCGGGCTCCTGCCGGCCAACGCCCACGTCGGGGCGGGAACGATCGCGTTCGACGGCGCGGACCTCCTGCGGCTCTCCCCGTCCGAGTTCCGGCGCCGGCGCTGGATCGACCTGGCCTATGTTCCGCAGGGGGCCATGAACGCGCTCGACCCGGTGCGCGACCTCGACCATCAGTTCGACACGACCCTGCGCGCGCACCGCCGCGCGGTCGCGGCCGGCCGGGCGGCCGACCTTTTCGCGCGGGTGGGGCTGGAGGAGCGCTGGCTGCGCCATTTCCCCCACGAGTTCTCGGGCGGCATGCGCCAGCGCGCGGCCATCGCCCTGGCGATGCTGTTCGCCCCGAGGCTCCTGGTCGCCGACGAGCCCACGACCGGCCTCGACGTCGTCGTCCAGCGGCAGGTCCTCGACCTCCTCGGGGAAGCGCGCCGCGACCGCGGCATGGCGCTCGTCTTGGTCAGCCACGATCTCGCGGTGGTCTCGGAACTCTGCGAGCACCTCGCGGTACTCTACGCCGGGGAGATCGTGGAGTCCGGTCGCACGGGCGAGGTCCTGCGGAGCCCGGCGCACCCCTATGCGATGGGGCTGCGGCGCGCCATCACCGACCTCCGGCAGCCGGACCGGAGCGTCATCTCGATCGCCGGGGCGCCGCCGGCGCTGAACCCCCCGCCGCCGGGCTGCGCCTTCGCCGCCCGATGCCCCTTCGCGCTCCCCGCCTGCCGGCGGGCCGCACCACCCCTGGCGACGCTGCGGGAGGGCCGGCAGGCACGCTGCCACCGGGCGGGCGAGGCGGCGGCACTCTGGGCGGCGGCACAGGATGACGCGGTCTGGAACCATGGCGCCTGAACCGGTGATACGCTTCGCGGGCGTCGCCAAGACCTACGCCACGCGGCGCGGTCCGATCGCGGCAGTGAGGGGGGTGAGCTTCACGCTTCATCCCGGGCGCGTGCTCGGCATCGTCGGCCAGAGCGGCAGCGGCAAGAGCACGGTCGCGTCCCTGCTGGTGCGCGCCGAGATGCCGACCGCGGGCGCCATCACCTTCCGCGGCAAGGACATCGCGGAGCTGCGCGGGCGCGCGCTCCGGGACTTCCGGCGGTCGGTGCAGATGATCTTCCAGGACCCCTTCGCCTCGCTCAATCCCCGCTTCAGCGTCGGTCGCGCGGTGTCCGAACCGCTCCTGATCCACGGCATCGGCGACGCATCGACGCGCCGCGCCCGCACCCTCGCCGCGCTCGAGGAAGCGGAACTGAAACCCGGCGCCGCCTTCCTCGACAGCCTGCCGCACCAGCTTTCGGGCGGCCAGCGCCAGCGCGTCGCCATTGCCCGGGCGCTGGTGCTCGACCCCGCCGTGGTCGTGGCCGACGAGCCGGTGTCGATGCTCGACGTGTCGGCCCGCGCCGGCATCATCGCGCTCCTCCGCAAGCTCGTGCGCGAGCGCGCCCTGGCGCTCGCCTTCATCACCCACGACCTCTCGCTCGTCGGCACGATCTGCGACGACGTCGCCGTCATGGACCGCGGTCTCTTCGTCGAGGAGGGCCGCGCGCGCGACCTGCTCGCCAGCCCCCGCCACGACACCACGCGCCGGCTGATCGCCGCCGTCCCCGTGCCCGCGCCGATCGTCGTCGAATACCCCGCTGCGAACGCCAGCCCGCAGGAACGCCAGCCATGACCCGCGCGACCCGAGACCACATCCTGAATCGCATCGACGCGGTCGCCGACGAGGCGATCGCCTTCCTGCGCGAATTCGCCCGCACCGACACCAGCAACCCGCCCGGGGACACGCGCGCGGGCGCGGCCCTGATCGCCGACCTCCTCCGGCGCAAGGGCGCCGCCTTCGAGACCATCGCGCCCCAGGCGGACATGCCGAACCTCGTCTCCTCCTTCGCCTTCGCGCGGCCGGGCCGGCATCTCGTCCTCAACGGCCACATCGACGTCTTTCCGCCCGGCCCGCGCGAGCTCTGGGCGCGCGACCCGCTGAGCGGCGACCTCGAGGGCGGGCGCGTCCACGGCCGCGGCACGGTCGACATGAAATGCGGGACGACGGCGCTGATCTTCGCCTATCTGCTCCTGCGCGAGATGGAGGGTGACATCGCCGGAAAGGTGACGCTCACCGTCGTCTCCGACGAGGAGACGGGGGGGCGCTGGGGCAGCGGCTACCTGCTCGAGCACCATGCCGACCGGGTGCTCGGCGATGTCCTTCTCAACGCCGAGCCGTCGAGCCCCTGGACGGTGCGCTTCGGCGAGAAGGCCCCGGCATGGTTCCGCTTCCGCATCCGCACCCCCGGCGCCCACAGCGCCTATGCGCACCTGTCGAGGAGCGCGACCAGGATCGCGGCAAGGCTGATGCTCGACCTCGAGCGGCTCGAGGATCTGGTGCCGACGCCCCCCGAACCGGTTCGCGCGCTCCTGTCTGTCCCGGCGACCGAGAGAGCGATCGAGCGCGCGATGGGCAGGGGCGCCGTGGGCTCCCTGAACCGCGTGACGGTGAACTTCGGCCTGATCGCGGGAGGCGTGAAGATCAACCTCCTGCCGGGCGAGTGCACGCTCGAGGCGGACATCCGCATGCCGGTCGGCACGACGTCGGCAGAGATCGCGGCCGAGGTGCGAAGGATCGCCGCCGTCTATCCGGAGGTGGCCGTCGAGGAGATGATCGGGACGCCCGTGGATCCGACCTGTTCGGACCCCGGACACGAGATGGTGGGGCTGCTCTGCGACGCCGCCGCGAGCCTCCAGGGCGAGCGGCCGGCGCCGATCGTGACCTTAGGGGGAACCGACTGCCGCTTCTGGCGGCAGCGGGGCGTGCCCGCCTTCGTCTTCGGGCCGTCGCCCGACAGCATGGGCGTGCCGAACGAATCGGTGTCGGTCGACGAGTTCCTGCTGGTCCTGCGAACCCACACCCTCGCGGCCTCCCGATACCTCGCAACGCCCTCCGGCCCGGCCGGCGCCGGGCGAGGTGCGGCGCGCTGATCGCCGACCCGACCGCGGGGGGGGGGCGACCAGCCCCGCCGCGGGCCCGTGCTGGGCCGGGACGCCGGCCTTCGCCGGAAGGCCGTCGAGGCCCCCCGGCTGCACCGCCGGGGGCAGGCCCGGGACGTGATCGCGGCAGTTGCGCGGGGCGGGCGGTTTCGAGGCCGGGCGTGCCCGCGGCTGAAGCCCGCGACCCCGGCATCCGGCAGCGGCGAGGGGTCGCGGGCCGGGCTCTTGCCGGTCCTCGCGGGCGGGGGGTGCCGGTCGCTCCCTGCCGCGCCGCGACGACGCCCGCTGCGGACGGCCGATCCCGTCGCCAGGGCCCTTGCGGCCGGGCCCGACCGATGCCTTATTCTGGGCGCGAAGACCTGCGACGGGAAGGCTGCGCCATGGCCGAGCGATCGATCCGGACCACGCGGGGGCGTGGCAGGCTCTACGACAGCGTCCTCGAGACGGTCGGCGACACGCCGGTGATCCGCGTCAACAACCTCGCGCCCCCGGGCGTCCGGCTCTACGTCAAGGCCGAGTTCTTCAACCCCGCCGCCTCGGTCAAGGACCGGCTGGCCCTGAACATCATCGAGGCGGCCGAGCGGGCGGGCACGCTGAGGCCCGGCCAGACCGTCGTCGAGGCGACGAGCGGCAATACCGGCATCGGTCTGGCCATGGTTTGCGCCCAGAAGGGCCATCCCCTGGTCGTGACCATGGCCGACAACTTCTCGGTCGAGCGGCGCCGGCTGATGCGGTTTCTGGGCGCGCGGGTCATCCTGACACCGCGCGCCGCGAGGGGCACCGGCATGGCCGCCAAGGCGGCCGAGCTTGCCGCACGGCATGGCTGGTTCCTCGCCCGCCAGTTCGAGACCGAAGCCAACGCCGACATCCACGAATCGACCACCGCGCGCGAGATCATCAACGATTTCGCCGGCGACCGGCTGGACCATGTGGTGACGGGATACGGCACCGGCGGCACGGTCACGGGTCTCTCGCGGGTCTTGCGCCGCGAGAGGCCCCAGACCCGGATCACCCTGGCCGAGCCCGCCAACGCGGCGCTGGTCTCGAGCGGGGTGGCGCAGGAGCGGGGCCCGGACGGCGCCCCGGCCGGGACCCACCCGGCCTTCGAGCCGCATCCGATCCAGGGCTGGACGCCCGATTTCATCCCGCAGGTCCTGCAGGAGGCGATCGACGGCAAGGGGTTTGACAGGGTCGTCACGGTGCCGGGCGGCGCCGCGACGGACTGGGCCCGCAGGCTGGCGCGGCAGGAAGGCATCCTGACCGGCATCTCGGGTGGCGCAACCTTTGCCGCGGCGATGGCCATCGCCGAAGGGGCCGGGCCCGGCGCGGTCATCCTCGCCATGTTGCCGGACACGGCCGAGCGCTACCTGACGACACCGCTCTTCGAGGCGATCCCCGAAG
>JADLCV010000191.1 GCA_020846995.1 Paracoccaceae bacterium
CGATTCCCGCCCGGCTCAGCGCAGTTTGAGCGTCGCCAGGCCGACGAGGGCGAGGATCACGGCGATGATCCAGAAGCGGATGACGATCTGCGGCTCGGCCCAGCCCTTCTTCTCGAAATGGTGGTGGATGGGCGCCATCAGGAACACCCGCCGGCCGGTGCGCCGGAAGTAGATCACCTGGATGATGACCGAGAGCGCCTCGACCACGAACAGCCCGCCGACGATCGCGAGCACGACCTCGTGCTTGGTGACGACGGCGATCGCGCCGAGGGCGCCGCCGAGGGCGAGGCTGCCGGTGTCGCCCATGAAGACCGCGGCCGGGGGGGCGTTGTACCAGAGGAACCCGAGGCCCCCGCCGATCAGCCCGGCGGTGAAGACGAGGAGTTCCCCCGCCCCGGGGACGTAGTGGACCTCGAGATACTGCGAGAAGTCGACACGGCCGACGGCGTAGGCGATGATCCCGAGGGCGCCGGCGGCGATCATCGCCGGCATGATCGCCAGCCCGTCGAGCCCGTCGGTGAGGTTGACGGCATTGGCCGCGCCGACGATCACGACCATGGCGAAGGGGATGTAGAACCAGCCGAGATCGACGAGGGCATCCTTGAAGACCGGCAGCGCCAGCTGGTTGGCGAGGGCCGCGGGATGGAAGGCCGCGGCCGCCCAGGCCGCCGCCGCCGCCACCGCGAGCCCGAGGAGGAAGCGCACCCGCCCCGGGACCCCCCGGCTCGACTGCCGCGTCACCTTGGCGTAGTCGTCGGCGAAGCCGATCAGCCCGAAGGCGGCGGTGACGCCGAGGACGATCCAGACATTGGCGTTGTCGAGCCGGGCCCAGAGGAAGGTCGCGAGCAGGAGCCCCCCGAGGATGAGGAGCCCGCCCATGGTCGGAGTGCCGGCCTTCGCCATGTGGCCCTGGGGCCCGTCGGCGCGGATCGGCTGGCCCTTCTTCTGGCGCACCCGCAGGAGCGCGATCAGCGGCCGGCCGAAGATGAAGCCGAAGACCAGCGCGGTGAGGAGGGCCCCCCCGGCGCGGAAGGTGATGTAGCGAACGAGGTTCAGCCCGTCGGCAAAGCCCAGGGCCTCGGCCAGCCAGTAGAGCATTCAGGTCCCTTCCGCGGAACTGCGCGCGCCCGCCTGCCCCAATCGCACGAGCGCGTCAACCACGCTCGCGACGCGGCTGGCCTTGGAGCCCTTGACGAGGACGATGTCGCCGGCATCGACGAGCCGGCGCGGGGCCCGCGCGAGTTCGTCGGCGGTCGCGGCCCAGAGGCCCCGGCGCGGCTCGGCGAGCGCCTCCCAGAGCGCCCGCATGCGCGGCCCGACGCAGTGGACGAGGTCGATGCGCGCCATCGCCGGGTCGTGGGCGAGGGCGGCGTGCAGCCCCGCCTCGCCGGGACCGAGTTCGAGCATGTCGCCGAGGATGGCAATGCGGCGGCCGCCGCGGATGCGGCCGACCCCGTCCCTCGGCTCGGCCGCGGCGAGGACGGCAAGAGCCGCCGCCATCGAGGCGGGGTTGGCGTTGTAGGCGTCGTCGATGAGGTCGAAGGCGAGCGCCTCCTCGACGGCGTCGAGGGCGACGCGCGTCCGCCGGCCGCGGCCGGGCGGCGGCAGCCATCCGCCGAGCGCGAGCGCCGCGAGCGCGAGGTCGGCACCCGCCGCCCGCGCCGCCGCAAGCGCCGCGAGCCCGTTCAGCGCGAAGTGCGCGCCGGGGCTCCTGACGCGGAAGAGGAACGGCCCCTCGGGCCCGATCGCGCGGGCCGCCGTCTGGTCCTCGCCGGCCGCGGTCTCGACCAGCCGCCAATCGGCCGCCGGGCTCCTGCCGAAGGTCGTGACCCCGAGCCCCCGCGCCCTCGCCGCGGCGAGGAGGATCGGGGTTTCCGCGAGGTCGTCGGGAAGGACGACGGTGCCCCCCGCGACCACCCCCTCGGCGATCGCCGCCTTCTCGGCCGCGATCGCCGCGAGGTCGGCGAAGGCCGCGAGATGGGCCGGCGCGACGGTCGTGACGAGGGCCACCTCGGGGGCGGCGAGGCGGGCGAGGGGGGCGATCTCGCCGGGCGCGTTCATGCCGATCTCGACCACCGCGAAGGCGGCCTCGCGCGGCAGCCGGGCGAGCGTCAGCGGCACCCCCCAGTGGTTGTTGTAGGAGGCCGCGGCGGCATGCGTCGGCCCCTGGGCGGAGAGGATCGCTCGCAGCATCTCCTTGGTCGAGGTCTTGCCGACCGAGCCCGTCACGGCGATCAGCCGCGCCGCCGCCCGCGCCCGCCCGGCCCGGCCAAGGGCCTCGAGCCCGGCCTGGACGTCGCCGACGAAAAGGAGGGGGGCCGCGGCCGCGACCCCCGCGGGGGGCCGGGCGACCATCGCCGCCGCCGCCCCGCGCGCGAGCGCGTCGGCGACGAAGTCGTGGCCGTCGCGGGCGCCCGCGAGGGCCACGAAGAGGTCTCCCGGGCAAAGGGTGCGGCTGTCGATCGAGACCCCGGTCGCCGCGAAGGGCCGGCTCGCCCGGCCGCCGGTGGCGAGGGCGGCCTCGGCGGCGGTCCAGAGGGTTGCCGCATCCCCGCTCATCGGCGCGGGCCCCGGCTCACGGCTCGCGGCCCTCGAGCGCGGCGACGGCAAGGCTCGCCTGCTCGGCATCGTCGAAGGGATAGACCGTCCCGCCCACGGTCTGGCCGGTCTCGTGGCCCTTGCCGGCGACGAGGAGCGCGTCGCCGGGGCCGAGCACCGCCGCCCCGCGCAGGATCGCTTCGGCACGGTCGCCGACCTCGGAGGCGCCCGGACAGCCCGCGAGCACGGCGGCGCGGATGGCCGCGGGATCCTCGGAGCGGGGGTTGTCGTCGGTGACGATGCA
>JADLCV010000192.1 GCA_020846995.1 Paracoccaceae bacterium
ACCCCGAGGTCGCGTGGACCTCGGAGGAACGGCGCCACTACGAGGAGGGCTGCCTCTCCCTGCCCGAGCAGTATGCCGAGATCGAGCGGCCGGCGCGGGTCAGGGTGCGCTGGACGGGGCTCGACGGCCGCCCCGCCGAGGAGGAGTTCGCGGGCCTGTGGGCGACCTGCGTGCAGCACGAGATCGACCATCTCGACGGCCGCCTCTTCATCGATCATCTCTCGCCGCTCCGCCGCCAGCTCATCACCCGGCGCATGGAAAAGCTCAAGCGCGAGCGGGCGCGGGCCTGAGGCCCGCGGCCGCGGCCGCGGGCGCGGCGGGAGGGGGAGGACGGGATGCGGCTGGTCTTCATGGGCACTCCCGACTTCGCGCTGCCGGCGCTCGAGGCGCTCGCGCGGGCCCACGAGGTCGTCGCCTTCTATGCCCGGCCGCCGCGCCCGGCCGGCCGCGGCCAGGCCACCCGTCCGGGCCCGGTCGCGGCCTGGGCGGAGGCGGCGGGGGTCGCGCTCCACACCCCTGCCGGCCTCGGCGACCCCGCGGTGCAGGCGGCCTTCGCCGCCCATGGCGCCGAGGTCGCGGTCGTCGCGGCCTACGGGCTGATCCTGCCCGGGGCGGTGCTCGCCGCCCCGCGCCAGGGCTGCCTCAACATCCACGCCTCGCTCCTGCCGCGCTGGCGGGGGGCGGCGCCGATCCCGCGCGCGATCCTCGCCGGGGACGCGGCGACCGGGGTCTCGATCATGCGCATGGAGGCGGGGCTCGACACCGGCCCCGTCCTCCTGGCCGAGGCGACCCCGATCGCCCCCGCCGAGACCGCGGGCGACCTCGCCTTGCGCCTTGCTCGGATCGGCGCGCGGCTGGTCCTGGCCGCCCTCGACGGGCTGGCCGGGCGGGTCGCGGTGCCCCAGCCCGCGGCCGGCGCGACCTATGCCGCCAAGATCGGGAAGGCCGAGGCGCGGATCGACTGGCGCCGCCCGGCGGAGGAGGTCGACCGCCTGATCCGCGGCCTTTCCCCTGCCCCGGGGGCCTGGACCGAGGCCGCGGGCGGCAGGCTCCGCCTCTTGCGGTCGCATCCGGCGGCGGGAGAGGGTGCCCCGGGCGCGGTGCTGGCGGCGGGGGCGGAGGGGCTTGTCGTCGCCTGCGGCCGGGGGGCGGTCGCCGTCACCCACGCCCAGCGCGAGGGTCGCCGGGCGATGGCGGTGGCCGAACTCCTGCGCGGGCGCGCGCTCGCCCGCGGCGACCGGCTGGGGACGGGCTGAGCCGCACCCGCCGGGCCGGCGCCCCGGCGGGGGCCGCGGCCCGCGCCCGCGCCCGGGCAGGGGAGGAGCGTGCCATGGCCGGCGCCCCTGCGGGGGCGCGGGGGAGGGGGGAGGCGCCATCCCGGGGAGAACGGCCCGCCGGCCCCGGGCACGGCCCCTCCCGCCCTTTCGGCCCCCTGCGGGCATCGGCCGTACCCGGCCGCGGGCGGGTGCCCGCCCATGGGTGCCCGACCGTGGCTGCCCTGCCGGGGGGCGCCCCTGCGGGGGCGCGAGGCGGGCACGACCCCGCCCTTCCGGCCCCTTGCGGGCATCGGCCGGGGCCGGCCGCAGGCCCGCGGCCGGGCCGCCGGCGGGGACCCGGCCGGGGCGGCGCGCAGGGCCTTGCCAGCACGGCGGGGGCCGGGCTAGAGGAAGGGCGCTGGACAGGGAGAATCCGGTCGGGACGCGGCGACGCCCCCGGCCGGTGCCGAAGGAGCAACCGCCCCGGTAAACTCTCAGGCGCAAGGGACCGTCCGGCGGCCAGGGACTCTGGAGAGAGGCGCGCCCGACGCGCCCGCCGAAGGGATAACGATCTCAGGCGAAGGGACAGAGGGGGCATCGGGTGGCGGGGCGGAAGGCGCCCCGGCGCGGGCGATGCCGGCGGATGGACCTCCGGCGCGGATGGAAGGGGGCGGGATGGCCGAGGCGCGTGAACTGCCGCTGAAGGGGCTGCATCTGCGGCTGGGGGCGAAGATGGTGCCCTTCGCGGGCTGGGAGATGCCGGTGCAGTATGCCGCCGGCGTCCTGCGCGAGCATCTCCACTGCCGCGCCGCGACCGGGCTTTTCGATGTCAGCCACATGGGCCAGGTGATCCTGCGCGCGCCCTCCGGGCGGGCGGCCGATGCCGCGGCCGCGCTCGAGGCGCTGGTGCCGGCCGACCTCCTGTCGCTCTCCGAGGGGCGCCAGCGCTACGCCGTCTTCACCAACGCCGCCGGCGGGATCGAGGACGACCTCATGGTCGCCAACCGCGGCGACCACCTCTTTCTCATCGTCAACGCCGGCCGCGCCGCCGCGGATCTCGCGCTCCTGCGCGCGGGCCTTCCGGGCCTTGCGGTCGAGCCGGTGGCCGACCGCGCCCTGCTCGCCCTCCAGGGCCCGGGTGCCGAGGCCGCGCTCGGGGCGCTCGTCCCCGGGGTGGCCGGGATGCGCTTCATGGACGTGGCACGGCCGCGCTGGCAGGGGGCCGAACTCTGGATCTCGCGCTCGGGCTACACCGGCGAGGACGGCTTCGAGGTCTCGGTGCCCCTCGCCCGGGCGCTCGCCCTCGCCGAGGCGCTGCTGGCGCGGGAGGGTGTCCTGCCGATCGGGCTCGGGGCGCGCGATTCGCTCCGCCTCGAGGCCGGGCTGCCGCTCTACGGCCACGACCTCGACCCCGCGACCTCGCCCGTCGAGGCCGGGCTCGAATGGTCGGTCGGGCGGGTGCGGCGCGCCGGTGGCGCGCGCGCGGGCGGCTTCCCGGGGGCGGCGCGGATCGCGGCCGAACTCGCGGCGGGGCCGGCGCGCCGGCGCGTCGGCCTCCTGCCCGAGGGGCGGGCGCCGATGCGCGAGGGGGTGGCGCTCTTCGCCGAGCCGGCGGGCGGGGCGGCGGCGGGCGCCGTCACCTCGGGCGGGTTCGCCCCCTCGCTCGACCGCCCCGTGGCCATGGGCTATGTGGCGGCGGCCCTCGCCGGCGCGGGCCGGCCGCTCTGGGGCGAGGTCCGCGGCCGGCGCCAGCCGGTCGCGGTCGCGCCCCTCCCGTTCCGACCTTCCACCTACAAGCGCTGAACAAGGCGACGAGGGACCCCATGAAATACACCGAAGACCACGAATGGCTGCGCGTCGAGGGCGACCTCGTCGTCGTCGGCATCACCGACTACGCCGCCAAGGAGCTCGGCGACATCGTCTTCGTCGAGCTGCCCGAGCCCGAGGCCATGGTCGCCAAGGGCGACGAGGTCGTGGTGATCGAGAGCGTCAAGGCGGCCTCCGACATCCTCGCCCCGCTCGACGGCGAGATCGTCGCGGTCAACGAGGCGGTGGCCAAGAACCCCGCCCTCGTCAACGAGGATGCGACGGGCGAGGGCTGGTTCTTCAAGATGCGCATCGACGACCTCGCGGCGCTCGACGACTTCATGGACGAGGACGAATACGCCGAGCACATCGCCTGACCATGCCCCGCCGGGTCGCGATCCATGGCGAGCGCGGCCGCTGGGTGGCCGAGGTCGAGGGGCGCTGGCTGGCCGTCCTGCACCAGACCTTTCGCGAGGGGCCGCACGGCTACCGCGCCCCCATCCCTCCCGAACAGCCCGGGCAGAAGCGCTTCGAGGAACTCCGCCGCGCGCTCGCGGATCACGACCTCGTCGTCATCCAGCGCGACCGCGACCCCTTGACGCTCGCCCGCGCGGGCTATGTCGGCGTCTTCCGCTTCAAGGATCTCCGGCTCGATCTCCGGGCGGGGGAACTCACGCTCACGCTTACCGAACGTTATGCCGATTCCCAGTGAGGCGAAACCGATGGCCTTCACCCCCACCGACTACAACCCCTACGACTTCGCCAACCGCCGCCACATCGGCCCCTCGCCGGCCGAGATGGAGGCGATGCTGAAGGTCGTCGGCGCCCCGGGCCTCGAGGCGCTGGTCGCCGAGACGGTGCCCGCGAGCCTGCGCCAGACCGACGCGCTCGACTGGGCGCCGCTCGCCGAGCACGAACTGCTCGCCAAGATGCGGGCCGTGGCGGCGAAGAACCGCGTCATGACCTCGCTCATCGGGCAGGGCTACTACGGCACCGTGACGCCGCCCGCGATCCAGCGCAACATCCTCGAGAACCCGGCCTGGTACACGGCCTACACCCCCTACCAGCCCGAGATCGCGCAGGGCCGGCTCGAGGCCCTCCTGAACTTCCAGACCATGGTCTGCGACCTCACCGGGCTCGACGTCGCCAACGCCTCGCTCCTCGACGAGGCGACGGCGGCGGCCGAGGCCATGACCATGGCCGAGCGCGTCGCGCGCTCCCGGGCGCGGGCCTTCTTCGTCGACGAGGGCTGCCACCCCCAGACGATCGCCGTCATCGCCACCCGCGCCCGCCCGCTCGGCATCGAGGTCGTCGTCGGCGATCCCGACGCGCTGGTTCCCGACCAGGTCTTCGGAGCCATCCTCCAGTATCCCGGCACCCTCGGCCATGTCCGCGACTTCACCGACACGATCGCCCGGCTCCATGCCGCGAAGGCGGTGGCGGTGGTGGCGACCGACCTTCTCGCGCTCACCCTCCTGCGCGAGCCGGGCGCGATGGGCGCCGACATCGCCGTCGGCTCGGCCCAGCGCTTCGGGGTGCCGATGGGCTACGGCGGGCCGCATGCGGCCTTCATGTCCTGCCGCGAGGCGATGAAGCGGCAGATGCCCGGCCGCATCGTCGGGGTCTCAATCGACGCCCGCGGCAACCGCGCCTACCGCCTCTCGCTCCAGACCCGCGAGCAGCACATCCGCCGCGAGAAGGCGACCTCGAACGTCTGCACGGCCCAGGCGCTGCTCGCCGTCATGGCCTCGTTCTACGCCGTCTTCCACGGGCCGCGGGGGCTCCGCGCGATCGCCGAGCGCGTCCACTTCCTGACCCAGCGGCTCGCCCGGGCGCTCCGGGCGGCCGGGGCGCGGGTGAGCCCGGCGGCCTTCTTCGACACCCTGACCGTCGAGGTCGGCGTCGGCCAGGCCGGCATCCTTGCCGCCGCCCGCCACGAGGGGCTGAACTTCCGCCGGATCGGCACCGACCGCGTCGGCATCAGCCTCGACGAGACGACCGACGAGGCGGTCCTCGTCCGCGTCCTGCGCGCCTTCGGCATCGAGGGCGTGCCGCCCCACCGCGCCGACCTCGGCTTTCCCGAGGCGCTCGTCCGCGCGAGCCCCTTCCTCACCCATCCCGTCTTCCAGATGAACCGGGCCGAGTCGGAGATGATGCGCTACATGCGCCGCCTCGCCGACCGTGACCTCGCGCTCGACCGGGCGATGATCCCGCTCGGCTCCTGCACGATGAAGCTCAACGCCGCGGCCGAGATGATGCCCGTGACCTGGCCCGAGTTCGGCTCGCTCCACCCCTTCGCCCCGGCCGACCAAGCGGCGGGCTACGCCGAGGCGATCGCCGACCTCTCGGCCATCCTCTGCCGCGTCACCGGCTATGATGCCATGTCGATGCAGCCGAACTCGGGTGCCCAGGGCGAGTATGCGGGCCTCCTGACCATCCAGGCCTGGCACCGTGCCCGCGGCGAGGGGCACCGCAGCGTCTGCCTGATCCCGGTCTCGGCCCATGGCACCAACCCGGCCTCGGCCCAGATGGCGGGGATGGAGGTCGTCGTCGTCGCCGCGGCCCCGAACGGCGACATCGACCTCGAGGACTTCCGCGACAAGGCCCGCGCCGCCGGCAGCCGGCTCGCGGCCTCGATGATCACCTATCCCTCGACGCACGGGGTCTTCGAGGAGACGGTGCGCGAGGTCTGCCGCATCACCCACGACCTCGGCGGCCAGGTCTACATCGACGGGGCGAACCTCAACGCGCTGGTCGGGCTCGTCAAGCCGGGCGAGATCGGCGGCGACGTCAGCCACCTCAACCTCCACAAGACCTTCGCCATCCCCCACGGGGGCGGCGGCCCGGGCATGGGGCCGATCGGCGTCAAGGCCCATCTCGCCCCCCACCTCCCCGGCCACCCCGCGACCGGCGGCACCGAGGGGCCGGTGTCGGCCGCGCCCTGGGGCTCGGCCTCGATCCTGCTCATCTCCTGGGCCTACTGCCTGATGATGGGGGGCCGGGGGCTGACGCAGGCGACGCGAGTCGCGATCCTCAACGCCAACTACATCGCGGCGCGGCTGAAGGGGGCCTATCCGATCCTCTATGCCGGCAACCGCGGCCGCGTCGCCCATGAGTGCATCCTCGACTGCCGGCCCTTCGCGGCCCATGGAGTGACCGTGGACGACATTGCCAAGCGGCTCATAGACAACGGCTTTCACGCGCCCACCATGTCCTGGCCGGTGGCCGGGACGCTGATGGTCGAGCCGACCGAGAGCGAGACGCTGGCCGAGCTTGACCGCTTCTGCACCGCCATGCTGGCGATCCGCGAGGAGATCGCGGCGGTCGAGCGGGGCGAGATCGCGGCCGCCGACTCGCCCCTCCGCCACGCCCCCCACACGGTCGAGGACCTCGTCGCCGACTGGGCCCGCGGCTATCCCCGCGAGCAGGGCTGCTTCCCGCCCGGCGCCTTCCGCATCGACAAGTACTGGCCGCCGGTCGGGCGGGTGGACAACGTCTGGGGCGACCGCAACCTCGTCTGCACCTGCCCGCCGGTCGAGGCCTACGCGCGGGCGGCGGAGTAGGGGCGCGGCCCGCCGGCCGCCCGGCCCCCCCCGGGGCGGCGGCCTGGCGTATCCCCGGTCGGCCCGCGCCCGCGGGCACGGCGGCGCTTCCCCGTGGCCGCCGCGGCGCCGCCCGCGCGCCGCGCCCGTCCTCGCGGGGCCGGGGGCGGGCGTGTCCCCGGGCGCCTGCGGCTCGCGACCGGCCGCGCCGCCCCGTGCCTG